>JAYVXB010000213.1:0-20543 GCA_043785585.1 Deltaproteobacteria bacterium | reverse complement strand
CGCGGTGGTTCGTGCATGCCAGGAGGCGCCCGCCCGGCGCGACGATCGCGAGCGCGGCCGCTGCGAGCTCTGCGTAGTCGCTCGACGCCACGAAGCGTCGTCGCTTCGTCGACGAGTAGCTCGGCGGATCGAGCAGGACGAGATCGAAGCGCTCCTTCTTCGTCGCCGCGCGCGCCAACCATCGGAACGCGTCCTCCGCAACGAACGTGTGATCCGCCGACAGCACACCCGCGTGCGCCATCCCCTCTCGCCCACGCTCGAGCGCCGCCGCGGACGCGTCCACGCTGACGGTGCGACTCGCGCCACCGACGGCTGCCGCGACGCTGAACGCGCACGTGTACGCGAAGAGATTCGCGACGCTCTGTCCGGCCGTGAGCTCGCGCACGCGACGGCGGTTCGCGCGCTGATCGAGGAATATGCCGGTCGAGAGGCCGTCGCCGAGACGAACGAGGTACGGCACGGTCTCTTCGAGCACAGCGAAGACCTCGGGTGCCGCATCACCGCGGAGGGGCAGACTCGGCGCGAGATCTTCGCGGCGCGAATCGACGATGACGTTCGCCTGCTTCGGTCGCACCTTGAGGTAGACGCCGTCGACGCCGAGCGCGAAGAGCCCGTCGAGCACGCGCGCGCGTCGTGATTCGCTCGCCCACGGATCGCCACCGTCGCGCGCGGAGTCGCCGTAGAGCTGCGCGACGAGGTGCGCGCCGTAGATGTCGACGGCGAGGCCCGGGAGCGCGTCGCCCGCTTCGTTGACGACGCGAAACGCGGTCGTCGCGCGCGGTCCGCCTTCGGAGCGTCCGAGCCCGTAGCGACGTCCGACGGCGCGCTTCACGGCGCGTGTCACGGCAGCGGCGTCGTCGAAGATGGCGTCGCCGAGATCGCCCCGCGCGATCCACGTATCGAAATCGGGCGGGACCTTGGCCTCGTAGCAAACACGACCGCCCCGCGTCGGGTGATCGAGCGTGAGCGACTGCGCATGAAGGAGGAGCCGCGGTGCGCGCGCGCCTCCATAGAGCACGTCGCCCGCGATCGGCGATCCCGCGTGCGCGAGCTGCACGCGCGCTTGGTGTGTTCGCCCCGTCTCGAGCGTCAGCTCGAGCATCGTGCGATCGCCCGAACGCCCGAGCACGCGGACATGCGTCACCGCCCGCAGCGCGCCGCGCGCCCGCGGCGAGACGACGTCCATCTTGCCGCCATCGCCAGGGAGCAGCGCGTCCTCGAGCGTCGTCTTCCCCTTCCCGCGCCACCCCGTGACGCACGCGACGTACCGCTTCTCGACCGCGCGCCCTTCGAACTGCTGCGCCATCCGCCCGTTCGCCTCGCGCCGCCGCGTCATCGCGAGCACGCCCGACGTCTCGCGATCGAGGCGCTGGTGCACGCCGAGGTACGTCGCGCCGAGGTGCGCGCGAACGCGCGTCACGACGTCGTCCGCGATTTCCGGGTCGGCCGCTTGCGTCGGCATCCCGACGGGCTTGTCGATGACGACGAGATCGTCGTCCATGTGCACGATCCACGCGTCGTCGAAATCGGGCCAGACGCGCGCGCGGTCCATCGAACGCGACCCTTAGCGCGCTCTTCGCGCCCCGTCACTCGTCACATCGCCGATCACATCGGGAGGACGCCGGTGTCCAGATCGTCGGCGCTCGTGTCCGACTCGATCCGCTCGAGGCCACGCTTGTGGATGACGAGCGTCGCGCGCTCGTCACGCCGCTCGGTGCCGCACGTCACGACGAGCGACACGGGTACGCGGTAGACGCGCGGCGCGGCGATGAAGCGGACCTTCTTCGTCGCGGCGTCGAGCACCGGTACCTTCTTCACGGCGTCGTCGAGGCGCGTGAAGAGCGGCGACAAGTCGTAACGAAAGATGTGCTTCACGCGGCGGACGCCGTCGGCGTGGAGCGTGTCGTGCGGGATGACGTGCCCGCGATGCGTGAAGCGCACGAGCGTCGCCGCGGTCGACGCGCCGCTGTCGGGGTTGAGCGGATCGGGTTGGTTTCGCACGGCCTGGTCGAACGACTCGCGCGCGCTGACCACGACGTCGCGTCCCGCGAGGCGACGCGCGGGAGCGCGCCAGCGTGCGACGCGCTGCGCGTAGAAGCGGTGAACGTTGCCGGAGATCCACGATCGCCCGATCTCCTTGATGCGATCCTTCGCCGCGTAGACGAGCCCGCCAATGACCGCGACGACGAAGAGCCCCGAGCCGAGCGTCGAGCCCGCCGTCGGAGCGCGGTTCAAAAGCCAGATCTGCCAAGCGAACGCCCACGTCGCCGCGACGACGGCGACGAACGCCGCGACCCAGTGATGGATGCGATCGGCGACGTGGTACGTCTCCGGCTCGAGGAAGAGCACCTCCTGGAAATGCTTCTTCAGGCGGCTCGCGCGATCGAGGTACTGCTCGAGCGTGACGATGGAGGTCGGATCGGCGCAGATGTACCCGCGCGTCTGGCGGTAGTCGACCTCGTGCGAGAGCGCTTCACCGATGAGGCGCTCGCCCTGCGCGATCGCGTCGGCGTAGCTCTCGGCGTTCAGTGACGCCCCGAGCGACGCGAGCGCGCGCTCGGCGTTCGCGAGCATCTCGAGGAGGCGCACGCTCACGTACTCGTCGATGAGGCCACGCTCGCGACGAATCTCCGCGCTCTCGCCGTTCGCCGACGGAACGAGGCGCACGCGCGCGTCCTCGGTGGTGTTGGTCGCGACGCCGACCCAGAGGAGGAGGCCCTCTTCGAGCTCTTCGCGGCGGCCCATCGAGCAGAGCGCACCCGCGAGCCGGCAGTGACGCGCGAAGCCCTCGCCTGCGCGCGCGAGCTTGTGCGCGAACGAGATCGTCGCGCGCCGCAGCGTGTCGATCGTCACGCGCGAGCCCGGCTCGACGGTCTCGGCCGGACCATCGAGACGCGTCCACGACTGGAGCTGATCCCACGGCGAGTGACGCGCGAACACGTTCGCCGGGATCTCCAGCTCGAGATCGATCGCGTAGCTTCGACGTCCTCGTCGCGAGATCGGAACCGTCACGCTCCACTCGATGCGCGAAGCATCGTGGACATCGAGGCGGACATCGACCGCGCCGCTCAACTCTTCGTCGTCGGCGGTGATGTCTGCGGGTCGGGTTAGCTCCACTACCGCCATCGGTACGTCACACAAACGTCACTTTATACACACACGGACCGTGGGTCGAAAAAGGGGCGCGCGCAAGCCGAACTTCGCGCCGGGCATCACTTTTTCGGACGGCCGTCGCTCTTCGTGGCGAGCTCCTCCCAGCGAGCGGTCAGGCGCGCCGCTTCGGAGCGCGCCGCGTCGAGGTTCGCGGCCAACGCTCGCGCCTCGTCGGTCGGCTTTCCGTAGAGCGCCGGATCCGCGAGCCGCGCCTCGAGCGCCGCCACGGATTCTTCGGCCGCGCTGACGCGATCGAGGAGCCCTTCGAGCTCGAGCCGCTCCGCGTACGTCAGTGGCTTCGCGTCGCGCGTCGTCGCTGCCGCCGGCGGCGGGGCCGACGCCGCTCGCTTCGCGTCGACGGCGCTCGCCGCATCACGCGCCTCGGCCTGCGCCTTGAGCGATCGGTACGTGTCGTAGTTTCCGGCGTAGAGGATCGCGCGCGGCGGCTCGAACGCGAGGATCGATGTCGCCACGCGGTTCAAGAACGCGCGATCGTGCGACACGACGAGCGCGCATCCGGGCCACGTCTCGAGCAGCTCTTCGAGCGCGCCGAGCGTCGTCACGTCGAGATCGTTGGTCGGCTCGTCGAGGAGCAAGAGGTTCGCGCCGGTCTTGAGAATCTTCGCGAGCGCGACGCGCGCGCGCTCGCCGCCAGAGAGCGAGCCGACTTTTTGCCGCTGCTTCGAGACGTCGAAGAGGAGCTGATCGAGGTACGTGCGAAGCTCGATGCGCCGTTCGCCGAGCTCGACGACGCCGCCACCGGTTCGCTCCGCCCCTTCCCTGCCCGCGACGTTGTCGAAGACGGACCAGTCGTCGACGAGATCCGCGCGCGCCTGGTCGAAGTAAGCGACGCGCGTCTGGACGCCGCGCACGACCTCGCCCGCGACGGCGTCGAGCTCGCCCGATGCGATGCGAAGCAGCGTCGTCTTTCCGACGCCGTTCTTGCCGACGATCCCGATGCGATCGCCGGCGACGAGCAGCATCGTCAGGTGCTCGACGAGCGTCCGTCCACCGATGCCGATCGTCACGTCGCGCAGATCGAGGATCGTCTTGCCCAAGCGCTTCGTCGTCGCTTCCAGCGTGACGCGCGCCGCTTCGCGAGGCGCATCGATCGCGATCGCCGCCTCCGCGCGATGAATCCGCGCCTTCTGCTTCGTCGACCGCGCACGCGCGCCGCGCGCCAGCCACGCGCGCTCGCGACGCAAAAAGTTCATCCGGTTCTGCTCGACGCGCTCGGCCTGCGCGATCATCACGGCCTTCTGCTCGAGGTAGTCCGAGTAGCCGCCTTCGAACTCGGTGAGCACGCCTCCGTCGAGCTCGAAGATGCGATCGCAGATCGCGTCGAGGACGTAGCGATCGTGCGTCACGAGGAGGACCGCGCCTTCGTATTCCGACGCGAGGTACGTCTCGAGCCACTCGATCGTCTCGGCGTCGAGGTGATTCGTCGGCTCGTCGAGGATCGCCAGCGCTGGCCGCGCGACGAGGAGCCGCGCGAGCGCGACGCGCCGGCGCTCGCCGCCGCTCATGTTGCCGACGGGTCGATCGATCTCGAGCACGCCGAGCTTCGCGAGGATGTCGTCGACGACGTGCCCACGCGCCCATCCGCCGAGCCGCTCGACGCTGTCGGCAAGCTTCGCCTGCTCCGCGACGAGCGCGTCGTGCCCGCTCGTCCCCGACTCGAGCGCGCGCGTCACTTCCGCGTGCCGCGCGACCGCCGCGTGCCACTCCGCGAGCCCCTGCGCGACGAGCGCGCGCGGCGTCAGCTCTGGATCGAGCTCCGGCTCTTGCGACAAGTACAGGATGCTCGCGTCGCGCCGACGATCGACGACCCCTTCGTCCGCCGGCTCGAGCCCCGCGAGCACGCGCAGGAGCGTCGACTTTCCGGCGCCGTTGACGCCGAGAAGCCCGACCTTCTCTCCCGAACGAACCGTCAGCGCGAGACCCGTGAAGAGGGTCTGCGGACCGTAGGCCTTCGCGAGCCCGCGCGCGCTGATGACCGGCATGTTACATCGACAATCCGCCGTCGACGTCGATGGTGCGACCGTTGAAGTAGTCGCACTCGAGGACGAACTTCACGGCGATCCAGATGTCCTCGGGCGCACCGATGCGTCCGACCGGAACCGCCGCGACGAGCGCCTCGCGCGCCTTCGCGTTCATCCCTTGCGTCATCGGCGTCTCGATCATGCCGGGCGCGATCGCGCCGACGCGAATGCCATACGCGCCGAACTCGCGCGCCCACGTCACCGTGTTCGCCGCGAGCGCCGCCTTCGCCGCCGTGTAGTTCGACTGCCCGCGGTTGCCGTGCCGCGCGACGCTCGACATGTTGACGATGACACCTGGCTTCGATCCCGTTTCGACCATCTTCACGACGACGTCGCGCGCGAGGAGCGTCGCGCCGGTGAGGTTCACCGCGATGACCGCGTCCCACTGCTCTTTCGACAGCCCCTTCACCGCGCCGGTCTCGCGATCTTTCTTCACGAGCAAACCGTCACGAAGAATGCCGGCGTTGTTGATGAGGCCGTTGAGGCCGCCCATCGACTCGTGCGCCCACTTCACGAACGAGGCGACGTCGGCCTCGTCGGCGACGTTGAGCTTGCGTGCGTGGATCTTCCCCGGACCCTTACCGAGCGCCGCGGTTTCGGCGATGCCCGCTTCGTTGACGTCGCCGATGGCGACCTGCGCACCCGCCTCGGCGAGGCGAACCGCGAAGTGCCGCCCCATTCCACCGGCGGCGCCCGAGACGATGATCTTCAGATCCGAAAGCTTCATGGCGCATGGCTCCTTGTTCGAACGGAGCGCTCTTTACCACGAAATCCAGCCGACTCTGGTGGCGATCAAGAGAAGCACGAGCACGACGACGACCTCGATCGCGAGACCGACGACCCGCTTGAAAACCCGCCACGAGACCACGATCCCGACCGCCGCGACGAGCACCACAGGCACGCCCGTGTGGTTCGCAACCCAGTGCAGTCCTTCGCGGACGGACGGGAGCGCAGCGACGAGCATGCGCGCACCATGGCGCACAGGACGCCGCGCGGGCAAGCCCGTGCGACGCGCTCACGGTTTCGCGTGGCAGAAAAGGCAACCGTAGGGTTGGTTCGCGTAGACCACGTCGAACGCGGACCCGTCGGCGCCGAGATCCGCGAAGCGCTTCACGAACGCGCCCACGTCCGCGGCCGCGCGTTCGGCAATGTACTTGTACGGCCAGGTGTCCGTACCAGGCGCGCTGAGTGCCTCCGCGAGATACCGCCGCGCTTTGTCCGCGTCGCCCACGCGCGCATACGCCTCCGCGAAGTGATAGCCGAGCCCAGGCCGCGCGTACGGCGCATGCTCGGTGTTCGCATCGCACCAAACGACGCCGGCGCATCGCCAGCGGTCCAAGAACGAGGCCGTCCGCGCGGGGACGCCGGTGCTCATCGGAAATCCGATCGTCGTGCCGCTCAGCGACAGCGTGTTCCCGAGCGGGTTCAGCGCGATGTTGTCGAAGCCGCGGTTCGCGAGCTTCACCGCTTCGCCCCAGTCGCCGAGGATCGCCGCCGTCGCGATCTGCATCGCATCCTTCCACGGCGCGATGATCCCGCCATAGGCGTCGAGGGTCGTCGCACGATCGAGCTCACCGACGATCATGTCGTTCGAGTGAATGACGTAGTCGCGTTGGCCGTTCTCGAGCGACATGGCGAGGCGGAGCTGCGCGAGGCGAAAGTGCATGAGCGCGCTCCCGCGATTGTCGGCCGGCGATCCGTTCGCCGCGATCACGGCGATGAGAGTGGCCTCGGCGTCCTTTCGCGCTGGCAAACCCGCCTGTCGAAACGCCGCCCAGAAGCGCGCCTCTGCGCACGCGTAGGCATCGCCCTCGCGCGCGGACGGACAATCCGTGACGGCGTCGGGGCCAGCGTCCGCGATGGCGCTCTCACCGCCCGTCGGCGACGAGGACAATCCGCACGCCGCGCTCGCGACGACCAAGACTCCGAGCGCCGCGACGCGCGTCACGGGAGCGCCGCGTTGAGCTGGAGGTCGAGCGTCGTGTCTCCGCTCTTCGTCACCGGCGCTTTGACGCCGCCGAACGCCATGAGATCTATCGTGACGAGGTCGCCCTTGCTCGGCGCCGGGCTCGTCGCGCTCGCGTTGTGGTCGTCGTCGAGGAACGCAACGACTTGGTACTCGGTAGCGCGCACGGGAATGCCGTCGACGCGGTACGCGATCGACGCGGTGCTCGCTCTGAGATCGACGTTCATCAGCACCGTCTGCGCGACGACCTTCGCGTTCGCCTGGTCGGCGATCGGATTGCCATCGAAGACGGCGATGTAGACGTTCCCGACGCCGCCGTGCTGCGCCATCGTCGTGGACTTGCGGCTGACGTGGCCGACCAAGCTCCCGCACATGCCGGAGTCGCAACCGAGCGGAGCGGTGGGAGCGTCGGTGCTCGCATCGGACATCGACGATGCATCGCCGAGGACCCCCGCGTCGCCATGCCCGCTCGCCCCATCGAGCGCGACGGATGCGTCCGACCCCGTCGAGGATCCTGGCGACCCCTCGCCTCCGCTGCCCGCGCCACCGCATGCATAGAGAACCGCCGCCGCGACGACCGCGCGTGTGCTGACCGCAAGAATGCGCATGATTCGCTCCTCTTTTGGATTATTCGACCGATCGGTCGATAACCGCTTTGGGGGCGCGATGCAAGCGACCTCACTTCGGCCGCGCGAGATGTCGTTTTGCGACGTCGAGAAATCGTGTGCGCGCGATCGCGTGATCGACGATCGGGCGCGGGTAGCTCGATCCGAGCGTGACGCCCGCGTCGCTGAGGACAGCCGGCGGCGCGGTCCACGGCGCGTGCACGTGGCTCGCGGGCATGCGCGCGAGCTCCGGCACCCAACGTCGAACGTACGCGCCCTCGGGATCGAAGCGCTCGCCCTGCGTCATCGGATTGAAGACGCGAAAGTACGGCTGCGCGTCGCATCCGCATCCGGCCGACCACTGCCAGCCGGCGTTGTTCTGCGCCCAGTCGCCATCGGTGAGGAGCGCCATGTAGTGCGCTTCGCCGAGGCGGTAGTCGATGAGAAGGTGCTTCGTGAGAAAGCTCGCCGCGATCATCCGCGCCCGGTTGTGGACGAAGCCTTCGGCGACGAGTTGGCGCGCGGCCGCGTCGACGATCGGGTACCCCGTCGTGCCGTCTTTCCACGCGCGCCACGCCGCGTCGTCGGTCCGCCATGGGAATCCGACGAAGTCGCGACGGAACGGCTCGCGGAGAAGCTCGGGGCGATGAAAGAGCGTGTGGTGCGTGAACTCGCGCCAGAGGATCTCCGAGCGGAATTTCTCGAGCGCGACGTTGGGGACGCCGGGTCGATGCGCCGCGTTCCACACCGTCCGCGCCGAGACGGTGCCGAACTTCAGATCGACGGAGAGGCGGCTCGTGCCGTCGAGATCCATGCGATCGCGCGCGTCGTGGTAATGCGCGGCTGGACCTCGGAAGAACGCGTCGAGGCGTGCACGACCGGCGCGCTCGCCACCCGCAAGGATACGTGGATTGTGCACGATGCCGAGCGACGTGAGCGTCGGCAGCGACTCGCGCGGTGCGATCGGTTCGACGTCCGCGGGGAGCGGTGGGAGTGACTTCGGCGCGCGGAGCGGAGGCGCGATCGACGCCTTCGACGCGAACGCGCGCGCGAACGGCGTGTAGACCGCAAACGGCGTCTCGCCCGCCGTGAGGATCGAACCGGGCGGCGCGAGCGTCTCGCCCTCGACGAGATCGAACGGCACGCGCAGCGCGGCGGCGACGCGGCGATCTCGCTCGCGTCCGAACGGCTCGGTCCACCGATGCGCGACGACACGATCGACACGGAGACGTGCGGCGAGCTCTGGCACGACATCCACGCTCTTCCCCGACGCTACGACGAGGCGCGTGCCGAGCTGCGCGAGATTCGCCGCGAGCGACGCGATCGACTCGAGCAGAAACTGGATCCGATGCGGCAACAGACGCGCGCGCTCGGGCGCGAAGAAGTACGGATCGAGCACGAACACCGGAACGATCTCCCCTTCCGATGCGGCCGTTACCAGCGGCGCGTGATCCGCGACGCGGAGATCCTTTCCGCGGAACCAGACGAGCGTACGCAATCGATCAGCTCCGCACGACGATCGTCAGCACGCGCGTCGCGCTGCCGCCGGTGATCGTCGCCTTCACGGCGGGCGAACCGAGGACGCCCGGCCCTACGACGTGTGCCGTCGTCACATGATCGCCTGCTTCGATGCACGGCGCGACCAGCGGCGCGGCGCACGCAGAGAGCGTCGCACCGTTCCACGTCACGTCCGTGCCGCCGCCGACGTCGACGGCGTACGAGAGGCCGCCGGCGTCGGGCGACTCGGTGAAGCTCGCCTTCCCGCCGGCAAAGACGTAGACGACGCGATCGTCGCGCGCGCGCCCCGCGTTCGGCACGTTCGACGCCTCGACTGTGAGCGTCTCCACTCCGTCGGGATACGTGGGCACGACGGATCCCGCGCGCGCATAGGCTGCGATCTCGCCGAGCGGCACCTGCGCCGTCGTCGTCTGCCCGCCTTGAAGGCTCGCGCCGCCGCTCCACGGGAACCATGTCCCGGCGGGGAGGTAGACATCGCGCTGCGTCGCGCCTTGCACCTGCACCGGCGCGATCACGATCGAAGGTCCGACCATCACTTCGTCGGCGATCGGCCACACCTTCTCGTCGTCGGGGAACTCGACGAAGAGTCCGCGCCAAATCGCGACGCCCGTGTCGTGCGCTTCTTGCGCGAGCGCGCGAAGGTACGGCGCGAGCGACACGTGAAGGCGCGCGTAGCGTCCCCAGTGCGCGAGCGTCTCGTCGTCGCTCTGGAAATTCCAATTGAGCTTCGGGTACGAGCCGTGATGAGTGCGCATGACGGGGGACCACGCGCCGAGCTCGGTCCACCGAAAAAACAGCTCCTTCGTCGTCGGTCCGTTCGTCGCGTTCTGGTAGCCGCCGACGTCGCTCCCGTACGTCGAGATCCCGCTGAGGCCAACGCCGATTCCCATCGGCACGACGTTCGGCATTCCGTCGTCGGCGGCCCAATCGGTGCGCTGATCGCCCGGCCACCAGACGTCGACGAGCGGCGGCGATCCGAACCAACCCGATCGCACGAACGAGAGGCGCTCGATGTGATCGGCCGCGAACGCTTCGTCGAGCGCTTGTCGCTGCGCGGTCTGCCACAGGACCGGGTAGCGGTTGTGGAGGTCGAGGCCGCTTCCGCCCGCGAGCGTCGCGTCCGTCGGCAGCCACTCGCTGAAGTCGCCCATCCAACCGTCGGCGCCGAGCGCGATCGCCGCCTTCATTTTCCCGACGATCCACTTCGTTCCGTCGGCGCTCGAGAGATCGACGAGCGACGCTTTGTGGATCTTCGCGTCGACGAAGGAATACGGCTGCCCGTCGGCGCCCTTGATGAGAAGGCCGTTCGGCGCCGTCTCGGGCCACGCCTTGCTCGTCTGCTCGACGAACGTGTTGAAGTAGACGAGCCACTTGAAGCCGCTCGCGTGGAGCTCCTGCGCGACGGCCTCGAAGTCCGGATAGAGCGCGCGATCGACGTCGTACTCTTCCTTGAGCGCGTAGTGATCTCCGTCGAACTCGCCGCCGCGCCAGTCCTCGGTCCAGAGGACGCTCGACGGGATCTTGTTGTCGCGAATCTTCTTCGCGACGGCGCGGACGCTCGCCGAGCCGAAGATGGCGTCGTTCCACGGCGCGAACGCGAACGCTGGCGGGACGCGCGGGCGGCCGAACTTCGCGGTGGCGCGCGCGATGGCTTGCTTCGGCGAAGGTCCGTACGTGAAATGGATCTTCACCGGGAGCTCGAGCTCCATGCGCGCGACGTCGTCGCGTTCGGAGCAGAGTGCGAAGGTCGATCGGAGATCGGTCTCCGCGATGGCCATGAAGCCGCGGCGGGAGAGAAACTCGGGCATCGGCATGCTGGTCGAGTGACGTCGTCCGGCGAGCGGCCAGCCGCCGCGCGAATCGTCGGTGCCGAGATCCTTTCCGATTCCTTCCTCCGTCACGAAAATCGGAATCGTCTCTTTTCGCGCGTCGACGCCCCACGTCTGCGCTCCGAAGCCGGCGAAGTGATCGCTCGGCGCGCATTTGAAGCCCCAAGAGAAGCGGCGCTCGGGGCCATCGCCCGGCGCGACGTCCGCGACGAGATGACCGTCGTCGAGCCCCTGCGAGAACGCAATCGAAGCGAGGCGTACGCCCGCCGCATCGATCACGTCGATCGGCGCGACGCCGCCGCTCCATCGCGCCGAGCGCCCTACGCGCCACGCGGCCGCGGGTTGATCGACGACCTTGAAGGCACCGTACTGCATCTCGTACGACGTCGAGACTCGTCGAACGGCGAAGCCGGTCATCGGAGGCGCGTCGTCGTTCTGCGACGCGGGCTCGCCGACATCGTCGGACGCATCGAGCCCTTCGACGAGCGGCGCGCCGTCGGGTCCGGCGATCACGACGCGGGCTGTGTCGGGCGCGAGCGAGACTTGGAAGAGGCCGAACTTCGCGGAGATCGGCGCGGAGGCGGGCGGCGCGCCTTTCGACGACGAGCAGGCTCCGGCACAAGCGAGGACGGCGAGCGAGGAAGTCAGGACGAACGGGGCAACGCGCATGTTCGTCGATCTTACTCGATCCGTTCGAAGACCCAGATCTCGCGCGCGGTGCTCGCGTGGATGTCGAGGCGCGGCCAGAGCTTCGACGTCCACGGCGATGCGTGCGCGCGTCGATAGCCGCGCGTGCCTTCGACGAGCGCTCGGAAGAAGCCGCTCGCGTCGTGGTCGCCGCGGTTCTGGATCTCCGTCGTCGGCATGACGACGCCGTGCAGCGCCCAATCGCTCGGCTCGCCGAGGAAGCGCCCGACCCAGACCTCGCTCACGACGATCCATCGAGGTCGGCGCGCCGTCACGTTCTCGAACGTGTCCTTCACTTCGACGACGCCCGGGAGCGGGTTGCGCGAGTCGATGGGCTCGGGTCCGACGCGCTCGACGTGCGCGTTCGAAGGCAGACGGGGCAAGTAGACGTTGAGGCCGTGCACTTCGATCGTCTCGCCTTCGGCGACGTGCGCCGCGAGCCACGCTTCCGCGTCGTAACGTGGATCGAGGAGGAGGTTCGCGTCGACGTCGGCGCAGCCGAAGAGCGCCAGCGCCAAGACGGCCGCCGCGCCGACGCGCGCCACGATGCGAAGCGCGCGGGCGCGGATTCCGAAGACGAGCGCCTCGAGCGCGAGGCCGCCGTAGACCGCCGCGAGGGCGTACTGCGGCAGCAAGAAGCGGTGATCGGTGCGCCGCGCGACGCAGTTGAACGCGATCGTGAACGACACGATCGCGAGGAGCGGGACGAGCCCCGCGACGAGACGCGCACGCGCGTCGATCGCGCGATGGCGACGCACGTGGATGGCGATGCCTGCAACGATGAGCGGCGCGAACGCGAGCGGGTAGTACCGCGCAAAGTGCATGAACGTGTCGCGCGCGACGTACGCGCGGCCAATCGCGTCGTTGGAGTAGTGCGCGAAGTCCTGGCTCGCCGAGCCGACGAGGAAGTGAACGCGCGCGCGAAACCCGCTCGGGTTGAATACGACGGCGTCGACGACGAGGAGGAGCGCGACGCCGAGGACGATCGCGACGGCGACCTCCTTGAAGAGCGCCCGCGCGTTGTTGCGCGCCCATGCGTCGAGCGCGAGCCACGTCACGAGCGCCGCGGGCGCCGCGAGAACGAACAGCGCGTACGCTTGATCCTTCGTTCCGACGGCGAGCACGGCGAGGATCATCGCGGTGCGTAGGCGGCGCGGCTCGCGGCGGGCGATCGCCCGAACGAGCGCGAGGAGAGCGAGGCACCCCCAGAAGAGGTACGGCACGTCGAGGTTCGACGTGTGCGCGTAGTAACAAAGCGACGCGTTGCCGGCCGCGACCGCGGCGACGCACCACCCCGCGCGCTTCCCGCCGATCTCTTCGCCGATCCGCGCGAGCGCATGGACGATCCCGACCCCCATCGCGAGGCTCGTGGCGCGCGCGACGTACGCGATCGGCGTCATGTACGCGGGCGACAGCATCTCGCGGACGACGTCGGGCGGCGCGAACGACGACGCCTTCGCGAGTCCGACGATCGTGACCGGCGCCGTCAGCACGCCGAGAATCGCGAGGTGAACGGGTGGATAGGTATAAAACCGGCCAGAAGTGAACGTTTCGAGGAGCCCAACGAGGAAATCGCGCGGCGCGATGCCATCGTTGTCCCATCCATCGGTCGCGGGGAGGCCCCACCCGAGACCCGGCGCGTAGAGCACCGCCGTCGCCACCAGAATCCACGCCAGCGGCGATGTGAGAATCTCGCGCGGTCGGACGCCCGGCAGCCTCATGCTCGCGACCTCGTAGCACGGGCGAAAATCGACCGCTCGCCTGCGATCTTGCCCCTGCGCCCTGCGCGTTGGATAGATACACTCGCAGCCCGCTCATCCCATGACGACGCACGCCTCTCGCCAGTCCGGGCCGATGCCGGCCGCGGTACCGCTCGACCCCGTCGCGGACGACGGCGCGGCGAGCGGCTTCGCGTGGGCGTGGTTCGGGTTCGGCGCGGTCGTGCTCGCCGCGGTGCTCGTGTTTTGGATCTTCGAGGCGCTGCCGTTCCAAGATCTCCCGGCACACGCCGGGCTCATCGCGCTTCGCCACCGCTTCGCCGATTCGCCGTTCGAGCAGCGCTATTTCATTTTGGCGCCGCACGTCGGGCCGTACTCGCTGTTCCGTCTCCTCGGCGATCTGTTCGCGAGCGCGCTCGGTCCGGTGGGCGCTGTGCGTGCGCTCGCGACGTTGCCGGTCGTCGCCACGCCGCTCGCGCTCGTCTTCGCGCGCCGACATCTTCACGCGGATCGATCCCCCGCGTTCGGCTTCCTCGGCATCGCACTCTCGTTCGGCCTGATGACGCTGCTCGGCTTCGCGAGCTACCTGCTCGGCGTCGCCGTCCTCATCGGCGCGCTGACGCTGTGGCTCGAGCTTCTCGCGCTCGCGGATCGCGGCGCGCCGACCGGGCGTCGCGAGCTCGCGATGGCGGCGATGGCGCCGCTCGTCTTCGTGGCGCACGGCCACGCGTTCGTCCTCTTCCTCGTGCTCGCCGGCGTCGCGGCGATCGCAACCGGAAAGCGCGGCGCGCGGATCCTCCGCCTCCGCGCGCTCGTTCCTGCCGTCGCGCTCGCGGCGTACGTCGCGTGGCTCGAGCGAGGGCCTGCGCCGCCCGCGGGCTCGGCCGTCGTCACGGGCGAGGGGCTCGCGCCGCATTTCCAGGCGGCGTCCGACAAGCTGAGCCTCCTCATCACGCCGACATTGATGACGCGCACCGGTGTCGACTTCTTCTTGGGTGTCCTCGTCTGGGTCTTCGCGATCACGGCCAGCGTGGTGACGATTCGCGCGCTGCGACGCGCGCCGCCGGCGCTCCCGATCGGCGAGGCCGAGATCGACCAGCGATCGCGCGCCCACAGCCGCGCGCTCTACACGTGCGTCGCGACGCTCGTCGTCGGCTTCCTCGCGTTGCCTCACGCGATCGGATGGTTCGGCTTCGTCGACGGTCGACTCGTCCCGCTCATTCTGCTCCTCTCGCTGATGGCCGTGCGCCGGCCCTCGCTCGGGCGCGTGCTCCAGGCGGCGCTCGACAAAGGCGCACCGACCGTCGCCGTCGCGATGACGGCGGTCGCGCTCGTCGCGTCGCATCGATTCCAAGACGAAGCTCTCGGCTACAAGAAGGTGCTCGCCGCCGTCCCCGAGCGCGCCCGCCTCTTGAACCTCCCGCTCGATCCGAACAGCAGCGTCTTCACCGCGCACCCGTTCGTCCACTACGACAAGCTCGCGCTCGCCGAGCGGCCGCTCGTCGTAAGCGACATTTGGTTCCATCAGGGGTCCGCGCTCTACCCGACGCCGGAGAACCCGTCGCTGCGTCTGCCTTCGAGCTACAGCGAGAGCGATCTGCGCGTCATCGACTGGCCCGCCTACCACCTCGACGACTGGGATTACGTTCTCGTTCGCACGCGCCCCGACGCGACCCCGCCGGACGCCCCGCCGACGCTCACGCTCGCCGAGCACCAAGGCGGCTGGTGGCTGTACAGAACGACGCGCTGAGGGCGCGGCCGTCGGCACGCGCGCACGCTTGCACGTGAAGCGCTTTTCGCTACGCTCGCGGCCATGCGTCTTGTCGCCTTCGGAGTTGGTTACGTCGGGCTCGTGACGGGAACGGGTATGAGCGAGCTCGGTCACGACGTGTTGTGCGTCGACATCGATCCCGAGCGCGTCCGCGCGCTCAAGGACGGGATCCTTCCCATTTACGAGCCGGGCCTCGGCGACTTGGTGAAGAGAAACGAACGCAGCGGGCGTCTGCACTTCGCGACGGACGTCACGCCGCCGTACGACGAGTCCGACGTCTATTTCATCGCCGTCGGGACACCGCAAGGCCCGAGCGGCGCGGCCGACGTCAGCGCGGTCTTCAAGGTCGCCGAACGCATCGCGCAGATCGCGAAGAAGCCCGCGCTCGTCGCGATGAAGAGCACCGTACCCGTCGGGACGTGCGACGCCGCGCAAGAGATCCTCAAGAAGGCGATGGTCGACCTCGAGGTCGTCTCGAACCCCGAGTTTCTCAAGGAGGGCGCCGCCGTTCAGGACTTCTTCCGTCCCGATCGCATCGTCCTCGGCGCTCGCACCGAGGCGGCGCAGCAGACGCTCCGCGATCTCTACGCGCCGTTGCAGCTCTCCGGCGAGCGCGTCGTCGTCACCGATCCGCGATCGAGCGAGCTCATCAAGTATGCGTCGAACACGATGCTCGCCATCCGCGTCTCCTTCATGAACGAGCTCTCGCGTCTCTGCCACGCGACCGGCGCCGACATCCACGCGGTCCGCCGCGGAATGGGCTCGGACTCGCGGATCGGAAAGCGCTTCCTCTACGCCGGTCCGGGCTACGGCGGATCGTGCTTCCCGAAGGACGTGCAAGCGCTCGCGGCGCTCGGCAAAAAGCACAAGGTGTCGATGCTCCTCGCCGAGGCGGCGCACCTCGCGAACGAAGAGCAGGCGGCGTTCGTCGCGACGCTCGTCGAGCAGGGCTGTGGCTCGCTCAAAGGGAAGAAGATCGCCATCTGGGGTCTCGCGTTCAAGCCGGAGACGGACGACATTCGCGAGTCGCCTGCCCTCAAGCTCACGAAGGTCCTCCTCGAGCGCGGCGCCACGGTGACGGGTCACGATCCCGAAGCCGCGGTGAACTTCTCGAAGGCGATGGCCGATGCCGGCGACAAGGTGAAGGTCGTGAACAGCGACTACGAGGCGCTCGACGGCGCGGACGCGCTCGTGCTCCTCACCGAGTGGCGCAGCTACCTCGCGCCCAACTTCGCCGAGATGAAGAAGCGCATGCGCGCGGGCGCGGACGGCGCTCCCCCGATGCTCCTCGACGCCCGCAACGTGTGGCGACCGGCGGACGTGATGCGCGCAGGGATGCGCTACCAGGGGATCGGCGTGCCGGCCCCGAGCAGCGTGCCCGCGAAGAGCGGCCCCACGTTGCCTTCGTCCAAGTAGCGCGCGTCGTGCGCGTCCTCGTCACTGGCGGCGTCGGTTTCATCGGGTACCACACCACGCGGGCGCTGCTCGCGCGCGGTGACACCGTCGCCGTCCTCGACGACTTCAGCAACGCGCCGTACCCCACCGTCGACAAGCGCCGCAACGCCGCCGACCTCGCCGCCGAGTTCGGCGCGCTCGGTTCACGTTTCGCCGTCCACGAAGGCTGCATCACCGATCGCGCACTCGTCGCGCGCCTCGTCGACGGCACCGACGGGATCGTTCACCTCGCCGGGATCGCGGGCGTGCGGCCTTCGTTCGAGGAGCCCGCCCTCTATGCGCGCGTGAACGTCGAAGGGACCGCGACCATCGTCGAGGCCGCGCGCGCAGCCGGAATCACGCGCGTCACGTTCGCGTCGAGCTCGTCGGTCTACGGCAACTCGACGCCGCTCCCCGCGACCGAAGACGCGCCCGCCATCGTCCCCGAGTCGCCGTACGCGGCTTCGAAGCGCGGCGCAGAGCTCGTCGCGAGCGCGATCTGCCGGCGCGCGCCGAACCTCGCCTGCACCGCGCTTCGTTTCTTCACGGTGTACGGTCCGCGCCAGCGTCCCGAGATGGCGATCACGCTTTTTACGCGCGCGATCGTGGCCGGCGAACCGATCACGATGTTCGGCGACGGATCGATGCGGCGCGACTTCACGCACGTCGACGACATCGTTCGCGGCATCGTCGCGGCGTTCGATCGCACCGCCACCGCCTTCGGGTTTCGCGCATACAACTTGGGCTCGGGCGCGCCGATCGATCTCGCCGGCCTCATCCGCG
Source organism: Deltaproteobacteria bacterium (assembly GCA_043785585.1). Classification (GTDB taxonomy): domain Bacteria; phylum Myxococcota_A; class Polyangia; order Polyangiales; family Polyangiaceae; genus JBBQXV01. The sequence goes on along the minus strand of JAYVXB010000213.1, from coordinate 3,037 downwards.
CGATCGGCGAGACCGTCGGCGCCACTGCGAAGGTCGTCCAGGCGGCCCAGCCCGTCGGCGACGTCGACGCGACCTACGCGGACATCTCGCGCGCAAAGAGCGAGCTCGGATGGGCGCCGCGCATCTCGCTGCGCGACGGCCTCCGCACCGTGCACGATTGGGTGCGCTTTCGTGGCGCGCAGGCTTGACCCGCGCGCCGCATAGGGGATGTTTCTCGCCATGATGAAGAGCTTTGCGCCTTGGCTTGTCGTGTCGTTCGCGCTGACCCCGCTTCTCGTCGCGTGCAGCAGTGACTCGGCCGCGCCGGGCAGCGCCGACGCTGCGAGCGACGCCCCTCAGGCCGACGCGGGCAAAGAGGCGGGCTGCCCGTTCGGTTGTGCGACCGACAGCGGTACGACCAGCGACGCCGGCGACGCTTCGTTCACGTGCACGGGGATGCGAGCGCGCATCGAGCAGCTCTCGAACGCCGCGCGCGCATGCAACCCGATCCAGGCGCAGCACTGCAACGGATCGACGAACGGAATCTGTTGCCCGATCTCCGTCTCGCCGGGGAACACGTCGGCGGTCAACGACTTCGACCAAGCCGTCGCGAGCTACAAGGCGAGCTGCCCGTTCGATTGCAGCATGGCGATGTGCAGCATGAACGTCCCATCGAACGCCTGCGACGCGCAGATGGGATCGAACATGGGCATCTGCCAGTGAGCGCGCGCGTGCGACGCGAGCCGCGCGGAGTCTACTGCGCGATGCGCGGGTGAAGGCGCGACGGCGGCTCGGGCTTGGCGGGGCGAAGGTGTCCGAAGAGATAGACGCCCCCGTTGACGGTGGCCCACGGTCGGAAGTTCTGGAACGTCGTGTACCACTGCATCATCTTCGGGCGATCGACCGCGCGCCGTAGCCCCGATGCGGCGGCGTGATCTTGCGCGACCTGGAATGCGTCCGCGAGCTTCTGCTGCACGGCACGCGGAGAGCTGCGCTCACGCGCGAGACGCGCCGCTGCTTTGCCGAGCTTGGCCCGCGCCTGCGGATCGCGAATGAGCTCGACGACCGCGCGCCCGTACGCCGCGTCGGCCGTCGCCTCGCCATGCACGCCCTTGCCCGGCGAGAACAGGACGCCGTTCACGCCGTCGGTGATCTGCGCCGTCACCCCCATGCCGTCGGCGAACGCCACCGTCGGCGTGCCGCACCACAAGGCCTCGCCCATGACGTTGCCGTACGTCTCGCTGAGCGAGGCGTGCACGAAGAGATCGGCGTACGCGTAGTAGTCGGGCATCCGATCGAACGGGACTTCGCCGGGGAAGAAGACGCGGTCTTCGACGCCCTGCTCGCGCGCGACGCGCTTGTAGTACTCGCTGTCGGGACCCGCGCCGAGGAGCGTGAGCGTCGCCTCGGGCTCTTGCGGCAGCACGTGCTGCGCGAAGATGCGGATGACGCGGTCTTGCGACTTCTCGCGCGTGTGACGCCCCGGGCAGAGCAGACGCGGCCCGCCGTGATCGCCTTCGAGCAAGTGCGCGTACGGATCCGATCCGAGCGGCTTGTCGAAGACCTCGGGCTGCACCGCGCGCGGGATGACGTGAATCGGAACGGTGACGCCGCGCTCGCGCCAGTACGTGCGGAGGCCTTCGCTGAGAACGACGAGCCCGTCGCTGTCGTTGTAGATCCCCGAGAAGAGCTTTTCGAAGGGGCGCTTCAACATCATGAGCCCCGCGTGCACCGCTTCGATCTTCGACAGCTTCTCCGGCAGAAGGACGTCGTACGCCGCCGTGAGATGCGTCGTGTTCACGCAGATGAGCGGGATACCTTTCATCTGGCGGAGCCATACGCCGAACTGCATGAGCAGCGACGTCGTCTGTCCGAAGCAGATATCGAAGTTCCAGCGGTCCGGGTCGAAGACCCACGGCGCGAGCGGGAGCGGCACGTGCAAGCCGGGGTACGTCTTCAGCGGCCGGCTGGGCAGCGAGACCGTTCCGGGCGCCAGCTCTTCCGGTGTGGCGTCGGGATCGTGGGGGCCGATGAGTGTGACTTCATGACCACACCGACGCAATTCTTGATACAGGGACCGTGTCTGAAAGACTGCACCGTTGGCGTAAGGGATGCGGACGAAATCACTGAGAATCGCGACACGCAGCGGGCGCCCGTGGCGCGCCGCGAGGGCAGCGAAAGGCGGGACGTTGGTGACCGGTGACGCCGCGGAGCCATGCGAGAGCCCCGCATTCGCCGGTAGCCGACCGCGCGGGATGCGAACGACGTTCGGGCGCGTACCCGTCTTCTCAGAGACCGGAGAACGGCCTTGAAGATCGTCGATGTCACCGAATTCTATTCGGAAAGAGGAGGGGGGGTTCGAAGCCATCTCACGACCAAGACTCACGTTTTGTGCCAACTCGGACACGACCACATCGTCGTGGCGCCCGGCCCCCGCGACGAAGACGCGGAGGTGTACAGGGCGAAGGACCGTTCGTCGAGCGGCCCCTCGCAGAGACCGTCTCGGGTCATACGCATCGGAGGGCCTTCGCTCCCTTACGATCCGACCTATCACCTGCTCGGACGCCTGGACAAACTCAGGGCGATCGTCCGGCGGGAGAAGCCGGACGTCCTCGAGGTCCACTCGCCTTACCTCGCGATGGCGGGGGCGCTGACGGTTCCCCGGAGCGACGTCGGGATTCGGACATTCTGGTGGCACGCCGACTTCATCGACACGTACCTGCGCGTGATGCTCGAGCGGCGAACGTCGTCGCGCGTGGCGGACGTCGTGCTCGCGCCGGTGTGGCGAACGGTGCGGGGGCTGCTCGGTGCGTGCGACGCGACGTTCTCGGCGAGCAGATGGCAGACGGAGAAGCTGCGATCGCATGGCGTCGAGCGCGTGCGGCACATTCCGTTCGGTGTCGAGAAGAGCGTCTTCTCGCCGAACGCGCGCAGCGAAGCGCGAAGGCGTGAGCTCGTCGGGAGCGATCGCGCGACCACGTTGATGATCGGCGTCGGACGCTTCGCCGTCGAGAAGCGATGGGATGTCGTGCTCGATGCGTTCGCCGAGGTGCGCGCC
>JAYVXB010000212.1:0-20549 GCA_043785585.1 Deltaproteobacteria bacterium | reverse complement strand
GACCAACGCGCGGTGGGTCACCTTCTTCTACTCGCCGAGCGGCGACTCCGACAGCGTGCGTCGCTTCCTGTTACCGCGCACGCTGCATGACGCTTCCGGTGGCTTTGTAGATCCGCCTGCGTGAGGGCGGGCGCGACGGAGTGGCACCGCCGTCCATCATGGACGCGGACTGGTCCGTTTCCCGCTCGCTGAAGTAGAGGCGAGCGCGGGAGGCGGAGCATCGACGCGGAGTCGGCCCGACAAAAGGGCGACGAGAGGATCCGTTTGGCCGCGGGACTCCTCTCGTCGTGCTCCGAGACTCGCTGAAGAAGCGGAGCGTAAGGGAGATCGTTCATTCTTCGATCGAGGTCAAGTCTTGGGCGACGGCGCCGCCGCCGGTGGACGCGGTGCGGCCCGCGCGGTGTGTGGCGTGCTCGGCGGGGAGTCGTCCTGTCGGAGGCCGCGTGGTCGTGCACGGGCACGGCCTTCGCGCGCGCCAGGTACGCGGTCCGCCGAGCGCGACGACGGAGGCGTGCACGATCGTCGTGCTCGTGCGTCGTTACGAGTGCACGCGTTGCGATGCGGTCATGACGGTCGTACCGCGCGGGCTGGTGCGCGGTCGCTACTACTCGGCGCCAGCGATCGCGCTCACGTTTGCGCTCTACGGCGTGCTCGGCTTGTCGCTCGCCGAGACGCGTCGGCGCGTCGGCGCGTGGCGGATCGTAGGACCGACGGCGTGCGCGTCGTGGGCGCAGCTTCGACGATGGGACCGCGCCGTCACGAGTGGTCGGCTCTTCGCGCGCATCCGCGCGTCGCCCGCGACATGGACGATGCGGCAGCGGGCCGCACGCGCCGCGATGACGCTGGCGGCGCACGCCCCTGCCGCGCTCGACGAAGCGCCGGTCGAGGCGCGCGTGTTCGCGGGAGCCGCGCTTGCTCGATGAGGTGCACGTCCTCCGCCGCGAGTGCTCGCGCGCCGCCCACCTCGTTGGATCCCTCGGCAAAACGCCGCGCGTCCGGCATCGGTCGTGGGCGCTCGCGAAAACGAGCGGGCGCAGAAAGATGCACGCTACATGGATCCGCTCACCCCCAAAGATCACGCCGAAGCGATCGCGCTCTACCGCGCGGAGATCGTCGGCGCCCTCACGCGCCGCGAGCTCGAGCGCGGCGACCTGTCGTCCGCGCTCACCGAGCTCAGTCAGCAACGCTTCCGCTCGCCGCTGGCGCACTCGCCCAAGAGCATCTCCGTCTCGACGCTCGAGCGCTGGTACTACGCCTACAAGGAGGGCGGGCTCGAAGCGCTCCGCCCCGAGCCACGTGCCGATCGAGGACGCTGCCGCGAGCTCTCCGCCGAGCAGCGCGCGCTGCTCCTCGCGATCCGCGAGGAGCACCCGAGCGCGGCGGTCCCGCTCATCCTGCGCACGCTCGTCGCCGACGGACGTCTCGAGAAGGACGCCGTCAGCGCATCGACGGTGCGGCGCTTCTTCGTCGAGCAGGGAAGAGATCGTGCCTCGCTGCGGCACGGCGGCGCCGGCAAAGTACGTTTGCGCTGGCAAGCCGAGCGACCCGGCGCGCTCTGGCACGGCGACGTCTGCCACGCATCGCCGCTCGTCGTCGGCGACACCAAGACGCCCGTCCGCGTGCACGCGCTGATGGACGACGCGTCTCGCTACGTCGTGGCTCTCGAGGCGATGTCGTCGGAGATGGAGATCGACATGCTCTCGCTGCTCGTGCGCGCGCTGCGCAAGTACGGCCCGCCCGACGCGCTCTATCTCGACAACGGCTCGACGTATCGCGGCGAGACGCTCCGCACCGCGTGCGGTCGCATCGGCACAGCCCTCATTCACGCCCGTCCGTACGACGCCCCCGCGCGCGGAAAGATGGAGCGCTTCTGGCGCACGCTCCGCGAAGGATGCCTCGACTTCACCGGCACCCTCGCCTCGCTGCACGATCTCAATGTCCGTCTCTACGCCTGGCTCGATGAGCACTACCATCGCGCACCGCACGCCTCGCTCATGGGGCAGTCGCCCGAGCGTGTGTTCCTCGCGACCCCCGCGCCCGTCGATCACTTCGACGAAGACAAGCTGCGCGCCGCGCTCACCGTCCACGCTCGGCGACGAGTCCGACGCGACAGCACCATCGCCATGGACGGCACCGACTGGGAAACCGATCTCGGCTTTCTCGCAGGACGCCTCGTCACCGTCTGCCGATGCATGGTCGATCCGATGGAGCCCCCGTGGCTCGACTACGAGGGAAAGCGCTTTGCGCTCCATCCCGTCGACCCGATCAAGAATGCCCACCGCACGCGCTCGCCGCAGTCCCTCGACGTCGCGCACCGCGCGCGCACTCCCTTCGATCCGCCCAAGGCGCTCCTCGACAAAGCCACCGGCAAGAGCCCGGAGAACAAGTCATGAGCGCGCACCTCGCCCACTTCGCTCTCGCGCAAGATCCCTTCTCCAAAGAGATCGCCGACGGCGATCTCTGGCTCCCTCCCTCCAAGAGGACGCTCGTCGACGAGCTCACCGACGCCGTGCACGCGCGCGCCAGCGTCGTCATGACCGGCGAGCCCGGCGTCGGAAAGACGTGCGTCCTTCGCGCGCTTCGCCACGCGCTGCCGCCCGCCGGCTTCCGACTCACCTATTGCCACAACACGACGCTCGGACGACGCGACTTCTACAAGCACCTCTGCCTCGCGCTCGGAATCCCTCGCGGCAACACCTCCGGCGAGGTGTTCTACGCCGTGAGTACACACGTCGAGGAGCTCGCCAAGGAGCGCGTCTTCCCCGTCTTCGTCGTCGACGAAGCGCACTTGCTCCATCAGGACACGCTCGACCATCTCCACATCCTGCTCAACTACTCCTGGGACAGCCGCGCTCTGCTCTCCCTCGTCCTCGTCGGACTCTCCGATCTCGACGACCGGCTTCGACTCCGACGCAATCGCTCCCTCTACTCCCGACTTCATCGACGACTCGTCATCGATCCGCTCACGCCCGACGACACCGCCGACTACATTCGCGCGCGCCTCGCGCGCGTCGGTTACGACAAGGAGCTCTTCACCTCCGACGCCCTCGCGATGTTGCACGAGGCCGCATCGGGCAGCCTCCGCGACACCGACCGACTCGCCACCCTCGCGCTGCGCGCCGCCGCGCGGAAGAAGCGAAAGCTCGTCGAGCGCGACGTCCTCGCCAAACTCCTCAAGCTCGACTCCGACGCGGGCGACGAATGATCGGCCTTCCTCACATCGACCAGGCGCGTGGCGCTCCCGAGCTCGCTCCGCTCGCTGTCCTCGGCGCCGCGCTCGACGCCGCGCGTGTCGCGCTCCTCGCGGAGAGCCCCGAGATCGACGACGTCGGAGAATCCTTCGAGGGCCGCGCGCCGCCTCTCTACCTGGCGCTCGCTTCGCTCATCGTCACGCGCGCCGACGAGCTCGCCAACCTCCTCGGCTGGTACCGCCTCGCCATCGACGACCTGCAACATCGTCGTGATCGCGAACGCGACGATCACCCCTTCTGACCCTCCGACGTACGTCGAGCGGCCTCGCCCGTCGCCATCACACAGCCGGCGCGATCGGCCATCGGCGAGGGCGCTCGGCAACACTTCCTCAAGAACGATCTCGTGCGTGTCGTGCAGTGCGACGGCACCAGCGTCACGACCTTCCTCGAACGAGCCGGCGGCAAGCGTCCCGGATGCTGGAGCCACGGCAGAAGACGACTCGTCGACGCCGCGCGCTCCGGCGACCAGATCGCGCTCGAAGGGGTGCGCATCATCGCTCGCATCTTCGCCGTCGAGCGCGCCGCGACGCTCGCGGGCGACACCGCCGAACAGCGGCGCGCGCGACGCGATGAGCACACGCGCCCTGTGCTCGACGAGCTGCGCGCGTGGCTCGATGACAAGCGCGCCGTCATCCCGCCGAAGACGCCGCTCGGGCGCGGACTCGGCTATTTGCATCGGCAGTGGCAGAGGCTCTTGCTCTTCCTCGACGACGGCAACATCGAGGCGACCAACAACCGGCGCGAGCGTGAGCTGCGGCGACTCGTGATCGGCCGTAAAAACTGGCTCTTCACGTGGCTCGACGTCGGCGGCGAGCGTACCGCGAAGATCCTGTCGATCATCGCGACGTGCATCGCGCACGACGTCGACCCGCGCGCGTATCTGCATCTCGTCGCGAAGCTCATCGTCCACGGCTGGCCGCACGCGAAGCTCCGCCAGCTCTTGCCCGATCGGATCCTCGTCGCGCACCCGGAGCTCTTCGTCGGCGATCGCGACGCGCTCGCGTTACCTCAATAGGACGCGACGCTCAGCGGCTCGCCGCCGGCAGCGCCTTTCTCGGAGCCTCGGGTGCTTCGCTCACGTCGTCGTCGATCGCTTCGCGGATCACGCGCTCGGTCAGCTCGCGCAGATGCGCATCGAGCTCCTCGGCGAGCGCGCAGAACTCGGGCCACAACGTCCGATCGTGGAAAGTCTTCGGCAGACGCACTTGGATCGTCGTGCTGCGCCGGCCCGCCTCACGAAACGGTTTCAGCCCGTAGCGACGGCACAGCGCGACGAAGAGCTTCAGCTTCCACGGATCGTGCATCCGGTAGTGCAGCTCCACGTCCTCCTCGCTGCCTCGGATCTCTGCGATCCGAGCGCGTATGCGCTCCGCAGCGACCCGCGCCGCCTCGCGCTCGCCGTCGACCTTCGTCCCGGCGTGCAGCGCTTCGATCTTCCGCAGCTTCTCCAACAACGTCCCTTCGAGCGGCAACATGCCCACGGAACAAAGCACGCCCGAGCTTCGGCGTCAGCCCTCGACCCACGCGAACCGGCCTCACACAAGCGGCGCGGCGGACGTCGTTGCTGGACGGGTTACGGAGTAGAGACCCTCGCGACGAAGAAGCGCGCCGACCTCGCCTCGCTCCTTGCACGCCTCGGCCTCGTCCAAGATCTTCTTCTTGTACGACGTCGCGAAGCGGCGCCTCGCGGCCTTCGTTGGCAATCCGTCATGGCGATGGAGGAAAATTGGGATGACGGGTTCACGCTGAGTTCCGGTCTCGCCGTACTACATGACACTATGACTAGGCGCTGGTCTCAGGCACGTTGGCAGAGAGGCTCACCGGTCGGTTCGCTCTTTGGAGCGGTCGGAAGAAGGCATTTCGCGGACGTCGCGAACCACATCACCGCTCCTGTCAAAGGACTGGCCGCTCGGGAGGACGATTGGTCATTGGCTCGGGTGGCGGCACTGGCACTGGTGGCGCCGCGAGTCTCGGGTCAGGCCGCGGCGGATCGACGGACCATGCCGGTAGCAACTTGGCGCCCTCTGGAGCCGGTGGTGTGTTCTCTGGCGTGGACTCCCACGGTGGAATCTGCGGTGCGGCGGACGCCACGGCGACACCACTGCTCGGGTCGGCCTGCAACGGAGATGTCGCCGACGCGCCATTCTCGATGCCGGAGCTAGCGCCACCGGCGCGCGGCACTCGCTTCCAGAGGCGGGCGTCTTCGAACCACCCCAAGACGGCTACGAGGACAAAGGCGCCCACAATGACGGCGACCCGAAGCCCGGTCGACACCGCGGTCTTTGAGGAGTCGGCAGGAGCCGATAGCGGACTTTGGCGCTTCTTCATTGAAGCCTCTTCGTCGAACGCCCGGCGGCTCAATGGGCAGCCCGAATGCCGAGACCGACGATCTCCCCTCCCCAGAAGCCAAACATCCCGTTGGCTCGCTCGGTCGCGTAAGCGTCCGCGTTGAACGGGTTGTTGCCGCTCGCTGGACCGCCGCGGCGACCGCCATTGCTTGCGTAGTCGTTCCGTGGGTTCATCGCGTGTGCGGAGTCGATTGCTGAAACGGCCTGAAAGGCTCCTGTAAAGACCGCTCGGCCAAGCGGATTCGTGAGCCAATATGCACCCTCGAGACCAGCGAAACCTGCGCCTCCCTTTCCAAATCCCGGCGAGCCGCCCATGATCAAACCGTCCACGTAGCCACCGGCAAAACCAATCGCCGCTTTTGCCGTCAGGACCTCAATATATGGCACGACGTTCGCCGTGACGACTTCGATATAGGGCAAACTCAGTGTGAGAGACAAGTACGTAGTGTCGCCGATGGCAATACCTCCGAACGTCACCATTGGCTCAGCCAGGGCTACGTCGAACGCTACGACTCCCGGCGCGTCCGTCCCCGCCGTAGCGGCGATCGCGACGGCGCTCACGACGAGCACACCGGCTGAGATCGCCCATCCCTTCCAGTCTCCCGTCGAGAGTGGGTAGAGGGGATCCGCCATAACGGCCATCGATAGAATTCCACCGACGACAGGAATTGCCCGAGACGCGTGAAGCAGCGTCTGGTTCGCCTCCCGAACGTCCTTCCGCCAGCCCTTCAGCAACAAGAGCTCTGGCTCGGCGAAGGTGACTCCGAGAACCACGGCGGCTTGAAGATCTCTGCTGGCGCTATTGACGAAGTTGGTGACGCCTTTGCCCAACAGACGGCCGAGGAAACTGTCGCCAGAGATGTGAAACAGGCGGCTAAACCAACCAAGCCCGTTTCTGTCGGTGTGGTTGACGGGGTCGTCGCCAGCGTACGCATACCGATTCAACCCCACCAGTTCCGATGTAGGAATGGTCGGATCGGGCGAGACGAAGCGCGCGAGGTGCGGATCGTAGTAGCGAGCGTGGAGGTAGAAGAGCCCGGTTTCGTCGTCCTGCCGCTGCCCGGTGAAGCCGCGCGACTCGGGGAGCGAGGTGTCGGTCTCGAGTCGATCGCCGAAAGCAAAGTACTTTTGCCGTTGCACCGTGGCACCCGCCAAAGTGCTCTCGACGTTGAGCGAGCCTAGGTGATCGGTGTGAATCCAATACGTCGTCGTGCCGACTCGTCGAGCCACTGGCAACCCGCCGAACTCGATGTATTTGGTCACGACGCCGCCTGTGACTTCGTACCCGTCACCGAGGTAGTACGTGGTCGTCGAGCCATGGACCTTGCGCACCCGCATTCCCTCAGCGTCGTAGGCGAACGTGACTCCGTTGATGTTGGTGGGGAAGTTGTTGGCGTCGTACGCGATCGTCCGCCCTGCACCAGCGATCATGTTCCCGTTGGCGTCGTAACTGTACGCGTTCCCCCCCGCCGTGGTCACCGCGTGCGGTCGTACCGAGGTCGGCCCCGAGGCCGCATAGGTGTAATTGCCGAGCCGCGAGTTGAAGGTCATGTTCCCGAGCCGGTCGTAGCGATACGTCTCCACGTGCCTCAAGTTGGACGAACTCGCCGCGGTCAGCCGATGCTGATCGTACTGGTAACTCCACCCTTCGTCTGCAACCGGGCTCGACACGCTCGTGATCTTGCCCTCGAGATCGCGAAGGTAGCTGAGGTCCTGCAAAGTCGCCGAGCCTGCGACGGTCGAAATGTGCGTCAACCAGAAGCGTCTGTTATCAAAGGCCCTTTTGGTAGTTGTACCGTTCGCGTTCACCTGCTCGATCACGTTCCCGCGTGCGTCGTATTGTGCGCTGTTGACGATGCCCGGAATCGCGAGTGGTCGTCCTGCGCCATCGTACGTGAGCGGCTTGGACGGAGTGCCCAGCGTGTCGTTGTCTGGGTAGGTCGTCCAAAGCTCGCGCCCACCCGCGTCGTATCCCCTTTTCATCGTGTACGACGTGCCGAAAAGGAGCCGCGTCGATTGCACCTTTCGCCCAGCCGCATCGTATTTGAACGTCGTCGTGCCAACCCCGTTCGGCTCCGTCACAGTCGTCACGCGGCCGATATTGAAGTAGCCGGGAGCGACCTGATCGTATGCCCACGTTGCCGTCGCGCCGGGCGCGGACCTGGACGTCATCCGGTTGATGGCGTCGTACGCAAAGGTCGTCACCTGGCCCTTCGCGTCCTGTTTCCAAATCATCCGTCCACCGCTGTCGTAGCCGAAGGTCGACGTTCCGGTGTCGGGATCCTTCATCTGCGTCTTCCGTCCGAGCGAATCAAACGTAGTGATCCAGGTGTTGCCTGCGCTGTCGGTTGCCTGCGTCGGGTAACCTCTCTGGTCAAAGTGGTAGGTCGTCGTTGACCCCGAGCCGTTGAGCGGCGTTTCCAGCTGTTTGATCTTGTGCCCGTAGACGTCGAATGTCTCGATGATCGAGTGTCCGAGCTCGTCGGTTTGCGTGGTAGTTCCGACGCCGTAGGATTTCGACAGGACGGCCCCGTCGGGGTGCGTTACCTTCACCACCCGGTCAAAGGCGTCGTAGGTAGTCGCCTCCCAGACGGGTGCCTCCCCCGAGTAGTAGGGTTGCGACTGGCGCGCCACCATCCCGCGCGCGTTGTAGACAGTGTCCTGGAAGATGCAGCTCTGGGGCGCCGCGCACGTATAGTCCGAGACCGGTCCTCTTTTGGCCACGCGCCACACACGCCCAAGGCCGTCGTAGTAACGCCGTACAAACGCGAGCGACCCGTCCGCACTGGGTTGATCCACCTGCACAAGGCCGACGTTTGGGTCGCCGATGTTCTGGTACGTCCTGAACTCGTAGGCGCCAAGTGATGGACGGGTCATGAACAGCCGGCACATCGCATCGGTCTGCATGGAGGACACCTGCCCATTTGCATCCGTCACGGTCGTCCTGGCGCCGCAGACAGGGTCCCAGGTTGTCGAGGAACTCTGCCCGAGCGCGTTTCGCACCACCGTGACGAACTGATGGTAAATAGGATCGATCGTATATGTCGTCGTATGGCCGTTCGCGTCGGTCTCCGATGTAACGTTTCCCCAAGTGTCGTACGTCGCGCGAGTCGAAACAAACGCGTTGGCGGTATTCAGCCAGGCCAACCCCTGTGTGGGCTTGCCTGCCGACGGGGCTTGATTCCAAGTGCTCGCACCGTCGTAGTAGGTCATGGCCTGCGAGAGCACGCTCCCGGTCGTCCCGACGCCCGCATAGACCGTTGTCGCCGCTACGGCAGCCACGATGAACGCTGCCTTGTTCGGCACGTACACCTTTGTCGTCGTTTTCTCATCGCCAGTGACATCAAAGTCCCCGTACGAAATCTCGCGCACGATGTTGCCGTATCCAGCGGTCCACTTGCCGGTGAGCCTATCGAACGTGTCAAGGGTGTGCTCGACATACGACCGCTTGCCGCGCGCGCAGGGCCACGAGCCGCAAGCGGTCCCGCTACCGTCATAGACAAACGTCCACGTCCCTGTTTCCCATGACACGTGCGGTGCTGGTTCCAATTGATTTGTCACGTAGTTGTGAATCGTGGCTGTAAGAAGGGCACCGCGGCCGTTCGACTGCCTTACCTCCTGTACCTTTGAGATCGCGCCGTCTTCCTGCGAATACCAGGTCTCTTCGTACGGACTCGTCCCCGGCACTGAATGGCCCTCGGACGTGCAAGCCGGTCCGTCCGACGCCACGCAAGGGAGGGTCGTCTTGACATAGTGAAACCCCAGAAATTGTCGACCGATAGCGTCGTATCGTCCGCCTGCGTAGCTGAACGTCGTTCTCGGGGAGTTTCCGCGACCGTCGAAGAGATTCACGGCCGACACGGTGTGCACGAGGGGAGGATTGTTCGTGTTCGCCCACGCGGACGACGGGGTGTACTCGATGACGGAGCTTCCACCGAGGCCGTTCTCCACGATTCTAAGCAAATCCGGTACAGCCCCCTCCGTCACAACGAAGGCTGCGAAGGTATCGCCCATGGAGACGATGTCCGCCCTTCCATCGCCGCTAACGTCGGTCGCCAGGCGTGTGAACCCAGAAGAGTTGAAACCGTTCGTGGTATTGGCCACGCGCTGACCAAACGAGCCGTCGCCCACGGATGGGTACACCGAAAAGCCTGTGTCGCCGATGTAGACGACGTCGGCTTTACCGTCGCCGTTCACGTCCGCCATCGTCCGCGTCCACGAAGTGAACTGCACGAGGCCGGCGGTTCCGGGTACTTCGGGAGCGAATCCACCGTCGCCCTTGGATAGAAACGCCGAGAACGCCGAATCGGAAATATAGACGACGTCCGCCCTACCGTCGCCATTGACGTCCGCAAGGGCGCCGGTCCACGATGCGAACGCGAAGCTCCCGCCGTTGTAGAAGGTATTTCTCACGGAACCGAAGCTACCGTCTCCGTTGGATAGGTATACCGAGTTGTATGTTTCGTAGAGGAAGACGATATCGGCTCTACCGTCGCCATTGACGTCGGCTGTCGCGCGGGTGACTGAGGTCAACGTATCGGTAACCGTGCTCATCTGACCGAAAAAAGTGCCGCCATCGTGGGCGAGAAATACTGAGAAACCCGTATGCCCGATGTAGACGACGTCGGCCTTGCCATCACCGTTTACGTCAGCCATTGTCCGCGTGTACGACGCGAAGTTCGCTCCGCCTGTCGTACTCGCCACGCGTGGGCCGAAGGTACCATCTCCGTTGGAGAGGAATGCTGAGAACGCCGTATCGGATATGTAGACAACGTCCGACTTTCCATCGCCATTCACGTCAGCCATGGTTCCCGTCCACGAAGCGAAATTCGCGCCGGCAGGAGTGTAGTGAAAAAGAGTGCCGTCGTTCGACAGGCGCACCGAGATACCGGTGTCGCCGACGTAGACGAGGTCCACCTTGCCATCGCCATCAACGTCGGCCGCGTTCCGAACCCACGAGGAGAACGACCCGGTGCCAGAAAACTGGGGAGCGGAAAAAATGGCTGGTCCCCCGGAAGACCACGTCAGTCGGTGTGGCGGCAATGCGGTCCCCGCCGTGATCGACCCGCTCGCATCGAGCGTCGCATCCCTGCCGTATTCTTGCACGCTGGCGAGAAGCGACCGACTCGTCGAGTCGCTCGTGGTGTACGACAGGCTGTACGCCCGCGCCCGGTCGCCGCTCACGGTGACGTCCACGGTTTTGAGACGATATCTGGTCTGCCCGACGTTGTAGCCGTTGCCGCGCGTCGGGCCTTGCCAGCGGAACTCCCGGAGGAAGGTAACGACCGCGTTGTTGTACATCACACTACTTGGGTAGCAATCCGCGACGAGGAACGCGTTGTTCGCAGGGTCGAACAGATCGCACCACCAGGTGTAGTTCACCTGATTCCGGTCGGTGTCGACTACAGTGAGAAGTCCCCAGCGGAACGTTGAATAGAACGGGAACGTCGCTGTCCCTGCCCTGACTACGGGGCCGAGGGTGGACGTCGTCCCGTCCTTCTGCGTGACTGTCCAGGTGTCGTCCGCGTGAAGGGCGATGCTCAAATAGCTCTCGAGCTTCGTTGAGTAGTTTCCGACGCACGTCGGGCAGCTCGGGACCGCGCCCGTGGTGCAGCTTGGGCTCAGGCTCCCCGCCGCGCACGGAATCAGCTCTAGCCCGTCGAGAAGGAAGATGTCCTTCGACGTGTACGTTGGTGCCCCCCTGCCCGCGGAGGCGCGCTCGATGGTCGAGAAGCCGGAGAGCGACCAGCCCACGCCGAGCTCGCCGTTGCCTGACGAGGAGTCGTAGTGCAGAGCGAGCTTTGGTTCGAGACCGTGAAACGGCGGAACCTGGATCGGAATGTCTTCCTGGTAGCTGCCGAAGAACGAGTTGGCTCGCCCGCTGGAATCGGAAGCCGCGTCCGCTGCCGCCGCCACATTGAACTGACCGAGCACGAGTGCGGCGCAACAGAGCCCGATCCAGAATCGCATGAGTTTCGCCATGAGATGGTCATTCCTCCGTCCAATGCGCGCGGACAGCGCCCGTTGAAATTCTTGGGATCGCCGTGAGCAAATCCCACGACCCCAGCGCGCCCTTGCTTTGTTCAAGAGTGGATTTGCAACAGTCGCGCCCCGGAGTCACCGAGAGCGCTGCACCGTCACGTGGTCCGACTCGAGCACGGCAAGATCAGGCGTCGCTCGCAACAGCGTTGCAAACGCGGGTGGTTCTTCCGGCAGCGTGCTGGACTCGTACCGCGCCCCACTCGTTCGTCAGCGAACAATTCGTTCGTCAAAGCGGGCTTGGATCGCGGAGCGGCCGCTTCGAGGTCAGCTCTCGGGATGTCTTTGTCCTTCGCGCACTTGATGATCGCGCCCTTGTCTGCGGGCGGCACTTCGGGATCCGCGTATATCGCGTCGATCGTGTCGACGGACAGGACGTAGAAGTCTCGGTGGAAAGTCGAGGGAGAGGCCCAGTGTTGCGCAACACGCCTCACGGCAAATGGGGTCTCTCAGACGCAAGAAACACCAGCGTGCCCCCGAGCGCCGTGCCCGTGGTTATGGTCGAGGGAGTCCCCTCTGAAACCCAGGCATTGGATTGGTCCAACGAGAAGCGCTCGATGAAGTCGGGTGGCGAGAAGTTATGCGAGGTACTGAAGAGTTCCTTCCCGCTTGGACTCACCGCCACGGAAATCGGATTCGTCGCCGGGACCGCTTGCGCGAGCGACAGATCGTCGTTGCCAGCCACCGCGAGGACGTAAATCTTGTTGGATTGGATGTCGCTCACGTAGAGACGCTGCCCCGTTGGATCCATCACGAGGTGATGTGGACGAGTCGCGCCGGGAATCTGAAAGCCGGTGATCTCGCTTCCACTCGGAAGCTGAAATTCGCGAACAGTAGGGCTCCATTGCTGGGTTGCGTAGAGGCGCTTACCGTCCTTCGAGACTGCCACTCCCAGCATGCTGCCGAGACCCGTGATGGCTCCGTTGTGGGACATGTTGCCGTTGGTGTCGAACTTGAACCGCGATATCTGGCTGATCTGACGAGCGGCGAAGAGCTCTGTTTCGTCGTGACTGAATGCGAGTCCATTGACGGCCCCTGCACCGTCGCTCATCGCGATGGTGGTCGTTGGCGACAGGGTCTCGGTAGTCTTCGCGTAGGTGAAGCGGGCGATGCTGCCATCCGTGTTTGCGCGACGGTTCCCAACGAACACTTCCGCCGTCGTTTGTCGAAAGGCCAACCCGATCGGGTCAGCGACCACCGAGCGATCGATCCACGGCCCGCCGTCCGGCCCATTCTTGACTACCGCGGGCTTCGCATCGTCGGCGATATCGTATCGGAGGATGCCGCCCCAGCTCGACATCGGAGGGGACCCCGCGGGTGTCTCGGTGACGAGGATGAAGAACCTTGGCGATGGCGCGGAGTCGGATACGCCGGCGTCGCCGAGAACGATCGAGGTGTCGAGGTCGACGCTTGCATCCGACGAGGTGCCGGCTTCGAGACCTTCGCCGCCGTCACCGGCGACAGCGCTCGCACCCGCCGCGCAATGAGTCATGACGACCGCGCTGGCAATCCCCGCACAACGTAGGAACCAATTCCTCATCGTGTGATGAAACGCAACGGCCGTGCCTACCCCGTTGTGCCCGCCCGCACGCGAACTTCTGTCTCGCTCTCGAACAATCGGTTCGCATCGAACGGCCAATGCGAACAAACCCTTCGTCGGACCCAACGCGGACGAATCTCGTGTTGTGTTGGGGACGAGGCGATCGCGCACCGTGCGGCGAGGGCACATCGCTTGCCTAACCATCCGCGTGCGGCGACGAGCTCGTACGCATGCCCGCACCAACAGAGTGGAGGATACTCGAGTGCCGCTTTACTCAGCACATTTGCCTCCGTCTTGGTTGCAACGGCGATCGACCCTTCGTCTGGCCGTGGCGTTGGCGTTCACCGCGGCCTGCAGTGCCGGCACGGAAGCACGCGAGAGCGCGCAGGACGCTAGTACGACGGTGCCTGGTGGGGACGGTGGCGTGCTGCTTCGGGACGGCGCCAGGGCGGACGACGGTGCGCCTCCGCCTCCGCCCGATGGTGGCCCGTTTGGTGGGTCGACCGTCGGCGGCTGCCCGATGTTCCCTGCAGACTATCCATACAACCAAGACATCTCGAGAGTGCCCCTCGACCCCAACTCGTCCGTCTACATCGACAAGCTCGTCGCTCGCACGGCAGCCGATCCGGCACACGACCCGCCCATTCGGCCGCCTCGCGGAAACGGCGACGAGTACAAGAACATCGTGCCGGGGAGCCAGCCCTACGTCAAGGTCGACGTCTCCGGTGGAACGCAGTCGTTCGACGCGAACGGCGCATTCGTGTTTGCGCCAGGGCCGACGGCGGTGGTGCCGGTGCCGACCGGAGTGCATTACGAGGGCAGGGACGGCGTTGCTGGAGACCATCACATGATGGTGGTCGATCAGGGGACGTGCCGCCTCTTCGAGTTGTATGCTTGGAATCCGTCGAGTCCCACCACCGGCTGGGCAAGCCTACAGATTTGGGACCTTACCAAAAAGGAGCAGCTGCCCGACGGAAAAGGCAGTTCGACGGCGGCCGGAACAGCCCTCTTACCGGGAGTCATTTGGAAGGATGAAGTCGATGCGGGGGAGATCAAACACGCGATCGACTTTGCCATGGGGCACAAGCTGATTTCCAAGTACACGCACGTGAAGCCCGCCTCGAGAAGCGCGGGCGCATGCGATCCAATGAGCGACTACCCGGAGGACTTCGGATTCCCTTACGGCGGCAGGCTCCGTCTCAAGGCGAGCTTCGATGCCGCCGGCAGAGGCATCACGGGAAACCAAGCGCGAGTCGTACTCCGCGCGCTGCAGATCTACGGGTGGATCAACACCGACGATGCCGGCTACCTCTACCAATCCGACTTTCGTTTTGGAGACGGGAAAGTATGGGACGTGCCGGACATTGTGCAGCTCGGCAAGCTCCAGTGGTCGGACTTCGAGGTACCCATGATGGATGTCGTCACGAGCAAGACGTGCCGCTGAGCAAGTGAACAGTCGCGTGGGCACGCCCGGTTTACGGACGTAGGCGTCCGAAGATCGCTGTCGTTCGTATCTCGCGATGAGACGCATGACGTCCCACGCGGACCTGTGGCGTCTCACTAGCTATCCGGTGATGACGATCGTGCGGAACGCCGGCTGGCCAACCAGCCAAGAGAGCGCCTCGTCATACTCTCCAAAATTCCGCAGTGGGCGCGAGAAGGTCCGTCCCGCGAGCCAGTCGAATGCCGTCAAGAGGTGCCTCTGCGCACCCAGCACCACTCGCGCCTCGGCTACGAGAACGAGCTCGAATAGCTCCCGGCGCTTGAGCACTTCCTCAGCCGCGAATTTGCGAACCTCCGCGGGAATGAAGATGGGATCGTAACTCCTAAAATCGACGAGGATGGCGTGGCGACCGCGGCCGCGGCAGAGCACTTCCCAGCGCGCGTAGAACTCGGCGAGCTCCGCTTCCGCCACCTTGCGCGGGAAGGTAGCGACGAGAAGCGGCCAGCGAGACGTATCGAGAATCGGGGCGGGCATTGCAGCAGGCGGGCGGCGCGAAGAAGAACCGATCATCGCCTCGGCCCGTACGCGGCGCAAGCGTGCACCACCTTCGCCACGATTCAACGATGACGCATTGCGTTTTGCCACCGATGACTCGGCAACAACCATGCGCAACGCTGCGCGAGCGGAGGCATGCCCGAGCCGTCATCCCTTCGACGCCTCCGGTGCCGCGTGATAACTTTTGCCGCGTGTCGTGTATTGCCCGCTGGGGAAACATTCGTTGAGCCTCCCCGCGAAGGTCGGTCGGTACGAAGTCGTCGCCGCGCTCGCCGCCGGCGGAATGGCTGAAATACTCCTTGGGAGATTGGTGGGCCCCAACGGCGTCGAGAGCATCGTCGTCATCAAGCGAATCCTGCCGCACCTCGCGCGCCTCGATAGCTTCGTCGCGATGTTCCTGGATGAAGCGCGCATCGTCAGTCAGATCCGTCATCCGAACGTCGTGTTCGTGCAAGAGCTCGGACAGGACAAGGCGGAGCTCTTCCTCGTGATGGAGTACCTCGCAGGCGAGAGCGCTGGAACGCTGAATCGCAAGCTTGTCATGGGAGCGCGCATCTTGGACGCGCGTCTCGCCGCGCATCTGGTCGCCGAAGCATGCGCCGGACTGCATGCTGCTCACGAGCTCGCGGATTCGAACGGGACGAAGCTCGGACTCGTGCATCGCGACGTGTCGCCGCAGAACCTCTTCGTCACGTACGATGGTCACGTCAAGGTGCTGGACTTTGGCGTAGCGAAGGCCGCCGATCGCATCGCGCGCACGGAGACGGGGTTACTCAAAGGCAAGTTCGGCTACATGGCGCCTGAGCAATGCCGGGGTGAAGAGGTCGACCGCCGCGCCGATATTTTCGCGCTGGGTGCCGTGCTCTACGAAGTCTCCACTGGACGACGGCTATTCAAGCGAGGCAGCGAGCTCGCTACGCTCAAGGCGATCGCCGAGGAGCCGATCGTCCCGCCGTCGCGCCTCGTCGCCGGGTACCCCAAGTGCCTCGAGGTCGTCGTCACGCGCGCGCTCGCAAGGAAGCGCAGCGATCGCTACGAGACGGCGAGCGCCATGCGGCGCGATCTCCTCGGCGCGATGCGCGAGATCGAAGTCACGACTGGCGCCGAGGTCGAAGAGCCGGCTTCCGCGCTTGGACGGCTGATGAGAGAGCTATTCGCAGAACGGTGCGAGGCCAAGCGCGAGATGCTGCGGGACGTGCGCTCCGGCTCGGACATCAACGACGTGCCGACAGACGAGAACGACGACGTCGCGGACGTACCGACCGTGCTCGAGGGCAACGGTGCTACGCAAGTGGACGCCTCCTTTTCTCTCGAGGCAGCCCCACCTCGGCGGCGCCGCACCGCGGTCATACTTGCGCTCGCGTTGAGCGCTGCGCTCGTAGGCAGCGCTACGACTGTGATCGTTGGTGGAACGTCGGTGATTTCATCGCAGGCGGGCCCCGCGAGCGCCACTCCATCCCCAGTGCTGTTCGAGCCCCCGACTGCCCAGCTCGTGGCGTCCGCTCCCGCCCCTCAGGCGTCGAGCACCGTGATCGTCCATGTCGGGAGCCAACCGAGCGGCGCATCCGTCGTCATGGACGGCAAAGCGCGAGGCACGACTCCGCTCGATCTCGAGGTAGCTCGCAATGCGATCCTCTTGGACATCGAGCTCCGCCGCGCGGGCTCTGCCACCGCGAGCCAAAAGGTGACGCCCGATAGGGATCAGACTCTGTTCATCGTGTTGCAGCCCGCGCGCCCTACGCGCCCATCCGTCGGGGTAAGGCCCGTTCCTGCGCCGCCGCCGTCTGCACCGCCGTCACCGTTCCACCGCGTCGATTGACATTGCCACTCCCCCAAGGGTGGTAGACTTTCGCGAATGTCGACGCCCGAGCAAGGGAGCGACGCAGATACCGTCGCCACCATCGTTCAGAACCGGGGGGACGAGCGCTGCGCCGCGGAGCCCGTGTTCGTGTTCACGATCACCGAGGGTCCCGACAGTGGCTTGACGTTCAGGTTGGAGGGCTCGGCGATGTGCTGTGCGCTCATCGGCCAGGGCCCCGCGTGCGACGTTCGACTCACCGATCGCGCGGTTTCGCGCCGGCACATCGCACTCGCGCTCTGCCCGACGGGTGTGAAGCTGCGCGACCTCGGCTCGACGAACGGCACGTGGGTGGACCGCGTGAAGGTCGTTGAGGTCGAGCTGCAAGGCGAAGAGCAAATCCGTTTTGGATCGACGGTCTGCCTTGTCGAGCAGCTCTCCGCTCCGGCCATCGGAATACCACCGCCCAGGACAGACGGGTTCGGGCGCGTCGTCGGCGCGAGCCTCGCGATGCGGCGGCTTCATACTTTGTGTTCGCGCTTGGCCGCATCCGACATTCCGGTCGTCATCGAGGGAGAGACGGGGACGGGAAAGGAAGTCCTCGCGGAATCGCTCCACGAGGGCAGCCCTCGTGCGAACGGACCGTTCTTCGTCTTCGACTGCACCGCTGTGCCCCCAAGCTTGGTCGAATCGGAGCTTTTTGGGCACGAGCGTGGCGCATTCACCGGTGCCATAGCCAGCCGCAAAGGGATTTTCGAGCAGGCGCACGAGGGGACGCTCCTCATTGATGAAATTGGCGATCTAGACCTCGCGCTGCAACCCAAGCTCCTCCGCGCGATTGAGCGTGGCGAAATTCGCCGCCTTGGCGGCGACCACTGGATCCGAGTGAACGTTCGAATACTCGCCGCTACGCGTCGCGACCTCGATCGCGAAGTTCAGGCGGGTCGCTTCCGCGATGATTTGTTCCACCGTCTCGCCGTCGGGCGGATCGAGCTCCCTCCACTGCGCGATCGACAGGGTGACGTATCGGTCCTCGCCCACCGCTTCTGGCTCGAATTTGGAGGTGCTGCCCACGGGCTGCCACCGCAAGTTCTCGCCAAGTGGGAGGACTACTCGTGGCCCGGCAACGTGCGAGAGCTTCGCAATGCCGTCGCGCGGCGGCTCGCGCTCGGCGAGCTCGCAGAGCTGGGCGCCCGAGCGAAGACCAGCGTTCCGACGGAAATGGCCGCGGGCGACGCGATCGACGACGTTCTGCCTCTTCCCTTCACCCAGGCGCGCGATCGCATCATGGAGGAGTTCGAACAGCGCTACGTGGCGCACGTGCTCTCGAGGCACGGGGGAAACGTCGCGCTTGCGGCTGCTGCGTCGGGCATCGGGCGCCGGTACTTCCAAAAGCTCCGCGCACGCGGCGTGAAGTAGCGCGCGAGGTTCAAAGCGAATATCGGATCCGTGCCTGCGCGATGCGCACTGTGCTCGATTCCGTCCAAGTGCTCCCGAGCTGAAGCTGATTGACGATGCCGTCGTATCGAAAGGCGCCTCCGTCATTGGCGGGGTGGAGGACGGTGAGCGGCACTTGAACGAGCCGCCACTGATCGTTCCCCAAGCTCAAGTAAGGGAAGGAGAACCAGGTCGCGTTGACCTGGATCTGGAGGAGGTTGAAGCCCGGCGACCACCCCGAGACATTCACCAAGAGCTCGAGGAAGGCGGTGCCCGCGTTGACGACGTCGAGTTGTTTCGCAAGTCCACCGGCCGTGAGGTTCGCGTAGCAGGTCGAGTCCACCGCGCCACAGGATGCGTCCGCCGAACATCTCGACTTGTACTCGAGATAACAGCCGCCGCCGACGCCGCCGTCGTCGCACGTTTGTCTCAACGTGCAAGGCAGCGTCCACGCCGGAGCGCTCGGGCCGAAGAGGTCGATCTCCTTCGTTGCGTCCTTCGGCGTCGTCGTGAACGCGACATCGCTGATCGACACGCGGGCGGACGAATCGGTCGCGCGGAGCTGCGCGTAGTACGTGGTCGAAGGCAGAAGATCGGTCGTCGATGTACTCAAAACGGGATCGCCGACGCCGGAGTGTGGAAGTACCGCGACTCCAAGCTCGAGATTCGTCGCTTTGGTGATACTGCGCGCCGCGCCTCTTTGGTTCGTGACGTCGTCGAGCGACGTGCCAATGACGAGGGTGTACTCGCCAAATAAGCTTGGATTGCCTTGGGTAGTCCATCGCCAGCGAATCGTCTCGGGCGTTGCCCATTCGGCTGTCAGTCCCTTGACCACGAAGGCGCCTGAAGGGCCGCTGTCGGGCACGTCGCTCGCGTCGCTCGCGTCGATCGACGCGGCGGGGACGCACGTGTTGTCGACGCACGCCCACGTCGAGTCCACGCAGGGGCACGCTCGATGCGCGAGATCGACTTCCGCGATCGAGCAAGCGATCGCTAACGCAACCGACGCGGCGGCGACGAGGCGCTGGGCCGTGCTCATGGAAACGTCGCACGCACCCCGACCCAACCGAGGCCGATCACCGGTTCTACCGAGCTCCGTCCGGTCTGTTCGGCCGCGCGTTGCGACCGAGCGTCGAGGATGCCCCAAACGATTCCACCGATGGCGAGCACGCCGCCGCCGATCCACGCCACGTTCGCGACGGTCGCGAGAGACTTCGCCGTGGCGTTGTCTCTCGCTGCAGCATCCTGCGTTGCGTCCAGCACCGCCGCTCGATGGCGCAGGGTCGCGACGACGCCGAAGACTGTGCCAGTGGCGATGCCGACGCCGCCGACACCAGCGACGATCCACGGAGCTACGCGCGGCGATCGTGGCTGTGCCGGCGGTGGCGGTGGCGGTGGTACTGGCCGTTGCAAGAGCGCGCGCATCGACGCGATCTTCTGCTCGATGGCGCCACGGTCTTTCGCCTGAGGATCACCGCGAAGGTAGGCCTCGTAGTCGGCGAGGGCGTGCGCGAGATCGAAGAGACCGTCATAGGCCCGCGCGCGATTGTAGAGGAGCACGGGATCCGGCTTCAATTTGTAGGCCTCGGAGAAGCGGTCGATCGCGCACTGGAACAAGCCCCGTTGGTAGCAGTCCAAGCCCTGCTCGAAGAGCCGACCTGCCTGCTGATCGTCGTTCTCCGCAAAGGCAGGACGCGCGAGAAGCAGCATGCATCCGACAATCCAAGCGCCGACCAGCGATGGCGTCTGCATCGGATGGAGCGTACCACGCCGCGGATAACGCGGACGGTGGCGGCGGCGGAGCTCGGCCGGTTTGGATCGCCAATGGGCACTCTACCTCGCTGAAGCGGCTTGAAACGCGGCTCTGAGCCCCCGCGCGGCCGCTTCCACCGCGGCGCGCGCATGCGCCATCACGCCGCCGAACGAGAAGAACCCGTGGAGGGATCCCTTGAGGCAGCGGTAGTCGACCGCTATGCCTGCCTCACGCATCCTCTCGGCATAGGCGCGGCCCTCGTCGCGCAGAGGATCGAAACCGGCCGTCAGCACCATCGCCGGCGGCAGGCCACGCAGATGCTTTGCGAGGAGAGGTGACGCGCGCGGATCGATCTGGTCTTTTTCGCTCGTGAGGTATTGTCCG
>JAYVXB010000211.1:0-2056 GCA_043785585.1 Deltaproteobacteria bacterium | reverse complement strand
TAGCACCCACATCCGCGCCGCTTCACCCCGCTTCCTTTCGGCGATCCGCAACCTGCGCTAGGCTTCGCACGTAGTCTCGTAGCATCGGGACGCGAATGTCCATGCACCGCACGCATCGGACACTCTAGGAGCTTAAGCCGTGAACACGATTAACGAGTCCGCCGCGCCGGTTCGAGAGGGAGACATCCTCGCCGGCAAGTACAAGGTCGAGAAGATCCTCGGCATGGGCGGGATGGGCGTCGTCGTCGCGGCCGAGCACATCGCGCTCTCGCAGAAGGTCGCGCTCAAGTTCGTGCTCCCGGGCGCGCTCTCCGACGCGCAGTCCGTCGAGCGGTTTCTCCGCGAGGCGCGCGCCGCGGTTCGCTTGAAGAGCGAGCACGTCGCCAAGGTCCTCGACGTCGGCACGCTCGAGAACGGCGCGCCGTACATGGTCATGGAGTACCTCGAAGGCGCGGACCTCGGCAGCGTTCTGTCCGAGCGCGGACCGCTCCCGATCGAAGCCGCGTGCGACTACGTCGTGCAGGCGTGCGAAGCGGTCGCCGAAGCGCATTCGCTCGGGATCATCCACCGCGACATCAAGCCGCAGAACCTCTTTCTCACCCAGCGCGTCGGCGGCGGACCGATGATCAAGGTCCTCGACTTCGGCGTGTCGAAGGTGACGGGCCCGAGCTCGAAGAACCTGACGCAGACGACGGCGGTGATGGGCTCGCCGCTCTACATGTCGCCCGAGCAGATGCGATCGTCGCGCAACGTCGATCCGCGCTCGGACGTATGGGCGATGGGCGTGGTGCTCTACGAGATGATCACGGGGCACGTGCCGTTCGATGCCGAGTCGATGCCCGAGCTGTGCCTCAAGGTCGTGAGCGATCCGCCGCACCCGATGGAAGATTTCCGGCCGAACGTGCCGGCGGCGCTCAACGCCATCGTTCTGCGCTGCCTCGAGAAGAACCCCGACAAGCGCTACGCCGACATGAGCGAGGTCGCGACCGCGCTCGAGTCGTTCATTCCGCCGATGTCGCGCGTCAGCGTCGAGCGCGCGCGGATGGTGATGAGCGGGACGAAGCGAATGACGTCGGCGCCAGGGCTTCCGGCGCTCGCGATCACGCCGCTGCCGGGGACGCCGCTGCCGACGTCCGACGCGCGCGCCACGCCGACGCCTTGGTCGGGGACGCAGAACAGCGTGAGCACGAGCGGCGCGCCGAAGAAGGGGAAGTCGCCGGTCGTGCTCGTCGCAATCGGCGCGATCATCCTCGGGCTCGGGCTCGGCGCGGTCGCCATCAGCGGAGCGCTCGGCGACAAGACGAAGTCGAGCGGAGCTGGCGCGGCGAGCGCGTCGGCGCCGACGACCGCGACGGCCATCGCGACGGCGACTGCGACAGCAACCGCGACGGCGACCGAGACTCCGAGCGCGACTCCAAGCGCGTCCGCGGTCGCCAGCGCCGCGCCCCCGCCGTCCGCATCCGCCTCCACCGCAAAGCCTGCGTTGCGCCCCATCGGCCCCGGCAGCACCCCTCCGCCGAAGAACACCGGACGCGATGACGACATCCCGTCGATGCGGTAAGACCGCTTCCATGCGTTCGAGCTCTGTGTGTCTCCCCGGCTTCCGCCGCACCGCGCTGCGTGCCGCGTGCAGCGTCGCGCTCCTCGTCTCCGCCGCGGGTGCCGTTGGCCCTCGCCTCGCGCACGCGCAAAACAACAAGGTCGCCGCCGAGGCGCTCTTCGAAGAGGGGCGCAAGCTGATGGCGGCGGGCAAGCCCAACGAGGCGTGCCCGAAGTTCGCCGACAGCCAGAAGCTCGATCCGTCCGTGTCGACGCTCCTGAACCTCGCGAACTGCTACGAAAAGGCCGGTCGCAGCGCGAGCGCGTGGGCGACGTACAAAGAGGCTGCGTCGGCGGCGAACGTCGCGAGGCGCGGCGATCTCCTCGCGACGGCGCAGAAGCGCGCGACGGCGCTCGAGCCCACGCTGTCGAAGCTCCAAGTGACGGCGACGACGCAGGTCGAGGGTCTCGAGATCAAGCGCGACGGCGTGCCGTTGAGCCAGGCCGAGTGGGGGAT
>JAYVXB010000210.1:0-6925 GCA_043785585.1 Deltaproteobacteria bacterium | reverse complement strand
TCACGCGCGAGCTCGCATCGCGCGACCTCGAGCTCGTGCTCGATGCCGTGGAGCACGTCCAGCTCGCGCGCGGCGAAGCCCTTTACCGTCAAGGCGATCCGTCGCGGAGCGTCTACTTCATCGCCGACGGCATGCTCCAGCTGCGGAGCGAAGACGACGAGCGGTTGCACGTCCGCGCGTACGTCGCGCGCGGCGATCTCGTCGGCGACGAGGAGCTCGAGAGTGGGGGGCGTCGCGATCTCTCGGCTGTGGCGCTCGGTGCGGCGTGGGTGATGAGCGTGCCTCGCCAGGTGGTGCTCGACGTCGCTCGACGCACGCCTGGAGCCTTGGCGCGCGCGCGTCGCGTGGCGCGATCGGACCGCGACGCACAGCTCGACATGGCGCGCGGCGCGAACGCGACGCAGCACGTGATGAAGGACCTCTATCGCGTCGCCGTCGCGCGATCGCTCCTGGTGATCGATCAAGATGCGTGCGTTCGATGCGGGCACTGCGCGTCGAGCTGCGCGAGCGCGCACGACGACGGCGTGTCGCGGCTCGTGCGACGAGGCGACAAGATCGTCACCGGTGAAGCGGCGGCCGCCGCGTCGCTGCTTCTGCCGAACAGCTGCCAGCACTGCGAGAACCCCGCGTGCATGATCGACTGCCCGACCGGCGCGATCGGTCGCGATCCACGCGGTGAAGTCTTCATCCGCGAAGACCTCTGCATCGGTTGCGGCAACTGCGCGAAGGGATGCCCGTGGGACAACGTCCAGATGGCGCCGCGCGCAGCGAAGCGCGGTCTTCCACTCTTCGCGATGATCGCGAAGCCTGCGGCGCCGATCGCCCCTCGCTCCGAGCTCGTCGCCGTGAAGTGCGATCTCTGCAGCGACGTCGACGGAGGACCCGCGTGCGTGCGGTCGTGCCCGACGGAGGCGATCGCGCGCATCCGTCCGCAAGACGCACTCCCGGAGCTCGTCGCTCTTCGTGGTGGTGCGAAGACGCCGCCGGTCGCAGTGATGCCGAAGGCGACACCTGCGTGGCCGTGGGCGCTCGGTGCCGCAGGCGTCGCGCTCGCGGTCGCGCGCGTCCCTATCGGTGCGTCGCGCATGACGTCCGGTATCGCAGCGGGAGCGTTGATCGCGTTGCTGGTCGTGTACGCGCTCGTGAAGCGAATGCCGTCGCGCCGGCGATCGAGATCGAACGCGACACGCGACGACGCTCCCGTCCGGTCGCGCGTGCGCGTCCCGTACATCGCGCACGTCGCGCTCGGAGTGCTCGCGGTCGGCGTCGTCGTCGCGCATGCCGGAACGCGCTTCGCTTCGGGCGTGGCGGGCGCGCTCCAGCTCGCGTTCGTCGCTGCCTCCGCGAGCGGCGCGCTCGTCGCGATCGCGTACCGCGTCATCCCTCCACGCCTGTCGCGCCTCGAACGACGCGGCGCGCTCCCCGAGGATCTCAGCGGCCGTGGGCGTGCGCTCGACGAGCGAATCTTCGGTGCGCTCACTGGTCGGAGCGACGCTGTGAAGGCGATCTTCGAACGCATCCTCAGGCCGTACGCGCACCAGCCTTTCGGCGCGGCGATGGCCGTCCTTCGCGGCGCATCGCTTCGCAGCGAGGAGCGCATGTTGCACGCGCGGATCGAACGCGCCCTCGGTGGTCGCCAGAGCGAGCACCTGCGCGGGCTGGACGATTTGGTGCGCCTCGTCGTCGAGCGTCGCGCACTCGGTGCACAGCGCGCGCTGCTCGGCGCGCTGCGCGCCTGGCTTCCGTTGCATGTCGTCGCCTTGGCAATTGCGCTCGTCGTGCTCGTCGTTCACGTCGTCGTCGTCGCAAAGCTTCGATGACCGGCGATCTCTTTTCCGTCGACCGGCGCGAGGCGCCGCGACGCGCCCGCGCCATCCAACGCGCAGAGCCGACGAGCGATCTCGTGCGTCCGCGTCGCATGGCGATCGTCGCTCTCGTCGGCGCCGCCGTCGCGGCGATCGCGATCGCGTGGTCGCCACCTTCGGCAGGAATCGCGTCGCCCGGTCCCCTCGGTCGACCGCACGTCGTAGCAAAGCTCGAATGCGCCTCGTGCCACGCCGCGAACGGCGCGCCGCCTGCTGCCGCGTGCGTTCGTTGCCACGGCGGTCACGCATCGACGCGGGGTGCGCACCGCGCGCTCGCAGCGAGAGGCGAGCTCGGCTGCGCATCGTGTCATCCCTCGCATGGCGCAGCTCAAGGCGTGACGTTCCTCGCGAACGGAGACTTCGTTCGTTGGGGCGGGAGCGAAGAGAAGCGCGGCTCCGTCGCGCAGCACGTCGCCGAAAAGACGACCGTGCCGCTGGTCGCGATCGCCGCGTGCGCGCGCTGCCATGACGTGACGCGCGCGGCAGATCCGATCGCGTCATGCATCGCGCCCGCCGACGCGCTGTCCGCCGCGCCGCGCGTTGCGCTCTGCTTCGACGAG
Organism: Deltaproteobacteria bacterium; assembly: GCA_043785585.1. Classification (GTDB taxonomy): domain Bacteria; phylum Myxococcota_A; class Polyangia; order Polyangiales; family Polyangiaceae; genus JBBQXV01. The sequence continues at coordinate 4,500 of JAYVXB010000210.1, read as the reverse complement.
CATCGCCACGCCGACTCCCGCTACGTCGCGTGGGAAGCGGCGCGCGACGCCGCGCGGCAGATCCCGTGGGTCCGCCCGACGGACGAGCGACGCCTCCCGTGGCTCTGGGTCGGCGCCGCGTTCGCTGCCGCGGCGCTCGCGTCGATCGTCTCGTTCGGATTCTCGCTGCGACGGCGTCCAGGTCCCGCGCCGCTCGTCCAAGCATGGCCCGGCGCGTCGCCCGCCGCCGTACCTGCGCGCCGCGTGCGCCTTCCGCAGATCGACACCGGCACATGCCTCGGCTGCTACGCGTGCGTCGATGCATGCCCGTTCGACGTCCTCGAGATCGATCGCTACGTCGCGGTCGTCGCGCGCCCGGACGACTGCTGCGGCGTGTCGCTCTGCCAGACCGTCTGCCCGAACGGATCGCTCGTCATCACGGAGGGCGAAGCGATCGGCCAGCGACCACGCGTCGACGATCATCTCGAGAGCGTCGATGCGCCGGGCGTGTTCCTCGCCGGCGATCTGACCGGGCTGCCGCTCATCAAGAACGCCATCGCGCAAGGGACGCGCGTCGTCGATCGGATCGCCGTGACGCTGTCGAAGCGCGAGCGCGTCCGCCCGCAGCAGTCGCTCGCCGACGTGATCGTCGTCGGCGCCGGACCTGCCGGTTTGAGCGCGCTCTTGCGTGCGCAGGAGCGCGGCCTCTCTGCGATTGCGCTCGAGCAGGCGAGCGTCGCGGCGAGCGTGCGGAGCTTTCCGCGCGGCAAGCTCGTCTACGATCCGCCGCTCGATCTCCCGGTCGAGGGCGAGCTGTGGCTGCGCGAGTCGACGAAGGAAGAGCTCGTCGCGCAATGGACGCGCATCGTCCGGGCGCGCCGCTTGGACGTTCGCGAGCGTCACGAGGTGAAGGCGATCGCGCGCGACGACGAAGGGTTCTTCCGCGTCACGGCGTCGACGCCCGACGGCGAGCGCGTCGTACGTGGACGTCGCCTCGTCCTCGCGATCGGACGCCGCGGCACCCCGCGCCGTCTCCGCGCGGAGGTCGCGCCAGGCGTCGAGGGAAAGCTCAGTTACGCGCTCGCCGACGCGCGCAGCTTCGCCGGTCAGCGCGTCCTCGTCGTCGGTCTCGGCGACGCTGCGATGGAAGCGGCCTGCGCGGTCGCGCGTCAGGCCGACGCGAGCGTCACGATCTCGTACCGCGGCGCCGGCTTCGCGCGCGGCAAGGCGCGCAACGTCGCCGAGCTGAAAAGCCTCGTCGCGAAAGGGCGCGTGCGGATCATCTTCGAGAGCGAGGTCGAGCTCGTCGACGCGGAGCGCGTCCGGCTCTCGACGAAGAACGGCCCCGTCGAGCTCCCGAACGACGCCGTCATCGCCCTCATCGGCGGCATCCCGTCCTGGTCGCTCGTCGGCGCGGCGGGCGTGAAGACCACATCGCCCCCTACTCCGGAAGTTGGCCTCGCGTCCGAGGCTCTGGCACCAACGGAGGGTGAGGTGAAGCCATGACGACGATCGACTTGGACGGAGAGAGTGCCGACGCGCTCGATGCACGCCGACCGACCGGCAAGACCCGCGCGCTCGTGGAGCGCGTGAAGCAGCGACTCACGGTGCTCGGTGATTTCTCCCATCTTCACGTCCGCAGCAACGGGCCGCACATCGTCATCGTCGCACACGACGGCGCGGTCGCGCGGCTGACGGCGCTCGGTCCGGACTCGTTCGGGCTGTCGTTTCCGCAACCGAGCGGACGCTGGGACATGCTCCTCATCGATACGCTCGATGACGTCGTCGAAAACGTCACGGTGGCGATCGCGGCGTAGATCGTTCCCGCGCGCGGTTCGTAGAACTGGCCATGCGCGTACGTTCGCTCGCCCTCTGGGCCGCTCTCGGTGTCCTCTCCACGAGCGCCGCTGCGCTCGCCATCCCGGTGCCGGCGACTCCCGTCCCAGGGAACGCGATACGAACCGACCCCACGTCGATCGCGGGTGGCGCGACGCAAGGCGAGTTGGCGCATTTCACGGCGGGTCAGACGTTGACCGTCGATGCGCGGCTCGGGCACGCGTCGATGCGGCGCGTCGTCGGCGCGGGGGCGCAAGGCGAGACGTTCGTCTTCGCGTCGGTGACCGGGGCGGATGCGGCGACGCAGACGCCGGCGGTCAACCTCGCGCTCGTCATCGATCGCTCCGGCTCGATGTTCGGAAAGAAGATCGCCAACGCGATCGCCGCCGCCGTCGGCTCGGTCGATCGCATGCGCGACGGCGACAGCGTCACGGTCGTCAGCTTCGACACGTCCGCGTCGGTCGTCGTCCCGCCCACGCGCATCACGCCGTCATCGCGCCCGTCGATCATGGCCGCCATTCGCAACATCCGACTCGGCGGCGACACCTGCATCTCGTGCGGCCTCGAGACGGCGATGTCGCAGCTCGAGTCGGTTCCTGCGCCTCCGAGCGGTCACGATCAAGTGAGCCGCATGATCCTCCTCTCGGACGGCGAGGCGACGCACGGAATCAAGGACATTCCCGGCGTCCGGGGTCTCGCGACGCGGATGCGCGATCGCGGCGTGACGATCTCCACCGTCGGCGTCGACGTTCACTTCGACGAACAGTTCATGAGCGCGATCGCCGTCGAGTCGAACGGGCGACACTACTTCGTCGCGGATCCGTCGGGGCTCCAGGCGATCTTCACCGAGGAGTTCGAGTCGCTCGAGGCGGCGCTCGCGCGCGACGCGGAGCTCGTCATCGAGCCCGCGCCGGGAGTCGTCGTCGAAGAGGTCTTCGAGCGGAGCTTCCGCCGCGAAGGCAACCGCATCATCGTCCCGTTCGGCACGTTCAGCGCGCGCCAAGAGAAGACCGTGCTCATGCGCGTTCGTGCGCCGATCGATCGCGAAGGCGTGCAGGGCGTCGCGCAGATGCGCCTCGCGTACCGTGATTTGGTCCAGAAGACGGCCGGCACGTGCGCGGGCGACCTCGCGTTCGAGGTGAAGACCGACGGAACGGAGCAGCAGGGGGTCGACCCGTTCGTCGGTGCGCGCATCGCGCGCAGCCACACGGCCACCGCGCTCACGACGGCGAACTCGCTCTTCAAGGCGGGCAAGATCGACGCGGCGCGCGCGACGCTCGCGCAGCAGCAAGCCGAGCTCAAGAAGGACGAGGCGCAGGCGTTGAACGCCGCGCCCGCCGCGCCGAGCAAGGCGCGCGGCCGCAACCTCAACGACGACTTCAAGGCGCAAGAAGACGCGATCGCGCAAGCGCAGGCGGGCTTCTCCGCACCCACGGCGACGGCCGCACCGGGCGTCGCAGGCGGCGGCGCGTCACCGCCCGCGGCGGCTCCCGCTCCGACGAACGCAGCGGGGCAGGGGGCGGTGCGCCAAAACCAATCGAAGGCAACCGACCTCGCGTTCTAAAGAAGACCGGCGCGACGCGAAGGCGGCGTAGATTGCCGTCCCATGAATCCCTACGCACCGCCCGGAGCCGTACCGAACGCGTACGCCGGAGCGCCTCCCGGCTACGGCGCCCCGTCGCAGTCCCATTCGAACGCCGCCGTCAGCGAGATGGCGATTCAGCTGCTTCAGCAGACGCGCCCGTGGGTGATGACGATCAGCATCATCACCTTCATCGCCAGCGGGTTCATGGTGCTCGGCGGCCTCGCGCTCGTCGCGATGGCAGCGTTCGCGCCCGGCGTCGGCGCTGCGCAGGGCGCGCTCGGCCTCGTCTACATCCCGCTCGCGGCGCTCTACATTTACCCCGGGATGAAGCTCTGGTCGTACGGCTCCGCGATTCGTCAGCTGGTCCTGAGCCGCGACGGCGGTGATCTCGAGAACGCGCTCTTGCAGCAAAAGTCGTTCTGGAAATTCGCAGCGATCATGACGCTCGGCTTGATCGTGCTCTACATGCTCGTCATCGTCGTCGCGGTCTTCGTCGGGATCGCATCGAAGATGTGACGCAGAGTCGCGGGTGGCGCCCGAGATGCATCCAGTCGAAGGACCAGATGCCGTATCCTCGCGACCATGCTCCACGCGAACCGTGAGACGTCCACGATCGAGCTCTCCGACGACGTCGCGCGCAGCGCCGTGACGATCGTCCCCGCGCGCGGCGCGATCGCGACGCACTTTCGCGTGGGCGATCGCGAGCTCCTCTACCTCGACGAGTCGACGCTCGCGGACCCGTCCAAGAACGTACGCGGCGGCATCCCCGTGCTCTTCCCGTCGCCGGGAAAGCTCGCGGACGATCGCTTTTCGCGCAGTGGAAAATCGGGCGCCATGAAGCAGCACGGGTTCGCGCGCGATCGCGCGTGGGACGTGCGCGCCGTCGAGGTGGCCGACGCTGCGCGCGCGACGCTCGTCCTCGAGTCGTCGGACGCGACACTCGCCGTGTACCCGTGGAGCTTCGCCTCGTCGCTGACGTTCTCGCTCGCGGGAACCAGCCTTCGCATCGACGCGCGCATCGAGAACACCGGGCGCGAGCCGATGCCGTTTGCGTTCGGCCTCCATCCGTATTTTCGCGTCGCGGACGCGGACAAGGCGCG
>JAYVXB010000209.1:0-6925 GCA_043785585.1 Deltaproteobacteria bacterium | reverse complement strand
TGAGCTCGCGCCGCGTGATCCGGTGCTTGAAGAAGACGGCGGAGATGAGCACCGCGAACGTCGGGTACGTGAAGAGGACGAGGCGCTCGAGGCCGGCGCTCACGTACGCGAGCCCGGCGAAATCGAGGTAGCTCGCGAGGTAGTGCCCGAAGAGCCCGAGCACCGCGACGATCGCGTAGTCGCGCGCGGGCGTCTTCTTCCCGAGGCTTCGCGCACGCATCTCTTCGAGGATCGCGAGCACGAGGAACACCGGCAGCGACATGACCATTCGAAGCGCGAGCAACGTCAGTGCGTCGACGCCGTACGGATAGGCGAGCTTCACGAAGATCGCCTTCGTCGACGAGAGAATGGCCGCGACGAGGACGAGCGCCAGGCCGGTCGCGTTCGGGTAGTCTCGTCGCATGCGCTGGATGATTCGAAGCGGGGGTCTGCTGGTCGTGCTCGGGCTTGTCGCGTGCGGCGTGCCCGAGGCGAAGTACCAGATGGCGGTGAACGACGCGAGCGGCGCGAAGTCGGAGCTCGCGACTTGCAAACGAAGCGGCGACGAAGCGCTCAAGCGGATCGCCGATCTTGAAGCGCAGGCCAAACAGCTGAGCGACGATCTCGCCGTCGCGCGCGGGCGCGCGCAGACCGACGACGAGAAGGCCGAGCTCGAAGAGCTTCGCAAGGCGAAGGCCGAGGCCGAGGTGCGCGCGAAGCTCCTCGATGACTTCGTGAAGAAGTTCAAAGCGATGATCGACGCCGGCAAGCTGAAGATCGTCGTGCGTCGCGGGCGACTCGTCCTCGTGCTCAAGAGCGAGGTGCTGTTCAACGGCGGCTCGGCGGAGATTCGGCCCGCGGGGAAGGCGACGCTCACGGAGATCGCCGCGACGCTCAAGACGGTGACGGGGAGGCGATTCCAAATCGCGGGTCACACCGACGTCGTTCCGATCAAGACCAAGGAGTTCCCGTCGAACTGGGAGCTGTCGACCGCGCGCGCGATGGAGGTGCTGAAGCTGCTCCTCACGCAGGGCGTACCGCCGCAGAACCTCTCCGCCGCGGGCTTCGGTCCGTACGATCCGGTCGCCAACAACAACAGCGCGTACGGTCAGGCGCTGAACCGGCGCATCGAGATCACGCTCCTCCCGAACATGGATGATCTCGCGAAGCTGCCCGAATTCAAGGATGACAAGCCCGAGAAAAAATAGGTCGGGTCACGCTCGCGCGAAGGTGACGACGCCGCGCACGTCGAGGTCGCCGAGGATGCGGAGCACGTCGACGCGCGGGATGACGCACGAGAGGTCGAGCAGCGTCTCGACGCTCGTCGCGCCGTCGATCTGCGCGAGGACGAAGCCGGCGGCGTGATCGAGACGGAGCCCGGCGATGTCGTTCCGCGTCATGCGGACGCGCGGGATCGCGTCGAGCGATCCGATGCGCGCGACGAGCAGCGACTCCGCGTCATACGAACGGCGCGTCGGCGGCATGTCGTCGTCGAGGGCGTGCGCGTCCAGCATTGGGCATCGTCATGACGTGCTCTCGGCGGAACGTCCTGTCACCCGCACGGACGACAGTGCGATTGGTCACTCGGTCACCCGCAATCGCCAGATGTGGAATCGCCCGCCGACGTTCGCGTGGAAGTAGAGGACGCCGTCGGGGCTCCACGCCGGGCGGCAAGCGTCCGAGTCGCCCTCGGTGATCTGGCGGAGACCGCTGCCGTCCGGGCGTATGACGAAGAGGTTCGCGTTTCGCGCAATGCCTTGCGAGACGGGCGCCGAGCAAAAAGCGATCGAGGATCCGTCCGGTGACCACGCGGGCTGCGCGTCGTCGTCGGCGCCTTCGGTGAGCTGGACCGCGGAGGCGCCGCGCGTCGCGTTCGCGACGAAGAGGTGCGCGCGGTTGCCTACGGGGCGGACGAACGCGAGACGCTTGCCGTCGGGGCTCCACGTCGGCTCGGCCCCTTCTCCGACGGCGATGGTTCCGGTGCCGCGAATCGCGACGAGCGCGAGCGCCGGATCGAAGCGCGAGCTCTTGTGCGAGTGCGTTTGGTAGACGTGCGCGTTGCCAATCGAGATCGCAACCCAACGCCCGTCCGGCGACACCGAAGGCCAACCGGCACCGAAGAGTGGCATGCCGATGGGCGCGGCGAACGAGGACGCGGCGCCGGCGCCGAAGGTCTGGACGATCTCCGTCGTCGTCTGCGCCGCGCGCGAGACGCACACGAGCCCGCCCGTTCCCGGCATCCACGACGGCTCCGTCGATCGCTCCGCCACCGACCGCGCGACGCCTCCCGTCGAGAGAGACAAGACCTCCACGTGCGGCGGCGCGCCCGGGTGCGTGGCCTCGTACGCGAGCGCGCTCCCGTCGCGGGCGATCGCGGGACGTCGTTCGTCGCCCGCGCCGCGCGTCACTTGCGCGAGCGCGGTCGCGCCGTCGGTCATCTGAAGACCCGTGGTTCTCGGCGGACCGCACGCGATCAAGACTGGAGCGAGCGCGGTGAACGAGCTGAGCGCGAGAGCATGGCGGAGCATGCGACGCGACAACGCATCAATCGTTCCTGCGCGTGGACGCGACGAATCGACGCGATCGCGCGGCGCTCTCGCGCGGGGCGCTCTGTCGCTGCGAAACTACGCCGCAGTGATCGAGCGCTCGACGGGATTGGCAGTCCCTCTCCCTGCAATGGCAATCATCGAAAGTTGGCAATTGCACGGAATGCGATCGTGGATCGTCGCTTGCTTAGGTCGCGAGTATGCGAATGCACGCGCTCCTTGCGATCACCTTCGCGTTTGCCGCCGGATGCGCATCGACGCACTCGCCGCGGACGGTGAAGCTCCTCGTCTCGGCGGGCATCCCGTACACCGAGACGCCGCCCGAGGGTACGCCGCTCGAGGTCGTCACGCGCAGCACGGCGGTGCGCGATCCGCTCCCGGTCGACGGCGCGGAGATCGCCTACGGCGACATGGAGGCCGCGCTCGGCTTCGCGATCTCGTCGGCGACCGTGCCGTGGGCGTCGACGCACAAGGCGCAGCGACCGGAGGGCTGGCAGCTCTTCGTCGAGATCATCCAAGCCGAGGCCCAGTACACGGCGGAGAACCGCCTGGTCGTGACGTTCGGCGTGCGCGCGACCTTGCGGACGCGCACCGGGCATTTCTATCTCGCGCAGACGCACGCGGCGTGTCGCCAGGGCGGCGTCATCGAGGTCGAGCGCGGCGGCACCGTCGTCTACGCCTGCATGATGAGAATTGGCCGCGATCTCGCGGACTGGCTCGGAGGCATCGAGGCATAACCCAATACCGTTTACGAGGTCTGTCATGCGAATAGCAATGATCGCCGGCGCGCTTGCCACTGTGGCCGCGACGGGAATGTTGAGCGGCTGCGCGAGCTCGCTCGTCGAACCGGGACACCGCGGGCTGCTCTTCGATCCGAAGAACGGCGGCTTGCAACAAGAGGTGCTGCGCCCTGGCCATTATCGCCACGGACTCTGCATCATCGGGCCTTGCGCGCGCGTCGACGACTTCGACGTCACGTACTCGCGACGCCAAGAGCAAATCCACACGACGTCGCAAGAGGGCCTCGCGTTGGATCTCACGCTCACGGTCGTCTATCGCCCGATCGTCGCCGAGCTCTATCAACTCGATACCGAAATAGGGCCGAACTATTACGACGAGGTCGTCGGTCCCGAGTTTCGTAGCACGTCGCGCGGCGTCTTCGCGCGGCACTCGTACCTCGAGCTCCAGAAGAGCAACGAGAAGATCGAGAACGAGATCGAGGCCGAGCTCCGGCGGCGAATCGCTGGACGCCACGTCGAGGTCTCGTCGGTGCTCCTCGAGAAGGTCGGATACGCGCCGGAGATCGCGCTCGCGGTGCGCGCGCGCCTCGTCGGTCAAGAAGAGGCGGCGCGTCTGAAGGCGGAGCAGGAGAACGAGGCCGCGCGAAAGAAGCGCGAGATCGAGATCCGCGCGGAGCAAGAGCGGCTCGCTGCGGAGGCTGCCGCCGCGCAACAGAAGCTCGTCCTCGAGCAGGACGCTCTGCACAAGAAGCTCGCGCTCGAGGCTGCCGCCGCGCAGAAGCGGCTCGTGCTCGAACAAGAGGCGGCGCAAGAAACGGCGCGCATCGATCTCGATCTGCGACGCAAGAAGAGCGAGCTCGAGCTCGCGCAGCAGCAGGCGCAGATCGACAAGCTTCAAGCCGAGGCGCGGCTCGCGCAAGCGAAGGCCGACGCGCAGGCGCGCATCGCGCTCGCGCGTGCGAAAGCGGACGAGACGCGGGCGGAGGCCGCGGGGATCACGCCGATGCACGTCATGATGCACGCCTACGACGCGCTCGGAAAACTGGGTGGGACGGGGACGAGCATCATGCTCGGCGACTGGTCGAAGGTGCCGAGCTTCCTCTTTCCGCCCGGAATGATGGGGGGCGCGTACCAGCTGCCGTGGGTGCCATTCGCGCCGCGCGTTCCGCCGGTCGCTGCGCAAACGCAAGTGCCGCCGTCACCGATCGGTAACGACGTCTACGGCAACTCCGCGCCTCCGCCGCCGCCCGCGAAACGGTAGTACCCTGGAGGCCATGCGCCTTCCGCCCGCCGTCGGTCGAACCGGACTCGTCGTCTCGATGTCGTTCGCTGCCGCCGCGTGCGCGTCTGCACCGGCGACGCCGAAAGTCGAACCGCAGAACGACGTCGCGAACGTGACGCCGACCACGACCGCACCGACGGTCACCCCGCCGACCCCTTCGGCATCCGCGGCGCCGCCGCCCGACCTCACGGCGGAGCAGCACGCCGCGTTGGACGTCACGGAGCACGGCAAGCCGATCCAGATGACTCCGCTCTTCGACAAGAAAGCGCCGAAGAGCTCGTTCCCCGCGTCGACGACGGGCGATCGCGAGTGCTGGACGACGATCAACCTGAGCGGCGATCACAAGAAGGACTACGACAACATCCTCGCGCGCTGCGGGACGCCGACCGGCCTCCGTGAGTACGTCAAGCCGGGCGTCGGACGTCTCCACCACCTGCACGACAAACGCGACACCTATCGAATCAAGCTCGTCGGCGGATACTGCTACCGCTACTTCGCTGTCGCCGATGCAAAGGTGACCGACCTCGACATCCTCGTCGAGACGACGACGGGCGCGCTCGTCGCCGACGACAAGACGCGGCAGCCGGTCGCGATCATCGAGAACGACAAGCCGTGGTGCATGGACGACGACAAGGAGTTCGACTTTCACATCGAAGTCGACGGACCCGGCGAAGGCTTCTACGTGTTCGGCGTCTGGGCCCGCCCGAAAAAATGAGCTGAATGCGCGCGGCGTGCGAGATCACGCTCCGGTCGTCGGCGACATCAGCGCGATCGCCATCTCCTCGGCGGTCGCGAAGCGCGCATCTGGATGCTTCTGCAACGCGCGATCGACGACGCGACCGAACGCAGGCGGCACGTCGGGGCAGAGCGTGCAGAGCGGGACGTGCGGCGCGAGCATCGAGGCCACGAGCGCAGGAGCGCTCGACGCTTCGAACGGGCGTCGGCCCGCGGCGGCTTCGTACATGAGAACGCCGACCGAATAGAGGTCCGTGCGCGCGTCGACGTTCTGTCCCTGTGCCTGCTCCGGAGCCATGTACGCGAGCGTCCCGAGCACCTCGCCGCTTCGCGTGAGGCTCCGGTCGGCGTTCTGCAGCAGCTTGGCGATCCCGAAGTCGAGCACCTTGACGATCTCGGTCTCGGAAGGCGATCCCGCGCAAACGAAGATGTTCGCGGGTTTGATGTCGCGGTGGACGATGTTCGCGCGATGGGCGGCGGCGAGCGCGGAGAGAATCTGCGCCGTCATGATCGCGACGCGCGCGACGGGCACGCGCGGTGTCTCCTTCAGGAGGTCGCGGAGCGACATGCCGACGAGCAGATCCATCACGAGGAACGGCGGCTCGCCCGCGTCGCAGCGGAAGTCGAGCACGCGCACCATGTTCGGGTGCGAGAGCGCCGTCGCCGCGCGCGCCTCGCGCTCGAAGCGACTGAGCTGCGTCGGATCTCCCGCGAGGTACGAGTGGAGCACTTTGATCGCGACGCGCCGCTCGGTCTCTTCGTCGATCGCTTCGTGCACCGTGCCTACGCCGCCTTGCCCGATCTGCGTACCCAATCGATAACGACGCGCGAGCAGCGCTCCTTTGGGAGCCGAGGTACCGGAGTCCGCCACGACACCACTATCGCACGGCGAGCGCCGCACCGGAGCGGGTACCATCGTCGGCACGATGACCAAGCGCGATCCGCGGCTACGAGGGGCACCGAACGACTCGATGACGCAAGTTCGAGATGTCATGTCGGGTGGGGAGCCCGCGACGATCAAGCAGCAGGACCGGAGCTCGCCGTCGCGCCTCGCGTACGATCCTCCGAACGAGCTCCTCGACGACGACCGCTTCGCGGCGCGCTACGAGGTGACCGAGCGGCTCGGTGAAGGGGGGATGGGCGTCGTCGATCTTTGTGTCGATCGGCGCATCGGGCGCGAGATCGCGATGAAGACGGCGCGCGCCGGATCGGGATCGCAGGGCGACACGCGTGCGCGGTTTCTGCGTGAGGCGCGCGTGCAGGGCCAGCTCGAGCACCCCGCGATCGTCCCGGTGCACGATCTGGGGCGCACACCGGACGGCGCGGAGTTCTTCACGATGAAACGCGTGCGCGGGCTCACGCTCGACGACGTGCTCAACGGTCTTCGGCGCGACGACGAGGGAATGATCGAGCAGTACTCGCGGCGCCGTCTGCTCACGGCGTTCCTGCAGGTCGCGCTCGCGGTCCACTTCGCGCACACGCGCGGCGTGCTCCATCGCGATCTCAAGCCGGGCAACATCATGCTCGGGCATTTCGGCGAGGTGTACGTGCTCGACTGGGGCCTCGCGAAGCTCACGAGCGTCGACGACGACGACGTGAAGGGGCCGCCGAGCATCGACGTTCCGCCGAGCGGACAGGACGCG
>JAYVXB010000208.1:0-20586 GCA_043785585.1 Deltaproteobacteria bacterium | reverse complement strand
GCCCCTCCGCGTCGACCGCGCACACCTCTCCATCGAGCACCGCCTCGCGCGCGCCGATCGCGCGGACGGCGCTCGCGATCGCGGCGAAGCGCTCCGTGTAGTCGTTCGCGTTGCGCGTTCGGAGCTTGACCTCGCGTCCCGCCTTTCCGGCGAGGATGCGGTACCCGTCGTACTTCACCTCGAACGTGTACTGGGTCGGATCCTCGATCCGCGTCGCCTGCGTCGCCTTCGCGACCTCGCCGATCGCGTCGAGCAACGCGCCCGCGCTCTTCCCCTTCGGCGACGCACCGACGCGCGCCGGCCCGCGCGTCGCAGCGCGTCCCGTGACGACAGACTCGGGCCGCTCGGCGACGACGTCGAACGACGGATCCGCGTCCGTGTCCTCGGCCTTGAAGAAGAGCCACTGCGACTTCGATCCATCGGTCGGCCGCGTGCCTGCGCGAGTCGCGAGCGAGCGCGTCCGCACGAGGTGCCACCCGCCGTGGAGCTTCTCGCCGAAGAGCCGCACGTGCATGTGCCCCTTCGCGCGCATCGCGTTCTCCGCGCCCGGCGGGATCGTCTCGTACGTCCCGCGATCCCAAATGAGCACGTCCCCCGCGCCGTACGCGCCGTCCGGGATCCGCCCCTCGAAGCGGTTGTACTCCATCGGATGATCTTCGGTTTCGACCGCGAGCCGCTTCACCTTCGGATCGAAGCTCGGCCCCTTCGGCACCGCCCAGCTCGCCATCGCGCCGTCGATCTCGAGGCGCACGTCGTAGTGCATGCGTGTCGCGTCGTGCTTTTGGACGACGTACGCGAGCGCCTTTTTCTTTTCCTCCTGTGCGCCGGTCTGGGACGATGGCGGCGAGGGACGCGGTTCGGGCGTCTTTGCGAAGTCGCGTTTCGCCTCGTATTCGTCGAGCGGCTGGCGGCTCTTTTTCGCCATGTCAGCGTAATAACGTGAGTGAGACGTCAGTGAGGAGCAAGCATGCGCGCGATTTGGACCGGTGAGATTGCGTTCGGCCTCGTGACGATCCCCGCGAAGCTCTTCTCCGCGACGAAGGATCTTACGCCGCAGTTCAACCAGCTGCACAAAGAGTGCGGCTCGCGCATCAACCTGGTGCGCCGCTGCCCGAAGTGCGCGCGCGACGTCGCGTGGGACGAGATCGGAAAAGGGTACGAGGTCTCGAAGGGGGAGTACGCGCTCTTCACGAAGGAGGAGCTCGCGAAGATCGAAGGCGAGGACGGCGCGGGCGGGATCGACATCGTCGAGTTCGTCGATCCGCTCGACGTCGACGCCGCGTACTTCGACAAAAGCTACTGGGTCGGCCCGGGAGGGAAGAGCGCGCGCGGCTTCGACTTGCTTCGCACCGTGCTCGTCGACACGAAGCGCGTCGCGCTCGCGAAGGTGAAGATTCGGACGCGGACGCGCCTCGCGATCCTGCGGCCGCGCGAGAAGCTCTTCGCGCTCGACATGATGCGCTTCGCCGACGAGCTCGTCAGCGGCGAGGAGATCGTGATCCCCGATACCAAAGCTGCGACCGAGCGCGAGCTCGAGCTCGCGAAGAAGCTCGTGAACGAGCTCGCGGGTGAGTTCAATCCAGCGAAGCACCCGGACGAGTACCGCGCGGCGGTCGAGGCGGCGGTCGACGCGAAGGTCGCGGAGGGCGACGTGAAGCGCGACGAGACGGGCGATGAAGAGCGCGTCGCAGCGACAGGCGGCGCCAAGGTGATCGATCTTGCCGAGCTGTTGTCGCGATCGATCGCGGCGAACGCACCTCGGACAGGTGGGATGGGCGGGCCGAAGAAGGCTGCGCGTGCCAGCGAAGAGGGCGCGCCGATGAAGGCGCCTGCGAAGAAGAAGCGCGGAACGGGGTAGCGCGTCCCGACTACGGGTTCTTCACGCGCGCGCATCCGACCGATTCGCCGCCCGCGCACGCGCGCTCGAAGAACGCCTGCGCCTTCTCGTCGTCTTGCGGTACGCCGCGTCCGTCGAAGAGGAGCTCGCCCGCCATCAAGCAGCTCGACGCCTCGCCGCGCATGCACGCGACGCGCGCCGCGTCGTAGGCGAAGTAGAAGAGACGCATCGCCTGCGTGTGATCTTGCGGCACGCCGCGCCCACCGAGGTAGAGCCACGCGAGGTTGTTGCAGCCGGGCGCGTACGTCGAGTCGCATGCGCGCTTGTAGAAGCCCGACGCGAGCGCGGGGTTGTCGTTGCCTTGCACGTCGAACTCGAACATCACGCCGACCATGTTGCAGGCGTGCGAGTCGTCGGCCTGGCATCGCGCGATGCACGCGGTGAGATCGTTGTGCTTGCACGGATCGCGTTTTACTTCGGCCGCGCTCGGCTTGTAGTGAGCGTCGCGTGGGAGCGAGCTGGTGTTGCCGTTGCCGAGCTCTCCGCAGCCGCCGAGCAGCGCGGCGCCAAGGGAGAGCGCACAAACCACCGATACGCCCCGGTACTTCATGCCTTCACTATACGCCTGCCACCGCCGACTCCCAGCGCAAGCCAGCTCTCCGGGAAATCAGGTCCTACCCGCTCGCCTCTTCTCCACACGTGCGCTCAACGTCCTTCATGCGAGGGCGCCGATGCGCGCGGCGGCCGACGCGACGAGCGAGCCGTCGTCGATGAGGCGCGCGACCGCCTCGATGTCGCCGTAAAGCGGGCGATCTTCGGTCATCGGCGCGACCTTGCCGCGCAGCGTCGCGTGCGCCGCGGCGACGCCCGAGCTCGGCGCGAGGGGCGCGCGCTGGTCGACTCCGGCGGCGGCGGTCATCAGCTCGATCGCGAGCGCGTTCTTCACGTTCGTGACGACCGAGAGGAGCTTCTTCGCGCTGATGCTCCCCATGCTCACGTGATCTTCCTTTCCCGCGGACGACGGGATCGAGTCGACGCTCGCCGGATGGCAGTAGACCTTGTTTTCGCTCACGAGTGACGCGCTCGCGACCTGCGCGATCATGAAGCCCGAGTGGAGCCCGCTCATCGGTCCCGCGGGCGCGAGGAACGGCGTGAGCCCGGTCGAAAGCGCGGGGTTCACGAGCTGCTCGACGCGGCGCTCGCTGATGTTCGCGAGCTCGGCGACCGCCATCGCGGCGAGATCGAGCGCGAGCGCGAGCGGCTGCCCGTGGAAGTTGCCGCCGCTCACGATGTCGGCGCCGCCGTCGTCGCGGAGGAAGACGCTCGGGTTGTCGGTGACGCTGTTGACCTCGCGCTCGAGCACCTGGCGAACCCACGAGAGCGCGTCGCGCGTCGCGCCGTGCACCGCGGGCATGCAGCGGAGCGAGTAAGCGTCCTGCACTTTGCCGCAGTCCTTGTGGCTCTCCATGATCTCGCTCTCGGCGAGGAGCGCGCGGAGGTTCTTCGCGACCGCCGCTTGCCCCGGGTGCGGGCGCGCCGCTTGAAGGCGCGCGTCGAACGGCGCGTCCGATCCTTTGAGCGCCTCGAGGCTCATCGCGCCCGCGATGTCGGCCACCGTGCAGAGGCGCTCCGCCTCGAGGAGCGCGAGCGTCCCGAGCGACGCCATGTATTGAGTCCCATTGATGAGCGCGAGCCCCTCTTTGGCTTCGAGGACGACGGGCGTGATCCCTTTTGCCCGCATCGCCTCGGCGCTCGGCACGAGGCGCGCGCCGTCGGTGACCTCGCCTTCGCCGATCATCGCGAGCGCGAGGTGCGCGAGCGGCGCGAGATCGCCCGAAGCGCCGACGGATCCCTGCGCGGGGATCCGCGGATGAACGCCCTTGTTGAGCATGTCGACGAGGATGTCGACCGTCTCGGGCCGCACGCCGGAGCATCCGAGCGCGAGCACCTGCGCGCGCAGCAGCATGATGCCGCGAACGTGCGCGACGCCGAGCGCAGGCCCGACGCCCGTCGAGTGGGATCGCACGAGGTTCTTCTGGAGCGCGCGCACGTCGCTCGCCGAGATGCGCGTTTCGCTGAGCGCGCCGAAGCCGGTGTTGATGCCGTAGACGCGACGCGCGCCGTCGCCTTCCTTCGCGATCGCGTCGACCGCCGCACGCGACCGCCGCATCGCCGCGAGCGCATCGGGAGCGAGCGCCACCTTGCGACCGCGCAGCGCGACGTCCTCGAGATCCGACAACGACAACGGACGCCCAATCATCACCGGTTCGGACATGCGGCGTGACCTACCACGAGAGGAACGAACCTGTCTCTCAGCCGTCTCCCCGAGGGTCCGGATACGCCGCGACTGTTTTTTCCAGAGTAGTTATGCTCGCTCGCCGTGACCCCCTCCTCTCTCTCTCTACGCACGTCGCTCGCGTTGATCGCGACGCTCACGGCCTCCTTCGCCTCGACCGTCGCGCGCGCGGAAGATCCGACCGCGACCCCGACCGCGACCGCCGACGCGCCCGCGCCCGCCCCCCACGTCCGCAACGCGCGCGTCCCGGCCGATCTCCCGCGACTCGTCTTCGAGACCGGCCGCACCCCCGTCGCCCCTGCCGAGGCTGGCGTCGTCCGCGTGCAAATCCACGGCGAGTACCAGATGCGTTTCCAGGGGATGACGAGCTTCACGCTCACCCCCTCCGCGACGATCCTCCAAGCGCACCCCGGCGCAACGAGTGACTCGATCGGCCAGAACGCGTTCGTCAATCACTGGCTCCGTCTCACGCCGCGCCTCCAAATCAGCGACAAGCTCGAAGTCATCGCGCAGCTCGACGTCGTCAGCGGCCTCGTCCTCGGCGACACCGCGCACGACACGTACGCCGATTACACGCCGCGCGACGACTACGACGGCTTCAAGAACGTCCAACCGCGTTGGCTCTTCCTCGAGTGGAAATCGCCGATCGGCCTCTTTCGCGTCGGGCAGCAAGGCACGCACTGGGGCATGGGGATCCTCGCCAACGACGGCGATCACCCGAACCTCTTCGGTGATTATCGCTACGGAAACATCGTCGACGAGATCCTGTTCGCGACGAAGCCCCTCGGCGAGAAGTCTCCGTGGGTCGTCGCGATCGGCGGCGGCTACGTCTTCAAAGACGACATCGCGCTCTCCTCGCGCGGCGATCGCGCGTGGCAAGCCGTGGCGGCGACGTACGTCGAGTCGGGGATGAACCGGATCGGCATCTACGGCGTCTACCGCAACCAACACCGCGACCGATCGTCGGGCGATCTCTTTCCGTACACGGACAAGATCGAAGCGGGCGTCGTCGACATCGCGGGCAACTGGGCGGTCCCGATCCACACGCCGGGCGCGGCGTACCTGTTCGGCGCGGGCGAGATCGCGACGATCTTCGGATCGACGAACGCGCTTCGAACGAACGAGCAGACGCTCGCAGCACAGAGCATCAAGCTGCGATCGTTCGGCGGCGCGATGTCGGCGGGCTTCGTGCTCGGCGCGCACGACCCGCGTCCGCGAAAGCGCGCGGCGCAGGCGCCGATGGGATCGCGGCCGGATCTCTTCGGTAAGGTCGTCGCGCAGGTCGAGGTCGGGTACGCGTCGGGAGATGCGGATCCGGCGCACGCCGACGGCGTCGAGAAGCGCTTCGTCTTCAACGCGAACCACAAGATCGGGCTCATCCTGTTCGACGAGGTGATGCGCTGGCAGACGGCGCGCGCGGCCGTGGCGGCGCAGGATCCGTTCCTCGCCGGCCCGCGCCCCGCACCGGGGATCGATCTGCTCCCGACGAACGGCGGCGTCGCGGGCGCGCAGTACGTGAACCCGACCGTCACGTACCGGCCGCTGCCGAACCTCGACGTGAAGGCGGGCGCCGTCATCGCGCAGACGACTGCCGACCTCGTCGATCCGTACCGCCTCGTCACGCAAGGGAGCTACGTCAACTACCGCGGCGGCGACACGCACCGCCACGATCTCGGCGTCGAGCTCGACGCCGGCACCGAGGTTCGCTTCGCGCTCGACTACGACATGACGCTGCAGCTCGGCGCGCAAGGCGGCGTTCTCTTCCCGGGCGGCGCGCTCGCCGACATGGCCGGCGACAAGCTGAAGACGCCATGGCTCTTCCTCGGAAGAGCGGGACTGCAGTTCTGATTGTTTTGACCGCCAAGGCGCCAAGGCGCCAAGGGGGATGAAGGCGAGATGATGTTCGACCCAAAAAATCCGCTTGGCGTCCTTGGCGTCTTGGCGGTGAAAAAAAATCTCGTCGTCGCCGTCTCGCTGTTCGTCGCCGGGCTCGGCGTGGGTGCGTGCTCCGAAGACCGCGCGCCCATGGGCTTGCGGATGACGCCGCCGGGCACGGGTCCGAAGGTCGAGTGGGATCTCACGCACCGCCCGCTCCCGCAGGTCCCGCTCCCGAACGACATCGCGACGTTCCCCGATCCGACGAGCCGCACCGGCGTGCGGATCAACGCGAGCCTCGTCGCGCCGACGAACATCGAGCACGTCGCGCGCGGCGCCTTCGACGAGATGGAAGGCTGGGGGACGTCGGCGCCGCTGAGCGTGCAGTTCCAGCGCGACTCGGGCCCGGGTGGCGTGCCGAACGGCGAGGCGGTGATCGATCTGCTCGACGTCAAATCGCGGATGAGCGGCCACGACTACGACATGACCGACGACGTCGTGTACCTCGTCAACCTCACGACCGGCGTGCCGGTGATCCTCGACATGGGGAACGGGAATTTTCCGATCACGATCCGCGATCTCGATCGCTTCTGGCCGAACGATCCGCACTACGACGTCGCGCGCGGGCGCGTCTCGCAGAACCTCCTCTTCGAGACGCTCGAAGAAGGGCGCGGGCTCGGGCAGAAGGACTACGCGCCGCAGCTCGACATGGACTTCGACGGCATCCTCGATCACCCGAACACGCTCGGCGCGGCGTCACGTCCGGATCTCGACGGCGTCGAGAACCTGATGAGCTGGTACGAGCGCGAGACCGACACGCTGATTCTTCGTCCGCTCATTCCGATGATGGAGAAGACGGAGTACGCGGTCGTGCTCACCGATCGACTTCGCGGATCGAATGGCCAGCCGATTCGGTCGCCGTTCGACGCGATCCATCACCCGATGCAGCGTCCCGGCGTCGCGAAGCTCCAAGCGATCCTCGGCGACGCGACGCGCAAAAACTACTACGGCGATCTCGCCGGCAGCGGGCTCGATCACGTCGCGTTCGCGTGGACGTTCACGACGATGCCGGTGCAAGAGGACATGAAGCTCCTCCGCGACGGGCTCTACGGTCACGGGCCGTTCGCGTACTTCGCCGATCGCTACCCGCCGAAGATGAGCATCTACCGCGCCGCCGGCCTCGCGCTCAGCCTCGCCGACGAGCCGGCCGACCTCTTGAGCACGCCCGCGTGCAAGGAGCGGATGAAGACGCCGTACATCGTGAAGCCGAACGAGCCCGACATCGCGGTCGGCATTCAGCAGTACTACGAGCAGGTCGTCGGCACGTCGAAGGGCGAGACGGCGTGGGTGAACGCGGCGAACCAGTTCATCGATCACATCGTCATCGGTACGTTCGACACGCCGTACTTGCAGGGCGATCCGAAGAGCCTCGACCCGCAAGAGGCGCGCTTCCACGTGAACTTCAAGACGGGCGAAGGCGACGTGCAAACCGACAAGGTGCACTTCTGGCTCATCGTGCCGAAGCCGAGCTCAAAGGCGAAGGCGCCATTCAACGTCGCGTTTTGGGAGCACGGCGTCACCGGCAACGACAGCGAGACGATGATCTACGCGGGCGCGCTCGCGGCGCAGGGGATCGCGACGATCGGGATCGACATGCCGGAGCACGGTCTGTCGTACGGCGCGGGCGATTACGCGACGGCGCAGACCGCGCTCCGTCCGCCGTGCCTCGTCGAGTGGGTGACCGCGACCGGCTCGGGGCGCGAGCGCGCGTACAACGGCGACGGCACGGGGCGATCGGGGTGGTTCTGGTGGACGTCGCACGTGTTCCACGTTCGCGACAACGTCCGTCAGGGGCTCCTCGACATGATGAACACCGTCCGCATTCTGAAGTCGTTCGACGGCGCGCGAAAAGCCGACGACGACTACAACGGCGACGGCCAGTCGAACGATCTCGCGGGCGACTTCGACGGCGACGGGACGATCGATGTCGGCGGTCCGAGCGCGAAGTACTTCTCGGGCGGCGAGTCGCTCGGCGGGATGATGAGCGAAGGGATCGGCGGCGTGGAGCCAGCGCTCACCGCGACGACGCCGATGTCGGGCGGCGCGGGGATGGGCGACATCGGCGTGCGCTCGTACGGCGTGACCGAGGCGGTGTGGGAGCAGATCCTCGGACCGATCGTGACGTCGACGCCCGCGTCGCTCTACCCGAACGACAGCAAAGGGAAGAAGAAGACGTCGTGCTCGCCGGATCAACGCTCGATCCGATTTCACGTCAACGACGGCGACGACAACGTCGACATCGAGATCGCGTGCCTCTCGGCGGCGGAGGTCGACGTCGGGATGACCGTCGTCGTCGAGAACGTGAAGAGCAAGGAGGTGCGCTGTGCGCGCACCGACAAGGACGGGCGCTTCCGCGTGTCGTTCCCGACGAGCATCGGCGATCCGATCGACATCCAGCTCTACACGAAGCCCGACGTCGTCAAATCGTACAAGGGGTGCGAGCTCACCGCGGACGCGGTGAACGGCCGACGCATCAACACCTTCGAGGTCGCGGCGTTCGAGACGAAGCAAGTCGGCGACGACACCAAGAAGTGCCCGGACGACGCGACCGCGGGCTGCGCGCAGTTCCGCGACGCGTTCTTCCCTGTCGGCTCGAAGCTCGTCGCGCCGAACGAAGGCTACGGCGATCAGCGGAACACGCCCGAGCTGCGGCGGCTCTTTCAGCTCGTGCAAGCCGCGCTCGATCCCGCGGACAACTTCAACTTCGCGCCGTACTACATGATCCGCCCGCTCATGGACGAGAACGGCAACGTCGCGCCGCCGCGCGCGCTCTTGTCGTTCAACACGGTGGGCGACATGTTCGTGCCCGTATCGACGGGAAGCGCGTTCGCGCGCGCGGCGGGGGCGCTGCCGTTCTTGCCGCCGTCGGCCGCGGACAAGATGCCGGAGTACGCGGACTACGCGACGCCGGCGGAGCTCTTCGCCGCGTTCGGGAGCAAGACGCCGAACCAAGTGATGATCGAGAACCACGCGATCCTCGGCATCGCGCGATTCGGGTACACGTCCGCGGGTCCGGCCTGCAAAGCGAACTACGTGACGGTACAGCCGTCTGGCATGACGTGCGATCGGATGCAGGGGCCGCCGCCGTGCTCGACGGCGCTTTGGGACGCGGACTGGACGAGCGAGGGGAAGCAGGGGTTCGATCAGCCGCACGCCCAGGTGCCGCTGCGCCTCGCGCGCTACGCGGACGTCCACGCGACGAGCTCGGCGTCGCTCGCCGGCGCATGGGAGCCGCGGATCGTCGGCGTACCGCTCACCGGCGTCGACCGCGCGTGGAAGCCGAGTCGCCGAGTCGTCGCGATGGTGAACCACTACATCAAGCCCGAGGGCAACCACACTTGGGACATCGGCGACGTGTGCCGGCAGTGGGATCAAGCCAGCTACGGCGACGCGCTCATCGCGCGCTTTTTCGCGAGCGGCGGCACGGACGTCTACTACTTGAGCCACCCGCAGACGCACGCGACGTGTCTCGTTGGGACCCGCGACAAACCGTTCGATCCGAGCTGCGACCTGTTCAAGCAGTAGGACGCGCCAGGCCCGGTCACTTCGATCGAGACCCGGGGATGCCGACGAGCGTGCGGCTACTTGTCGTAGAGCCCGAGAAACGCGACGACGTCGGCGACATCGCCGTCGCTGAGGAGCTCCGCGGAGAACGGCGGCATCTGCCCGCTGAAGTCCAGGAAGCTCCCGGTGCGAATTTTCTCGATGACGACCTCGCGCACGACGACGGGACCCTCCGCGCCGTGGAAGGATTGCGTGTCCTCGGGAATCCTCGAGGCGTTGCCGAGCTTGCCTGCGCCCGTGTGCGGCTCGCCGTGGCACGCACGACACGCCATGTCGTAGACGGCGTTGCCTCGGCTGGCGTCACCGGGCGGAAGATCTTTGGTGACCTTGATCACCGTGAAGGGGACGGCCTGCGTCGGACCGCTCGCGCCGATCGACTGCAGGTACGCGTTGAGGTCGACGACATGCGGCGCGCTCACGTCGAGTGGATCGCCGCGCTGGAAATGCGTGACGCACTCGTCGATGGCGTCGTGGAGGGAGGAGAAGCGGCCGGACCAGAACGTTGGCCGCGACGCTGCGCCTTCGAGCGGCGCGCCGGGCAGGATTCGGGCGCCCGCCGCCGCGCTCGTCTTCGCGTGGCACTGCGTGCAGCCGAAGTACGCGAACTTCGATGCGCTGAAGGCGTTGGGATCGTCGAGGTCACGCTCGCCGCGCTGCGCTGCGCTCTCGTGCGTCGTCGTGGACGAGCTGCACGCGCTCCCGCCAAGCGACGCGAAGGACACGACGACGAGCGCTCCCACGCAGGCGGGGCTCCTTCGCGTCTGCGTCATTGCGAAGGACCGCCGAGGAACGCGATCGAGTCCGGGTACACGCCCACGGCGAACGTACGCTTCGTCGCCAACGTCGCGGGATCGATCTCGAGGACGACGCTCGGCGACTTGTGATCGCCCTCGCAGACGACGAAGAAGCGATCGCCGAGGCGCGCCGCCTGGTGCGGCTTGACGCACGAGCCGTCGTCGAACGTGCGCGAGCCCTTCATCGCACCGGTCGACACGTCGATGAGGAGCAGAGCGTCTTGCGCTTGCGTCGGAACGACCCACACGTTGGGCGTCTTGGTGGCGACGGGGAAGAAGACGTGGCCGGGCGTGAGAATCGCTCGGACGAGTGACTTCGTCACCGGATCGATCACGTCGAACGATTTGCCTTCGGTCTCACCGACGTAGAGCTTTCCGTCCGAGAGCACGATCGAGTAAGGGCCGAAGGTAGGCGACGCCGGCGTGCCGGGTTGACCGCCGATGTAGAAGCGCTCGACGGCATGGGGAGGTGTCGTCGTGAGCATCGGGTCGTCGAGATGCACGACGCCGATCGCGTCCTCGCCGTAGCACGCGAGGTAGACGGTGTTGCCGTCGGGGCTGACATCGATCCCGTGCGGTGCGACGCACACAGGGACGTCGACGATGGGCTGCATCGTCTTGGCGTCGATCACCATGAGCGTCGCGCGCATCTTCTCGACGGGCAGCCCCATGCTCGCCGCATCGATCGCCTTCTTGAGATCGAAATGGCTCACGAGGACCTTCGAGCCGTCGGGCGTGAGCTTCACGTCGCCAGGGTTCAGATCGACCGTGAGCGACGCGGTGCGCGCGAGATCCTTGGTGCTCAGTTGCAGCAGGATTCCCGGCACGACCGACGCACCGTGCTGCGCGTGCGGACCCGCCGCTGCGATGGCCGGTGGAAACGCGAGCGGCGCGTACGCGAAGCCGGACTTGGCGTCGATCGCGACGTGATGCGGTCCGTTGTTCGCGATGGGATCTTTCGCGATGACCGGCTGCTGGACGACGGTGTTCGAACCGAGATCGATCACGCTCATTTGATCCGAGCCATTGTCCGTCACGAACGCGACACCTTCCGGCGGCACGACGATCGGCGTGTGCTTCTGCGGGAACACGTCGGCTGGCGGCGCCGGATCCTGAATCGTCTGCGGCCCTTTGGAGCAGGCGACGAGCGTCGTCGAAAGCAGCGCCTGCGCGAGAAAGAGGCTGCGCGCGCGCACGCGGTTCGACTTCACTTGGTGATCGTGAAGGTGACGGGTTTGCTCGCGGCGGGCAGCGTGCCGGTCGCGATCGCGTTCTGCGTGTACTTCGCCCAGATGACCGTCATCGTGATCGGGCCGCTCAACGCTTTGAGGCGCGCCCACGATCGGTCGTCGATGTTCCATGTCGTGTCCTCGAGATGAACGCGCAGCACCTCTGTGCAGCCCTGCGTGAACTCGAGCACGTACGCGTCGCCCGTCGTCGATCCGTGCGCGTACGCGGATGGGACTGCGAGGTCGAGGAGCCTTCGCATGGGGCCGCGCATGGCGCCCGGTCCCTTGCTCCACGTGAACGTGAACCAGGTGTTTCCGTCCATCGCCGTGCCGTCCGCTGGTGCCGTGATCGTCGGTGTCCGCGAGCTCGTCGCGGTGCTCACTTTGCCTTGCGCTTCGACGTCGACGAACGCGCGGCACGCTTCGTCGGTGTAAAACTGATCGCTCGCGGTGCCGCCGTCGGCGAGAGCGGCGTCGACGATCGCTGCGTCGGTCGGCACATCGGGAGGAAGAGCGGGGTAGTAGACGTACGTGCCGTCGTCGCTGCCGCAGCGATCGCCGGCGTCGGGTGCGGGCGCGCAGCCCGAGCCGTCGGCGCCGCCGCCGTCGCTCTCTGCGCCGCTGCGCGACGAGGACGTGCACGCCGCCGGCATCAGCAGGGATCCCACCGTGAGTGCCGAGGTCAGAAACAGGGCTCTGCGAAAATGGCGGCGACTCACGTTTCAGTTCTAATGCCGGACCGCGCGATCGGCAATCCGTCGCGCGGACAACGGCTGAGGCCGGCGCGGAGCGCGGATGCGGAGTCGGAGATGGTCTTGCCCGCTCTGTGATATGTTCGTGACAGGGGATGGCATGTCGCGCGCGTCACGACAGCGGGAGCGCGGATGAAGGTCGCTCCTCGACCGGCGAATGAGGCGCTGCGGCTCCGCGCCCTCGCTCGGTGCGAGATCCTCGACACGCCTCCAGACACGGCGTTCGACGAGATCGCGAGCCTCGCGGCCGACATCTGCGCCACCCCGACGGCGCTGATCACGCTCGTCGACGAGCAGCGCCAGTGGTTCAAGTCGCGCATCGCCTTCGAGCCGACCGAGTCGGTCCGCGACATCTCGTTCTGCGCGCACGCGATCCTCGGGCGCGACATCCTGGTGGTGCCGGACGCGGCGCGCGACCCGCGCTTCGCCGCCAACCCCTTGGTCACGGGAGCACCGCGCATTCGCTTTTATGCGGGCGCGCCGCTCGTCATGCCCGATGGCTACGCGCTCGGCACCCTCGCGGTGATCGACTATGTGCCGCGCGACCTCACCGTCGCGCAGACGAGGGCGCTGCGCGCGCTGAGTCATCAGGTGAGCGCCCAGATCGAGCTGCACCGCCGCGTCGCGTACGAGCGCGGGCGCGCGAGCGAGCAGGTCACACGCGCGGTCGCCGACAGCGAGTCCGAGATGCACGCGCTCCTCGAGTCGTCGCTCGATTGCATCATCGCGATCGACCGCGACGGTCGCGTCATCGAGTTCAACCCCGCGGCCGAAAAGACATTCGGCATGTCGCGCCCCGCGACGCTCGGCAAAGAGCTCGCCGAGCTGATCATCCCGCCCTCGCTGCGCGAGCAGCATCGCCGGGGCCTCGCGCACTGGCGCGCGACCGGCGAAGGCAAAATGCTGAACCGGCGCGTCGAGACCATCGCTCGCCGCGCCGACGGAAGCGAGCTCCCCGTCGAGGTGACCATCGCGCGGCTCGGACACACCGAGCCCGCGCGGTTCGTCGGCTTCATCCGAGATCTCACCGAGCGCCAGCGCATCGAGGTGGCGCTGCGCCAGGGCATCGAGCGGTTCGATCTGGTCGCGCGCGCCACCAACGACGCCGTCTGGGACTGGGACCTTCGCACCAACCTGGTGTGGTGGAACGACGGCTTCCAGAAGCTCTTCGGTTACACGCCCGACGAGATCGAACCGGACCTCGAGTCGTGGACGCTGCGCATCCAACCGGACGATCTCGCGCGCGTGAAGAAGGGCATCTTCGCGGTCATCGAAGGTGGCGGGGCGTCATGGGCCGACGAGTACCGGTTTCGCAGGCGCGACGGATCGTACGCGGAGATCTTCGATCGCGGCTACGTCTTGCGCGACGCGGGCGGTGCGCCGCTGCGGATGATCGGCGCGATGATGGACATCACGACGCGAAAGCACGCCGAGGAGCAGGTGCGCCAGTCCGAAGAGCGCTACCGCGAGCTCGTCGAGGACGTCCGCGAGGCCATCTTCACCCTTGCGCCCGACGGCGCGATCGCGTCGCTGAACCAAGCGGCCGAGAAGATCTTGGGCTGGTCGCGGGAGGCGTGGGTCGGCAGACCCTTTCTCCCGCTCGTCCACGAAGCGGACCGGGACCTCGCCTCCGACATGCTCCGACGGGTGACGCGCGGCGAAAAACCGGAGAGCTTCGAGCTCCGGCTCGTCAGCCGCGGCGGTGCGCCGGTCGCGCTCGAGTTCACCGTGACGCCCCGACACGCCGGCGATCGCGTCGTCGGCGTGCTCGGCGTCGGTCGCGACGTCGCGGAGCGCAAGCGCCTCGAGGATCAGCTCCGGCACTCGCAGAAGATGGAAGCGATCGGTCAGCTCTCCGGCGGCGTCGCGCACGACTTCAACAACCTCCTCACCGTGATCAAGTGCAACGCCGCGCTCATGAGCTCCCCGCTCGAAGGGATCGACCTGAAGGAGTGCGCCGACGAGATCGTGCAGGCCACCGAGCGCGCGGCGAGCTTGACGCGGCAGCTCCTCCTCGTCAGCCGCAAGCAGGTCATGGAGGTCACCGACGTCGACCTGAACGACGTCGCCGGCAGCATGGTGCGCATGCTCGGCCGCGTGCTCGACGAACGCATCTCGCTCCGCACCATGCTCGGCCCCGATCTCACGTTGATCCAAGCGGACGTCGGCATGCTCGAGCAGGTCTTCCTCAACCTCGTCGTGAACGCGCGCGACGCCATGCCGCAGGGCGGCACGCTGACGATCGAGACGACCTCCGAGCACGTCGACGCGGCGGACGCGCGGCAGCGTCCCGACGCGAGCGCCGGTCCTTGCGTCTGCCTGCGCGTTCGCGACACCGGCTCGGGCATCCCGACCGACGTCCTGCCGCACATCTTCGAGCCGTTCTTCACGACCAAGGAAGCCGGCAAGGGCACCGGTCTCGGCCTCGCGACGGTGTACGGCATCGTCAAGCAGCACCACGGGTGGATCGAGGTGAGCAGCGCGCCGTCGAAGGGCACGACGTTCTCGGTCTACCTGCCGTCGACGGAACCGACGCGGTCGTCGGCGCGCTCGCTACCATCGAGCGGCACGAGCCGTCCCCCGTCAGGCACCGAGACGATCCTCGTCGTCGAGGACGAGAGCGCCGTGCGACTGCTCCTCGTCAACCTCCTCGAGCGGTGCGGCTACACCGTGCTGCAAGCCGGCAACGGTCCGGAGGCGCTCGAGATCTGGCGCGCGCACGGGGCGCCGATCCATTTGCTCCTCACCGATCTCATCATGCCGGGCGGACTCACCGGTCGCGCGCTCGCCGAGCGTCTCCGCGCCGAGAGCCCGCACCTCAAGGTCATCTTCTGCAGCGGCTACAGCGCCGATCTCGCCGGCCAAGGCGAGCCGCTCGTCGAGGGGACGAACTTCATGCAGAAGCCCTATCACCCCAACCAGATCGCGCGCACCGTGCGCGAGCGGCTCGATCGCAACTGAGCGCGCGCCGCCGGGGAACGACGGACTGCCGCGCGCTACGCGAGGAAGCGATTGCGCGCGGGGTCGTTGTAGCGAGACCAATCGATCGCGAACGACGACACCCGGCTCGCGCCGCCCTTCCAGCGCACGATGAGCCCGCGCGGCGTCACCTCGCGGTAGTTGCTCGTCTCCGGAACGTCGACGTTCGTCGCGCCGCCGGCGGAGAAGAGGGTGAGCAGCGTCGCGTCCGGGAGATCGTACGTGGTGCGGAAACCTTCGACGACACGCTCGTGACCACGCACCATCACCGAGCAGCCGATCCGCGCGAGGAAGCTCCGGAGCTGGCGCGTGCCGAAGCCGAAGCGGGCGGCGGCCTTTTGCAGCTCGTCGGGGACGATCTCGGTGTCGCTCGGATCGCTCCACATCATCTGAAAGCGAAGCTCGGGATCATTGAGCGACGACAGGTCTTTCCATTTCTCCGCGAGCGACGCGTCGCGCGGAATGCCGGCGTGCACGAAGAAGAAGCGATCGAACGCGAGCGACGTCGGGAGCGCTTCGAACATCTGCATGTACTCGCGGAAGAAGGCGTGGTTCGCGACGCCCGCGAGCCCCATCATCCCTTCGGCGGGGCGCACCGGCGCGAGGACGAGGCCTTCGTGCTCGATGTAGTACTCGTGGTTGCCGCGAAGGAAGTGCACCGAGTCCGGCACGGTGACGAAGAGGCGCATCGCCATCCGCAGCACGCCGTCGAAGCTGAATCGCCCGCGATCGATGTAGTCGCCGAGCAGCACGAGGCGCGTGTCGGGCGTGTTCTCCGGATCGTCGGCGTGCGCCTGCACCTTGCCGAGAAAATCGGTCTGCAGCAGCGCGGCCTTCAAGCACGAGTAGCAACCGTGCAGATCGCCGAGGACGATGAGCTCGTACTCGGCGCCGGGATTCGGCGGCAAGACGTAGACGTGCCCGTCGAGGAAGGGCGCCTGACCCGCGAAGTCGGCGAAGGTCTTCGCGCCCGTGAGCTTGCCCGCGCCGGCCGCGCGCTGCTGCTCGAGCGTGCTCATGACCTTTCGCACGAGGAGGACGTCCTGCTCGGCGCTCTTCGCGAAGCCGTCCTTCGTGTACGCGCGCTCCTCGCGCGTGAAGAACGGATGGTCGTCCATCTTCGGCACGAGCACCTCGGGCGCGCCGATCTCGAGCCGCCGCTCGACGACCGTGTCCGGGATCTCCTCCATCTCGAGGTCGATCGGCTCGTCGAGCAGACGCTTGATGTCGTCGCGCAGCCGCTCTTCGTTCGGATGCGCGACGCCGTCGGCCGCAATGAGCTCGTCGACGATCTCGAAGAGCTGCGCGCGCGCGTCGTCGTCGAACGGATGGAGCAGCTCGTAGCAACGCAGCGCGAGCTTCGCGTGGACGAACTGCTCGGTGGTCTCTCCCTCGGCGACCGACTCGGTGAAGAGCGCGGCGATCTCGCGATCGATCTTCGCTGCCACGCGCTGAAACTGTTGGGTCGTCCGCTCGATCGCGACTTGGCGCGCGAGTGGATCGGAGATCGCCTCGAGCATCCGCTCCTCGACGAGCTTCGCGATCTTCTCCTGGACGAGTCGCTTCTCGGAGAGCGCGAATTTGCCGTCCATGTGACCGAAGGCCGTCAGCAGGAAGACGACCGTCAGCATCTGCTTCTTCGCGACCGCCGGATCGGAGCTGAAGATCGCCATGTCGAGCGATCTCGAAATCTACCACGCCGACGCCGCACGCTGGCGCTCGCTCGCGCTTCATCGCGTCGCGGAAAAGAAAGCGGTACGGAGTAGCCCCTCCGGGAGTCGAACCCGGACGACCTTGCGGTCTGAAGATTTTAAATCTCCTGCGTATACCGTTCCGCCAAGGGGCCCTGGAGCGTCGTTCCTCCGTACCCGCAGCGTACTCAATCGGGTATCGAAATACGGGCCGATGGATACGGTTTGGTGAGTTAAGTGCGCGAAGGTTGGGCCGGCGTTCGCGGGGGACCGGTTCGACCCGACCTCCGCTCTACCGCTTCTTCGTGAAGTACGCCGTCACCGCCGCGCTCCGTCCGTCACGGAGCGCCGCGCACAGCTGCGCGGTCTCGAGCGACTCGTCGAGGATCCGCTTGGATCCTTCGATGTCCTTGGAGTGCGCGGTGAAGAACGTCTGCGCGTCGTCGCGCTCCTTCTGGTTGCACAGCACCCCCGGCGAGTACATCAGCCCGCGCGCGAGCGGGCCCGCGAGCTTCGCGCGCAATGCGTCGAAGTTCGCGCGCACCCATGCGTACGCGACCGCACGCGACGCGCGCCGTCCGAACGCCGTCCACAGCACGTGGCGGATCTCCGAGACGCGAACCTCGTCGGTCAGCGTGAGCGCGAGCCCCGCCTTCAGCACCTCGGGATCGTCGAAGCCTCCGATCGCGTTGAGCGCGCGGTTGCGATCCTGCGGTGTCTTCGCCGCCGTCGCTGCCGCGCGCAACGCATCGAGGCGATCCTTGCCCGCGCGACGCGACGCGAGCGGCACGGCGATCTGCGCGGTGTCGCCGTTGACGCTCGCCGGATCCTTGAGCCACGCGCGCGCGATCTTGTCGGCCTCTTTCAGCGTTGCGTCGTCCGCCGCGAGATCGCCCATCGCCATCAGCACGGTGCGTCGCAAGAGCGCGCGATCGTCCGACTCCTTGCCGTGCTTCGGCGCTTCCCAGCCGAGCGCCTGCTTTCGCGCGCCGAGCCGCGCCGCGACGTACGCGCGGAATCCTGCGAGCGCCGCGTCGTCGACGAGCCCCTGCTCGATCCCGTAGAGGCTCCACACGAGCGGCTCGATCACGAAACGCTCGGTCTCGCGATCGAACGACGCGAGCGTATCCAGGTACGCGTCCGGCGCGAGCTCGCCCGAGCGGACCTGCGCCCACAGATTCGACACGAGGCCGATCCGATTCGCGACATCGAGCTGCGACGCGCTCTTCGCGAGCGCGCGCGTCTGCGTCGCGTCGAGCACGAAGCGGAAGTACCCCGTCTGCCCCGCGTTCGCGTGGACCCACGCCGGGCACTTCGCGCCGAGGATTTCTTTCGTCGCGGGCTCCGCGCCGGACGTCGCGCAAACCGGCCCCTTCGTCCCCTCGACGATCATGCACATCGGCACCGACCACGTCGTGCCCTTTGCACCTGACGCCGCATCGGTCGCGCCGCCGAGCGGATGCCACGGCGTCTGCTTCAACGTGATCGTGACGCCCTTCTTGTCGCAGGCGGTGGCGACCGCGACGTTCGGCACGCCTGGGTGATCGAGGAACGCGCCGGCCATCTTGCTCACGTCTTTGTTCGACGCGAGATCGAGCGCGCGCAAGAGATCCTCGGCCTTCGCGTTCTTCCAGGCGTTCCCGCGGATGTAGTCGCGCACCCCTTTTTGAAATGTCTCCTCGCCGATCCACTGCTCGATCATCGCGAGGACCGCGGCGCCCTTTTGGTACGTGATGCCGTCGAACGCCTCCATCGCCTCGCCCGTCGTCCGCACCGGCTCACGCACCGCGCGCGCGGAGTGAAGCGCGTCGGTGTCCATGACCCCTTGCGTCTCTTGCACGCGCTCGAGGCGCGCGCCGAAGCTCGGTCGCCACTTGTCGACGATCTTCGCCTCCATCCACGTCGCGAAGCCTTCGTTCAACCAGAGATCGTCCCACCACTGCATCGTGACGAGGTTGCCGAACCACTGGTGCGCGAGCTCGTGCGCGATGACCTCGGCCTGCGCGCGCTTGGCGCCGATCGTCGCCGTCGCAGGATCGAGCAGGAGCAGCTCGTCGCGGAACGTGATGAGGCCCGGGTTCTCCATCGCACCGGCGGCGAAGTCGGGGACCGCGACGATGTCGAGCTTCTCGTACGGGTAGCGAACGTCGAAGTACTCGCCGAGCTTTGCGACGAGGCCTGCGGTCGCGTCGAGCCCGAGCTGCCCGAGCCCCGCGCGCCCCTTCGTCGACACGAGGCGGATCGGCACCGGCGTCGTCGCGCCTGCGCGCACGTCGAAGTCGCCGACGGCGAACGCGACCAAGTAGCTCGGCATTGGCCGCGTCGTCGCGAAGCCGAACGTCGTCATGTTGCCTTGGTCTTTGTGGGACGTCTCGGGCGCGTTCGCGATCGCGATCATCCCCTTGGGCGCGGTGATCGAGACGTCGTACGCCGTCTTGAATCCCGGCTCGTCGAAGCACGGGAACGCGCGGCGCGCATCGGTCGCCTCGAACTGGGTGAACGCGTAGAAGCGATCGTTCTCCTTCACGCGGTAGAGCCCAGCGAGCGCGTCGCCGAACGGCGCGTCGAACGAGATCTCGATCCGCGCGGGACCGGCCGGGAGCGTCTCGGCGAAGGTGAGGACGAGCTCCTCGGGGACGAGGCCGCCGTGCGCGACGCGCATCGAAGGCGTCGCCTTGACCACGCGACCGCCCACGACAGCCACCGCGCTGCCGATGCGAACGTCGCGTGCGTGGAGCACGATGAACATCGTCGCGGCGGGGATCGTCGCGAGGATCTTCACGTTGCCGGAGAAGCGCGGCTGCGTCGGATCGATCGCGAGCGCGAGCGAGTAGCGCTGCGGCGTCGCGGTGACGGGGAGGCGACCGTCTTCGCGCGACGGAGGCGGCGACGGTGCGGCCATCGAGGTCGTCGTGCCGGTACCGGTCGGCGCGATGCCGCCGCCCGGACCGATCGCGGGGGCGGGCGGCTCGGCGCCGCACGCAGTGAGAGCGAAGACGACGAGCGAGGAGGCGAAGGCGCGGCGCATGGCTGACTCCTTCGCGCGCCAGCGCGCGGGGGTCAAGCCGCGTCGATGTCAGCCCGTTCCGGTCCGAGTCGTGGCGCGCGCGGGGAGGGGGGGAGGCGCGGTCGGGCGGCGAGTCACGGCGGACGTCGCGGTGATCCCGCCGACTAGCGTAGTGCTCCGCGACATCACCGGCGTCGGCGTCGGAGGCGGCGGTGGGATGTCGTTCATGCGCGTCATCGACGCAGGCCGCGGGCGAACGTGCGACGGCGTCGGCGGACGACCGATCGGGCCGAACGTCGGCATCGGCGGCGTCGCGATCTTCGACGGGAGCGGCTGCGCCGACATGCGCGGCGGCGGCACGGTCGACGCGCGGACCATGTGCGCGGGGACCGCCGGCGGCGACGAGCGCATCGGGAGCGGAGGCGGCGCCTTCGACGCGCGCGTCGGAATCGGCGGCGGCGTGCTGCGGCGAACCGCGAGCATCGTCGTCGTCGCCGACGTC
>JAYVXB010000207.1:0-20601 GCA_043785585.1 Deltaproteobacteria bacterium | reverse complement strand
CGATCGAGCGGTTGAAGCGGGCGAGCTAGGTGCCAGGCGATGTCGCGCCGCGAGCGCGCTCGGCGGAGGGGTGGGAATGAAACGAGTCATCAAGCGTGTCCTCCAAGTCGTCGGGGTGCTCCTGCTCCTCGGTGCGATCGGAATGGGATCGTTCGTCTACATGCAGACGTCGGCGTTCGACGCGAGCATGGACAAAATCTACGACGTGCCAATGCCGACGATCGCGCGCTCGACGGATCCAGCCGTGCTCGCGCGCGGCAAGCACCTCGCCGAAGCGGTATGGCCATGCCTCGCGTCGAAGTGCCACGGGTCGGACCTCGGTGGCGGCGAGCCGATCCTCTTCGGGCCGCTAGGCACGGTCACCGGATCGAATATCTCGGCGAACGGACTCGGCGCCGCGTACAGCGACGGCGAGCTCGCGCGCGTCTTGAAGCACGGCATCAAAAAGGACGGACGCTCGCTGCGCTTCATGCCGTCGCAAGACATGTCGTGGATGCCCGACGCAGACATCGTCGCGATCGTCTCGTACCTGCGGACGATGCCCGGCGTCGACAAGCCCAACGGATCGACCGAGGTCAAGACGCTCGCCAAGGTCCTCGATCGCCGCGACCAGTTCGCGATGGACGTCGCGAGGCGCATCGATCACCAGAAGACCGAGGTCGTGCCCGCGCCCGAGCCGACCGCCGCGTACGGCAGCTTCCTCGCGCGACTCTGCACCGGCTGCCACGGCGATCACTTGAGCGGCGGCCGCATGCCCGGCACGCCTTCGTCGTTCCCGATTCCCGCGAACCTCACGTTCCATCCGACCGGGCTCGCCGGCTACGCGTACGAAGACTTCGACAAGGTGCTCGTGCAGGGGACGAAGAAGAACGGCGGGAAGCTCGACAAGTTCATGCCGGTCGAAGCGTTCGGCAAGATGGACGAGATCGAGAAGCGCGCGCTCTACGAGTACTTGAAGACGCTGCCTCCGACGCCGCTCGGGAATCGCTGACGGTTCGACTGTCGCGACGATGCGCGTCCTCTTCCTCGGCGGTACGCGCTTCATCGGGCTCGCGGCGGTGCGGCTCCTCGCGTCGCGCGGGCACCAAATCGCGGTCTTTCATCGCGGCGAGACGAAGGCCGCGCTCCCGGCGAGCGTCGTGCGCTTGATGGGCGATCGCGCGCGGCTCGGCGATTCGAAGGCGATCCTGCGTGGGTTCGCGCCCGACGTGATCGTCGACATGTTCGCGATGACCGAAGCGCACGCGCGCGCGCTCGTCGACACGCTCGGAGGAGCCGCGCGTCGGTTCGTCGTGGCGAGCAGCAGCGACGTGTACCGCGCGCGGGACCGCGTCTGGCGCGTCGAGTCGGGGGCGCCCGATCCGACGCCGCTCGCGGAAGACGCGCCGCTTCGCACGACGCGCTTTCCGTACCGCGCAGAGGCGACGAGCGCGGACGAGTGGCTCTACGACTACGACAAGATCCCCGTCGAAGAGATCGCGCGGCGCGATCTCGACGCGACGGTGCTTCGCTTGCCGGCGGTCTACGGTCCGGGCGACTACCGCGAGCGCGTGTGGGAGTACGTGAAGCCGATGGTCGATGGGGACGACGAGATTCGAATCGACTCGGAGCATGCCGCGTGGCGATGGACGCGCGGCTTCGTGACGAACGTCGCCGAGGCGATCGCGCTCGCCGTCGTGGACGATCGCGCGGCGGGGCGCGTCTACAACGTGGGCGAGATCGACGCGCTTACGGAGCTCGAATGGGCGGAGGCGATTGCGCGCGCCGCGTCGTACCGCGGCCTGGTCGTCGCAGTACCGCGTGCAGAGCTGACGGAAGCGAAACGGAACGAGGTCGCGAAGCTCGATTTTTCGCAACCGTGGATCGTCGACACGCGAAGGATCAGGCGCGAGCTCGGGTACGGCGAGACCGTCGAGCGCGAGGAAGCGATCCGCACGACGGTGGCCTGGGAGATGGCGCATCGTCCCCCCGTCGAGACTTGGCGCGCCTCGTGCTGAAGCACCTCGTATGCGCTTCGAAACGAAGAACTTCGCATGGCTGCTGACGCTCTTGGTCCCGACGGCCGGGTGCGCGGTGGGCGTTCCGCCCGTCACGCTGCAAGCCGCGATGGGGGCTCGAAACGTCGGCGACACGCCGGCTGCCGCCGCCACGTCGCTTCGCGCCGGCGTCGCACCACTCGCGCTCGTCCCGTCGTTGGAGCATCGGCGATTCGACGTCGTCGCGGGGTACCAGCGCGACTCAGGTGCCGCCGCCGACTCGGCACGCACCGCCGAAACGATGCACAATGCAACCTTTGCGTTGGGCTGGTATCCGGTCGTCGATCACCGCGACACTGGCGGATTCTCCCGCGTCGGTCTGTTCACGCAGGGCCGCATGATTTGGGACGGATCGACGGGCACGCAAGGTTGGGGGACGGCGCTCCAGCTCACCGGCGAGCTCGGGAGCTTCGTGCGAGACGGATCGAAAAAGAGATTGATCGCGGAGGACGGCCAACCGATGCCGTGTCCGCGCGAGGGAAAATGGGGCGTGATCGGCGAAGCGTCGCTCGGCCTCTTCGCGGAAGCCGGGTACGCGCGCCTCGGTCCCTACGACGTTTGGACCGGCGTCGTGGGGCTGTCCATTCGGCTCCCCGCCGTCGGCTACGTGAACGACGACCTTCGGAGCCGTCGCTACTGCTGCTGCACGGCTTCCACCAAGTGGTGACGGCTCGGGTCTACCGCGCATGGACTCGACAACGGGCGCGGAGGTCGAGGCTTGCAGTCGAAAAGGGTCTATAACGGCCGTCCGTGGCAAAGGGCGGCGTCATTCTCGGCGATTGGACGCACCGGCGCGGCGACGCGGGCGGTACGCGAGCGGTGTCGGCGGACGTCGCGGACGCGAAGCCAGAGATCGCGTGGTCGTGGAGGCCAGAGCATGGCGGGCGCGTCGATCAAGTGCGCATCGCCGGGACGTGCGTGTACGTCGCGACGATGGCGCCGGTCGACGAAGGCGCGCCCGGTTGGGAGCATGCGACGATCTACGCGCTCGACGTGGACACCGGGAAGGTCCTCGCCAAGCGCGCGCTTCCCGATCCGGTGCCTGTCGCCGCGATGGTCGCGCAGGCCGGCGTCGTTCACGTGCTCGCAACGCGGAAGGGCGAGCCTATTTTTTGGTACGCGCTCGAAGCGCCGGATCTCGCGCCGAGGCATCGCCGGCTCGTCGAGCTCGATCGCGATGGGCGGCGCGAAGACGTGCTCGATGCGTGGGCTTCGCCCGATGGCGGCGTGTGGCTCGAGCTCGAGGGCGCGCTCGGCGCGACGGGCGGACGCGCGTACGCGTACGTCGGGGCAGAAGAGAGCTTCGCCGTCGCGCAGACGCATCGCGACGACGTCGCCGCCGCGGACTGGGGCGCGCCCTCGCGCGACGCGTGCTGTGCAGGTCTCGAGCTCTTCGCGCCGCTGGCCGGAACATGGCGCGAGAGCGACGGCCAAGGCGACTCGACGCCGCACGTCCTCGCGAGTGAGCCACCCGCGATTTGGGCGCTCGAGCCACGCGCGACGACGTCGCGCGGCTCGACGTCGAAGGCGCTCGCGCCCCCCGCGACGACGACGTGGGCGCGCGCCGATGTCATCGGTCCGCGCGCGCGACTGCACGCGATCTTCGCCGAAGGCGCGGTGTGCGCGGTCGCCGTGGCCGCGGATACCGAGCGCGCCGAGCGCACGGTGGTGCAAGCGCTCGTCATCGATCGCGCGACCGCGACGGTGAGGCACAAGAGCGAGCCGACGCGCGTCTCGCTCCGCGCCCCTCTCGGTGATCTCGCGCGGGTCGCGCGGCGCAGCAACGGCGAGCTCCTCTTACAGACCCTCGACGCCGACGGAGCGCCGTCGTCGGATCTCGTATGCGCGCGCGTCGACGGAGCGATCGACGTCGTCTCGCTCGGCAGCGCGCGGCTCGTGCTCGACGCGACGCTCGGCGACGTCGTTCTCGCGCACGATGAACGAAAGAACGGGCGCGTCCTACTCAGCGCGATCGCGATCGACCGCGCGGGGCGCCTCCTCGGACGCCGGAGCGCGACACGCTGGAGCCTCGAGACAGAGGATCTCGGTGGCGCGACGACCGTCTATGCGGGCGCCGGACACGTCGTCGTGCGCGGCGCGAAGTGCATCGTCGGCGTGCGCGTGTGACGTGCGCGCAAAGAAAAACGGCGGCCTCGTTCGTCGCGAGACCGCCGCCGTTCGTTGCGTTGCTCGTCGTTCAGTTGACGACGCACTTACCGGCGTTGCACGCGGCGGTGTGACCACCACACGGCTCACGCAAGCAGCGGACGCCCGGACCGGTGCAGGTCGGGTTCGCCGCCGACTGGCTGAGCGAGCGGCAATCGCAGCCCGTGCAGTAGTCGTCGAAGAGACGACAATCCGCGTCGACCGAGCACTCCGGCGTCGGCGCGCACTTCACGATGCACGCGTGATCCGCGCAGAACTCCTGGTGCGAGTTGCCGATCATGCACATCTGCGTGTTGATCGGAACGGGCTGGCCGGCGCAGTCACTGACCGAATCGCAGTACGTCTTCACGCGGTCGAATCCGGCGACGACGTTGTGGCGCTCGAGCTTCATGCCCGAGTTGTCTCCGGCGATCGACACGCGGTAGCTCTTCGAGCTCGCATGGTGCGGACGAAGCGTGAGCGTTCCGAGCGTGGTGTTGTGAAAGCTCGACGACGTCCACGTGCCTTCCTCGCGCGGGTTGATGCAGGGCGCGCGCACGCAGCGGATTTCGATCTCCGAGAGGAATGATCCGTCGGCCCGGAGCACGAGGTGAGCGAAGTCGGACGTGAAGCCCGGCTGAACGTTGTACGCGCCGACGAGCGCGGCGGCGCTGAGCGCTTCGTTGGTGTCGGAGACGGCCTGCTCGTCGTTGTGCGACGCACAGCCGACGTAGGCGATCGAAGTGAAGGCAAGCACGGACGCGAGAACTTGAAAGCGCATGGGGAAGTCCCTTCCTTGTCGAATGAATGACAGGAGTCGTTACTGATGTGGGACCAGTCCTTACTTGGCCGCGCAGGTACGAGCAAGAAGCGCGTTCAGCAAATGAACGCGCTTCACCCAGCGCCGCAGCGCGTCACGCGCGCGCGACTACTCGACGGTGACGGTCTTCGCGAGGTTGCGCGGCTGATCGACGTCCGTGCCCTTCAGATCCGCCATGTAATAGGCGAGCAGTTGCAACGGGATGACCGTCAGGAGTGGCAGCACTTCAGGCTCGGCGGCCGGAATTTCCATGATGTCCGACTCGGGCGCGTTCGTCGGCGAGTGCAGTCGCCAAGAACCGCTGCGTGGCGCCGCGTCGCTCATCAGCAAGTTGAGGACGTCCTTGTCGCCCTTGGTGCAGACCGCGATGAGCTGCCCCTCGCGCGCCTTGACCTCCTGCATGTTCGAGAACGTCTTCTCGTAGTGCGCGTCCCTCGGGCACACGACGACGACGGGCATCGCCTCGTCGATGAGCGCGATCGGGCCGTGCTTCATCTCGCCCGCGGCGTAGCCCTCGGCGTGGATGTACGAAATCTCTTTGAGCTTGAGCGCGCCTTCGAGCGCGACGGGGAAGCCGGTGCCGCGTCCGAGGAAGAGCATGTCGCGCGCCTTCATGTGGCGCTTCGAGATGTACTTCACGTCCTCGGCGGTGTTGAGCACGTCGCGCATGTGGTGCGGCACCATGACGAGACCGTCGATGATGCGACGCGCTTCTGTTTCCGAAAGCGTGCCGCGTCGACGACCGAGATAGACCGCGAGCATGAGCAGCGCGACGAGCTGCGTCGTGAAGCACTTGGTCGACGCGACGCCGATCTCGGGACCGGCATGCGTATAGAGCGCGCCGTCGCTCGCGCGCGGGATCGCGCTGTCCATGACGTTGGCGACCGCGAGAATGTGCGCCCCCATCGCCTTCGCCGTCTTCACTGCCGCCATCGTGTCGAGCGTCTCGCCGCTCTGGCTCACCGCGACGACGAGATCGCGCGACGTGAACACAGGCTCGCGGTAACGCACCTCGCTCCCGATCTCGACCGTCGACGGAATGCGCGCGAGCTGCTCGATCCAGTAGCGCCCGGCCATCGCGGCGTGCGCGCTGGTTCCGCACGCGACGAAGTAGACGCGATCGATCTTCTTCGCGAGCTCTTCGGTCATGCCGATTTCGGCGCCGATGATGTCCGCGTTCTGCACGTCGACGCGCCCGCGCAGCGTGTCTTCGACGGCGCGCGGCTGCTCGTGGATCTCCTTGAGCATGAAGTGCTTGTAGCCGCCCTTCTCCGCCTGCGTCGGCGACCAATCGATCCGCTTGCTTGCGCGGGTGACCGCGGTGCCGTCGAGCTTGGTGATCTCGGCGCCCTTCTTCGTGAGGAGAGCGATGTCGCCGTCCTGGAGGAAGATGACGTCGCGCGTGTGCGCGAGGAGCGCGGGGATGTCGCTCGCGGCGAGCATCTCGTCCTCGCCGATGCCGATGACGAGCGGCGAGTCGGCCTTCGCGACGACGATCTCGTTGGGCGAGTCGCCGCTGACGACGGCGATCGCGTACGCGCCGCGCACTTGCTGCAGCGCCGCCCGCACGGCCTCGACGAGCCGCGTCTTGCCGCTGCGCATCGCCTCGTCGACGAGGTGCGCAACGATCTCGGTGTCGGTGTCGCTCGAGAAGCGAACGCCCTTCGCCTCGAGCGCGCGACGGAGCGCAGTGTGGTTCTCGATGATGCCGTTGTGAACGACGGCGACCTTGCCCGCGACGTGCGGGTGCGCGTTCGCCTCGCTCGGGCGCCCGTGCGTCGCCCAGCGCGTGTGCCCGATGCCCGTCAACCCGGCGAGCGGGCTCTTCTTCAGCGCCACGTCGAGGTTCGCGAGCTTTCCGACGGCGCGCACGATCTCGACGCCGCGTCCCGTGTGCACCGCGAGCCCAGCCGAGTCGTACCCGCGGTATTCGAGACGCCGGAGCCCTTCGACGAGAATCGATGCACAATCTTTCGAGCCGACGTACGCGACGATTCCGCACATGACAGGGTGTCTCCGTTGTTGCCGAGGTGATTGCCGCAGAGGGTACGTCAGCCGGTGAAGAACGGGAATCCGCGAGCGACATATCGCCGTGCGCTCACGCCCGGTGCGGGACGAAGCGTCTTAGCTCGTCGTCGATGCCGTTCGCCCGGCAGCCGATGGGCTCCGACGAGCGTTGCGCGCCCGTGCGGCGGGCGCCATCCTCGGGTCGTGAGCAAAGCCTTCACGCGCGACGACGACGACGCGGGGTTTCTGCCGCCGCCTTTACGCAAGCGATCCGCGACGCGGCTCACGGCGCACGGCGCGCGCGCGATGCGAGAGCGACTCGCGTCACTCGACGCGGCCGACCCGGCGGCTGCACGGCTCGCGTCGATCCTCGCCGACGCGGAGATCATCGCGCCGGCAGGCGGCGACGTTGCGGCGCTCGGGGCCGCGGTGCGTGTGCGCGACGAGCACGGCGTCGAGCGCTTGGTCGTTCTCGTGACGGTCGACGAAGTCGGCCACGTCCCGCACGGCGTCGGCGTCGGCGCACCGCTCGGACGCGCGCTCCTCGGTGGACGCGCGAGCGAGGTCGTCACGGTGGAAGGGCCGCGTGAGGAGGAGCTGACCGTGATCGAGGTGCGATGGCCGGAGTGACGTCGATCCGGACGAGCAGCGAGCGACGCCGCGCACGACTGAGCCCGCGCTAGACTGCGCGCGTGCCGCGCGCTTCGAAGATCGTCGAGCCGATGGTGCTGCGCGTCGAGGAGAGCGCGGAGCTCGACGTTCGCGCGCGCCCACGCATCGAGCGCTGGCCGACGATCGTCCTACCGCTCGAGTCGAGCGTCGTCGTCCTCGAGACGGGTGGCGCGCCTGCCGAGCGCATCGATCGTGCGTCGTTCGCGCTCGTGCCCGCGGCGACGTCCTATCGCGTGCGCGCGAAGAGCTCCGTGACCAAGGTGGCGACGCTCCTCGTCGCCGACGGCGCGCAAGAGCGAGCATGCCGCGAATACCGTCCGCACATCGACGCGCGACGCTTCGCGGAGCTCCTCGCGACACCGCGCGTTTTGCCGCGCACGCGCTGGGTCGACGAGATCGTCCATCGCTACGTCTTCGAGCGCGCGGTCTGCGGTCGACACACGAGCGCGGCGAGCGCCTTCCTCGAGACCGAGATCGCGAAGGAGATCTATTTTCTCTGCGCGGAGCGCGACGAGAAGCGAAGGCGCGCTTCCGTCGTCACCGAGGAG
This sequence comes from Deltaproteobacteria bacterium, assembly GCA_043785585.1. Taxonomy (GTDB): domain Bacteria; phylum Myxococcota_A; class Polyangia; order Polyangiales; family Polyangiaceae; genus JBBQXV01. Next base: position 12,373 of record JAYVXB010000207.1, on the reverse strand, counting down.
AGCGATGTCGTCGCACGCGCGCGCGCATGGATCGACGCGAACCTCTTCGCTCCGCTTCGCGTGGGAGCTCTCGCGCGGCATGCCGCGACGAGCGAGTCGACGCTGCTCCGCGCGTTCCAGCGCGAGCTCGGAAGGGCGCCTGCGGCGTACGCGCGCGAGCGACGGCTCGACGCCGCGCTCCTTCTTTTGCAGAGCGGACGACACACGGTCGGCGAGGTCGCGGCGCACGTCGGCTACGCCAGCCTCGCGGCGTTCACGGCGGCCTTCACGCGACGCTTCGATCGCGCGCCGTCGTCGGTGCGTCGCGACGACGGTGCCCTCGAGATGCTGCCGCCGGAGGGAAAGCCGCCCCGGCGTCCCGGAGCGCCGCGACGGAAACGCGCAAGCGTTTGACGGCCCTACGCAAACGACGTGCGTCGGCGAGTGCTACTGCATTTGCCATGCGAAGAGGGACGCCCCATCGAACCGCATCGCTCGTTTCGCTCGCGCTCACGTTCGCGACGCCGCTCGCGACGTCATCGTGCGGCGATGCGAGCCAAAACCCGTACGTGCCCCCCACGATCGACCGCGACGCCGCAATCGACGGCAGCGGCGCGCTCGACGACGCGGGGATCGCCACCGATGGCGGCTCCCCACGCGACGCGCGCGGCGACGCCGACGTCGTCCCTGCCCCGTTCCTCGGCGGCAACGTCGAGCCGGGCGGCGTGGTCTTCCGGGTGTGGGCTCCGCACGCGACCGCGGCCGCCGTACGCGGCGACTTCGCGACGAACGACGTGACGATGACGGCGATCGCCGGCGGGGTCTACGAAGCGCACGTCTCCGGTGCGCACGCGGGCAACACGTACCGGTTCATTCTCACCGGAGCGGGCGGCACGATCACACGCATCGATCCGTACTGCCGCGAGGTCGCGGGCGCCACCTGCCGCATCGTCGATCCCAACGCGTTCGCCTGGGCGACGCCCTCGTTCACGCGACCCGCGCGCGCCAGCACCGTCGTCTACGAAATGCACATCGGGAGCTTCACCGTCGCCAACGGCGCGACGCACGGCACGTTCGCTTCGACACGCGACGCCCTGCAAGGGCTCGCCGATCTCGGCGTCAACGTCATCGAGCTGATGCCGGTGCAAGCGTTCGGCGGCAACGCGAACGCTTGGGGATACAACCCGCAGCTCTTTCACGCTCCGATGCCCGGGCTCGGCACGTCCGACGAGTTTCGCGCGCTCGTCGATCGCGCGCACGCGCTCGGCATCGCGGTCTGGATCGACACCGTCATCAACCACACCGACGGCTACGGCCAAGCGCCGCTGCGCTGCTTCGACGGCGACTGCCCGAACAACTCCGCGGGGCTCTACTTCTTCCCGGCCGGCCCGTACGCGACGACACCCTGGGGACCGCGTCCGGACTACGCAACACCCGAGGTCGCGACGATGCTCGCGGCGTCCGTCGACACGTGGATGGTCGAGCATCGCGCCGACGGTTTTCGCTGGGACTCGGTGTCGAACATCCGCGCGCTCGACGGACAAGGCACGACGCCCGGTGGAAAAGAGCTGCTCGTGCGCGTGAACGATCGCGTGCGCGCGCTGCACGGGCTCAGCGTCGCCGAGGATCTCAAAGGCTTCGGCGCGATCACGCAGAGCAGCGCGAGCGGCGGCTTCGGCTTCGATGCGCAGTGGGACGGCTTTGGATACGGGATGACGGGCGTCATCGTTCCGCCGAGCGACGCAGGGCGCGATCTCGGACAAGTGATCGGCGCGCTCGAGGGCACGTCGGGAGGCGACGCGTTCGCGCGTCTCCTCTACCTGGAGAACCACGACACCGTCGGCAACGGCGGTGCGCGCATTCCGACGCGGATCGACGGCGGGAACCCGACGAGCTTCGCGGCGCGCAAGCGATCGATGCTCGGCGCGGTCGTGATGCTCACGACGCCCGGCGTGCCCATGATCTTCATGGGGCAAGAGTCACTCGCGACCGCGCCGTTCACGAGCCCGCCCGCGCCGCTCGCCGCGCCGACCGCGGAGGGCGCGCTCGTGCGTGCATTCTACAAGGACATGATCCGCCTACGCCGAAACCTCGATGGCAAGTCGGGCGGGCTCGCGGACACCGGCGTCGAGATCGTTCAGAGAAACGACGCAAGCAAGGTGCTCGCGTACCGGCGCCACGGCGCGTCGGGCGAGGACGTGCTCGTCGTCGTGAACTTCGCGAACACGCCGTACACCACGTACGACGTCGGCGTGCCCGACGCGAACGCTTGGCGCATACGCGTGAACACCGATTTGCCCGCGTACGGGAGCGACTTCACGGGAACGCCGCAAGGCACCGTGACGCCGGTTCTCCGTGCGAAGGACGGAAAGCCGTACGCGCTGCCGCTCGTGCTCGGGCCGTACAGCGCGATCGTCCTCACGCGCTGAAGGGCAGCAGGCACGGACTCAGCGACCCACGACGAGACGCGTCACCCGCGTCGCGTGCCAGTCGCCCAACGACGCTCGCGCACGGCGCGACCGCGCGAGCTGCTACGGTTCACCGGTGCGTTTACGTCGGAGCCGCTTCCTCCAGGCTCTCGTGCTGGTCGGTGTGACCGCCGGCGGGACGGCGTGCACCTTCCTCGTCGACTTCGTCGACGCTCCCTCGGATACGACGTGCGCCGACGACGGCGGGTGCGTGGACGCGACGGCGGTCGATGTCGCGATCGCGGACGCAGGCGGCGAGCCGCGCGTGGACGCGGACGCGGACGCGGACGCCGTCGCGGATCCGTGCGCACGACTCGAAGCCGGCGCGGTCTGCGGCTACGCGGGTGGATGCAACTGCAACCACTGCAACAACGGCACGTGCTCCACGACCAAGAAATGCCCCGAGGGATTCAACTGGGAAGCGGGCAACGATCTCGCTCGATGCTGCGGCGGGCTCGCGGTGCTCACGAACACGAACGCCAACTGCGGCGTGTGCGGCGTCGTCTGCAAGACCGCGGGCGTCGCGAATCCGCAGGACTGCCAGATCATCGGCGGTCGCCACTTGTGCGGCGGGTGCGTCGCGAACACCGAGTGCTGGTCGCAGTGCTGCTCGAATACGCCGGGGCCGTCGCATTGCGCGGCGAGCGACTGCAACACCGGCGCGTGCCCCGCGGGGATTTGCCCGTCGCCGTCGCGATGCGTCCAAGGCGCAGCCAACACGCCGAACTACTGCGCGTACTAGACCAAGCGCGTAAGGTTTCGCCGCGTCGTGCCCGCGTCCGCCTTGCGCGTCAGCACTTGAGCCAGAAGTCCTCGCCCATCCCGAACCAACCGTCGACGGAGATCGGCTCGAGCCCTTCCGGCTCGAGCCGCCCCGCGAACTTTCCGAACGGACCGCGGTAGCGACTCTCGACGATGATCGCGTTGACCTTCACGTCGCCCGGCACCGTCGGCTCGAAGACGACGTCGACGCGACCCTCGCGATCCTTGATCCGCCAGCGTTCGCCGGGCTGTCGCTCGCGTTCGCGCTCGAACGTGACCGCGGGGAGTCGCCCGATGCGGTCACCGATCCACGCGCAGTTCTCGTTGTACGTCTCGGGATCGCGGCACTGGTTGCGCGTCAGGTTGAACCCGACCGTGCGGCCGCCTGCATCGTGCGTCGCGCTCGTCACCCAGTCCCATTGCATCACGTGCGGGTAGTACCCCTTGTGATCGTCCATGAGCGCGACCGAGTCGCCGACGGCGAGGCGATGCGTTTCGTCGCCGACGGTGAGCTCGCCCTCCACGGGGAACATTCCCTTGTGCGAATACATCCCGCCGTCGCCAGGGAACGGCAGGCTCACGACCTGCGACGCACCGCGGTCGGTGTGAACGACGACGTGGCCGTTGATGCGTGGAGCGTCTCTGCTCGTCGGCAGATCGATCTCGATCTCGACTCGGCCTTTGGCGATGCGGTTCGTGAACGCCATCATGCCGCGGCGATCTCGGTATCGATTCGTCGAGTCGAGGAGCTGGTCGGCGATCTTGAACGCCGTGGGGCTGAGCTTCCACTCGTGAATGAATTTCTTGCCGAGCGTTCGGTCGTAGATCTTGGCCTGCAACAGCGCCATGAGCTTTGCGTTGAACAGCGCGACGTTGACGAAGAGGCGCGGCGTCGCGATCTGAAACGCCTGCCACTCCTTGAGCCGCAACCAGCGCAGCGGCCGCGGCAATCCTTTGTAGTCCGCGTCGAGCAGGTTCGCGCGCTCGGGAGGACCGTCGAAGCGACCCAGACGTTGGCGGCCGTTCTCGACGAGCGCTTCGGGAGGCGACTCGAACCCGGCAGGTCGTTGGCTCACGCCGCGAAGGTACTACGGCTCGCAGCTGAGTGGCGGCAAGTCGCCCGGATCCGCGCCGTCGGAAATTGCGCGCGCATAGACGAACACCGAGCGGAACGAGTCGATGCGCGCCATGACGGAGAGCGCGCGCGTCGACTCGTCGTGATCCATCGCGCTCAAGCTCACGATGCCGACGACGTCGTTCGATCCATGCGCGACGACCGGGCCGCCCGAGTCGCCCGGACAAATCGCGGCGCTCAGCTCGAACGTCCCCGGCTGCACGGATTGAATCGGCCCGCCTTCGCGATGACGCCGGCGAATCCCCGCCGCGGACGCCGCGCATCGTCCGAAGCCCGCGGGCTCGATCATCTCTCCGCGCTTCGGCGGTTGCTCGAGGCGCGGCGTCATCGTCGCGAGGCCGACGAGCTTTCGTTCGAGGACAAGCACCGCGATGTCGCCGCGCCCCCCCGCTTCGCCACACGGCGGCGTCACGATCGCCTTGAGACCCACTGTCGCCCACGGCAAGTAGTCGCCACCGAGCTCGACTTGCACCTTCTTCGCCGCGACGACCTTCGTCGTGAACTCGCCGCGCGGGCCACGCTCGACGAGGCAGTGATGCGCCGTCATCACGCGATCCTCGGCGATGAGCACGCCCGAGCACGTCATCTGCGGACCGACGACGCGCACGATCGCATCGTCCGGAACCGCGACCGCGAAGCGCTGCGGCGGACCGAAGAGGTCCGCGTCGTCCTTCGAATCGCCCGGGTTCGCGGCGGGATCGACCTTCGTGTGAATCCTGTGCGCGGCGCACCCCAGGCTTCCGGCAACGAGTGCCAGCGTCGCGACAGCCGCAACCGATCGAGCGTTCACGCGTTCAAGACGGCCGTATCTCCGTCGGTAGCAATCTGCACTGCGCTGCCGGCGCTGTCGCGCACCTGGCTCACTGTCGTATCGGCGGGGTGCGTGAGGAGAAGGTAGAAGCGTTGACGTTACTGGCGGAGGCCGACTTGGCGCGTGGCGTTGTGATAGGCGATGCGCGAAGCTTCGGGCTGCGCCTGCGAGTCCTCGACGCCGAGGTTGACGAGCTCCTGCAGGATGTCCGCGCGGCGCGTGGCCGATGCGATGAGGAACGCGTCGCACGAGTCGGTCGAGCAGGTCGCGAGCACACGACGCTCGGCGACGAGCGCGTCCTGGTTGCGGCCCTGCGCGACGAGCGCGCGCGCATACAGATGATCGACCTTGGCATTCGCACGCACATCCGTCGGCGAGCCTTCGATGACCGCGACCGCGAGCCCCGGGCTCTGCGCGTCGATGTACGCCTGCGCGAGCGCCATCACACCCTTGGCGTCGGTGGGGTGCGCGGCGACTTGGTTTTCGAGCACGCGCACGGTGTCGGATTTCGCCTGCGTCATGACCGGCTTCTCGCGCTGCGTACCGCTCGCGAGCCACAGGCCCAACGCCGCTGCCAACACCGCCACATTCCATGCTCGCAAACTCATCTTCGTCTTCACCCTTCCCTTTGAGCTTAGTCAGACGAGCGTCACAGACAAACGATCCAACCGATCGCGGCGCGCTTCGTCCCCTGCTCGGGTGACGCGGTCGTGAACGGTGGTGTGGGATAGACAGCTACAGTCGACGAAGAAAAGGTCGCTCCCTTTGCCGGACAGCAAGGAGCCGTAAAGGTTCCCGCGCCGGCGAAAAAAAGGAGCGACCGCTTTTCGACACACGCAGATTGGCGCGGCTTGGGTAGAAAGAGCGCATGACGTCGCTCTCGATTCTCCTCGGCATGGCGGAAAACAACGCCTGGGCCAACCTGCGGTTTTACCGCGCGTGCGCAAAGCTTTCGGATTCCGACCTGCGCGCGAAGCGAACGAGCTTCTTCCCGTCGATCCACGCGACGCTGGTCCACAACGCGTGGGTCGACGAGTACTACCTCGACGCGCTCGTGCGAGGTGGGCGCGGGCGATCGATCTTCGAGAACGAGGAGCGCTTCCACGACTTCGAAGCGCTGCGCGCGGCGCAGGCGGCGGTCGACGCGAAGCTCGTCGCGTTCGTCGCGGGGCTGAAGGACGAAGCGGCGCTCGACGTGAAGGTCGATCTCGCGCGCCGAAACAACCACACCCAGGTCGAGACCGTGGGCCTCGTGTTGCTTCATCTGTTCGAGCACCAGATCCATCACCGCGGGCAGGCGCACGCGATGCTCGCGGGCACGCACGTCGAGCCGCCGCAGCTCGACGAGTTCTTCCTCGCCGAGGAGCTGCCGCTTCGGGAGAGCGAGCTGCGCGAGCTAGGGCTGCGCGTGCGCTGAACGGGGGGTCCTGGGCTTCGCTCGGGATGACAGAGAAGGCTATGCCGTCTTCGTCGACGCCGCGTCGTGAAGCCCGAGATCCTGCACGGCGATCTCGCGCATCCGAAACTTCTGCACCTTGCCCGTGACGGTCATCGGAAACTCTTCCACGAAGCGCCAGTGGCGGGGGATCTTGTACGACGCGATCTTTCCCGTGCAGAACGCGATCATCTCGGCGTCGGTGAGCGTGAAGCCCGGCCGCGTGCGCACCCACGCCATCACCTCTTCGCCGTACTTTTCGCTCGGCACGCCGATGACTTGCGCCTCGCTGACGCCCGCGTGCGTGTGGAGGAACTCTTCGATCTCGCGTGGGTACACGTTCTCCCCGCCGCGGATGATCATGTCTTTGATGCGCCCGACGATGTTGACGTAGCCCTCTTCGTCCATCGTCGCGAGATCGCCGGTGTGCATCCACCGCGATGGATCGATCGCAGTGTGCGTGGCCTCGTCGCTCTTCCAGTAGCCGATCATCACGCTGTAGCCGCGCGTGCAGAGCTCGCCTGATTTTCCACGCAGGACGATCGCGCGGCTCTCGGGATCGACGATCTTCACCTCGACATGCGGATGGACGCGCCCGACGCTGCCGACGCGTTTGTCGAGCGGATCGTCCGCGGTCGTCTGCGTCGAGACGGGCGACGTCTCGGTCATGCCGTAGCAGATGGTGACGTCGCGCATGTGCATGCGCGCGACGACGTTCTTCATCACTTCGACGGGGCACGGCGAGCCCGCCATGATCCCGGTGCGAAGCGTCGAGAGATCGAACTCGTCGAAGCGCGGATGATCCAGCTCGCCGATGAACATCGTCGGCACGCCATAGAGCGCCGTGCATTTCTCCGCCGCGACGGCTTCGAGGCACAAGAGCGGATCGTAGGCTTCGCCCGGGATGATCATCGCCGCGCCGTGCGACGTGCACGCGAGGTTGCCGAGGACCATTCCGAAGCAGTGATAGAACGGCACCGGGATGCAGACGCGATCGGCCTCCGTCAGGCGCAGCGTCTCGCCGACGAAAAATCCGTTGTTGAGGATGTTGTGGTGCGAGAGCGTCGCGCCCTTGGGAAAGCCCGTCGTGCCGGACGTGTATTGGATGTTGATCGCGTCGTCGAATTGAAGCGCACGCTCGCGGTCGTCGAGGATCTCGGGGGTCACGTGGCGCCCCGACTCTTCGAGCATCGCCCAGTCGTCGTCGAGGACGAGCGTGACGCGAAGCTCGTGGCAGCGCGTGCGCACCTCGGCGAGCATCTTGACGTAGTCGTTCTGTCGAAACGCGCGCGCGAGGAGCAAAACGCTCGCGCCCGATTGCTTCAGCACGTACTCGAGCTCGGCGGTCTTGTACGCCGGGTTGATGTTGACGAGCACCGCGCCGATGCGCGCCGTCGCGTACTGCACGACGACCCACTCGAAGCGATTCGGCGACCAGATCGCGACGCGATCGCCACGGCCGACGCCGAGCGCGACGAGGCCGCGCGCGATCGTCGTCGTCGCGTCCCACAGCTGGCTGTACGTCGCGCGGTACCCCTGCGACCTCACGACGAGGGCTTCGCGATCGCCGAAGCGCTCGACCGTGCGGCGAAGGTTCTCGCCAATCGTTTCGCCGAGGAGCGGCGTCGTCGTCACACCGTGCGCATACGAGATCGCCTTTGCCATCGTTCACCCCGATCCGCAGGTCGACAGGCACTTTCCCGTTTTCTCGTTCTTCGGAATGTCGCAATAGCCTTTGCACTCGTCGTTCGTGCACACAGACCCTGCGCTCTTCTTCTCGGCGCATTTACCGTTCGCGTTCGTCGCCGTGTCGCAATAGAGGGCGAGCGCGCAGTCCGCCGTTCGCGAGCAGGCGCCGCCCGCCGCCGCGAGGCCGCCCTTGCTGCATTTGCTCATGTAGCAAGTGAGCCCGTCCGCGCAGGTGCTCGTCCTCGCGCACGGCGCGCCCGCGGCGCCTCGCGCGACGCACGTGCCCGCCTCGCAGTACGCGCCCTTCACGCACGGTCCGTGGTGCAGCGCGAGCGCCATCTCGTTGAAGACGCCGCCGAACGCTTGCGCGGAGCACTTCGCGCCGATCGCCGCGAGCTTCTTGCACGCGCCGTCGACGCCGACTTTGTACCCGTCGCACGCGAGGCCGTCCTTGCACTCGGGCGGCCATCGGCACGCGCCTCCTTCGGCGACCTTGCCTGTGACGACGAGATCGCAAGGCGGGCGCGAGAAGAACGTCTCGCCCTCGATCGGTTTCTTTTCTGGCGCGTTCTTGATCGCGGCGACGCATTGCTTGGCGAGCGCGGGATCGAACGTCGAGTTTTTTCGCGAGGCGAGCTGCGTCAGGTCGCGCGTGCAGAGCTTGGCTGCGGTGCGCGTCATTCCTTCGGGCGCGGCGAGCTCGTCGGGGGAGCATTTCTTGCGGAGCTGCTCGAGGTCGGCGCCGTACGCGTCGGCGCAGAAGGAGGAGAGGGCGGGGTCGTCGGTGGAGGGCGTGGGCGTGGGCGTGGGCGAAGGCGAGGGCGTGGGCGTGGGCGTGGGCGTGGGCGAGGGCGAGGGCGTGGGCGAGGGCGAGGGCGTGCTCGTCGTCGACTCGGGCTCGGCTTGTCGCGAGCACGCGACCAGCATCGCGAACGCTGCGAAGAGCGCGAACGACTTCATGCGAACGCGTGACCGAGCTCGTTCATCACCCAGTCACCGACGGCGCGCGTGCCGAGCTCGCCGCCGACGTCGCGCGTGCAACGTCGTTCCGCGATCGCTCGCGCGACGATCCCCTCGAGGCGCGCCTCTTCTTTCGCGAAGCCGAGGTGCGTCAGCATCATCCCGACCGTCAGCACGCTCGCGAGCGGGTTCGCGAGATCCTTCCCCGCGAGCGGCGGCGCGCTTCCGTGCACCGGCTCGAACATCGCGACGCGCGGTTTGTCCCCCACGCTCGCTTGCGCGCTCGCGTGCACGTTCGCGCTCGCGGCCATTCCGAGGCCGCCTTGGAGCGCGGCGCCGAGGTCGGTCACGATGTCGCCGAACAAGTTGCAGGTCACGATCACTTTGAACTGCGACGGATCTTGGATCATGTAGAGACACAGCGCGTCGACGTAGACGTGCTTCGGCTCGATGCCCGGGTACTCCTTCGCGATCTCGAAGAACGCGCGGTACCAAAGGCCGTGCGCGTACGCCATCGCGTTGGACTTGTCGGCCATGTGGACGACCTTGTGACCATGGCGCTTCGCGTGCTCGAAGCCGGCGCGGATCAAACGCTCGACGCCTTTGCGTGTGTTGATGTCCTCGTTGATCGCGATTTCGTCGGGCGTGCCGCGTTTGAAGTTGCCGCCCATGTTGACGTAAATGCCCTCGGTGTTCTCGCGGAAGACGACGATGTCGACGTCCTTCGCGCCGCGGTTCTTCAGCGGGACGAGGCGATCGTCGAGCGCCTTCACGGGGCGAACGTTGGCGTAGAGGTCGAGCCCGAAGCGGAGACCGAAGAGGATGTCGCGGGCGTAGTCGAGCGACGCGCGCGGATCGCCGAGCGCGCCGAGGACGACGGCGCTCGCTTCGTCTCGAATGCGATCGGCGACCTCTTTCGGGAACGTCGTACCGTCGCGGAGAAAGCGATCGGCGCCGAGGTCGAGCGCCCATAAGTCGAGGTCGAAGCCGCGAGCGTCGCGGTAGTACTCGAGGACGCGGCGCGCTTGCGCGATCACCTCGGGGCCGATTCCGTCGCCTGGGAGGAGCGCGATGAGGTGCTTGGGCATGGGGGGCTCCTCTTTTATCACTTGCCGAGGATCTCCGAGACGGCCGTGTCCGCGCGTCTTCGAAGGCGCTCGAACGCGGCCGCGACGTCGCTGCGCTCTTCGGTGGTGAACGCTGGAAAACGCAGGCGTGCCCGCACCGCTTCGAGGCGCGCGGCGATGCCGTCGCCGGTCATGTAGCCCTCGATCCAAGGGCCGCGCGAGAGCTCGTCGAGGATGCGATCGATGCGGCGCTCGAAGAGTCCGCGGTCGTCGTCGGTGCGCTCGACGCGCGCGAAGTGGTGCAGCTCGGCGGCGCGACGGTGCGCGTCGGGGCGTATGGCGGCGATCGATTCGCGGAGCGCGTCGAGCATGACCGCGAGGCCGACGCTTCGCAGGAGCGCGCCGTCGAGGCAGAGCTCCCACGCGATGTGCGCGAAGAGACCGAGACGAGGAGCGCCGCTCGCGCCGCGGAGCGCGTCGAACGTGGCGCGCTCGCCGCTCTTGAACACGGGCGCCGCGTGGAACCATCGATCGATCTCCGCGTGGTGATCGATCCCGGCGAGCACCACGCGCACCGTCGCGTTCTCCCCCGCTCCGTCGACCTCGCGCGCGAAGACGCGGCGATCGGCCATGCGCCAAAGATCCGGCAGCATCGCGCCCGCCGCCGCTGCGGGTGCGCCGAGATCGCGCGTCGCGAGGTGGTGATGAAGGAGGAAGTTCACCGCGCGTCTAGGATAGCGCGTGCGACCTCGACGATTCCCGGAACGCGCGGCACGTCGCGATGGCGCAGCCCCATGTGCTCGTGCGGATCGACGAGCGCCGCGCGAATGCCCGCCGCGCGCGCCCCGACGATGTCCGTCGCGAACGTGTCGCCGAGCATGAGAGCGCGCAACGGCGCCACTCCGAAGCGAGCGAGCGCGATCTCGAAGATGCGAGGATCGGGCTTCTCGACGCCGACCTTGCCGCTGTCGACGACGGCGTCGAAGTGCTGGAGGATCGCAAGCTCGGTGAACAGCCGCTCGAGCATCCCCTCCGAGTTGCTCACGACGACGACGCGCACGCCGCGCGCGCGCACCTCGTCGAGCGCCGCGCCGAGGCCTTCGGGGACGATCGAATAGAGGTTGTGACGCACGTGCTCGATCCAGAGCGACTCGATGAACGCTGCGATGCGCTCGCGCGGAAAGCCCGCACGAAGCAGCGTCGTCCCGATCATCTTTCCCCAACCGCTCGCGCCCGGCAGCTCCTTCTGTCCCCACGCGAAGTCCGCCAGCGCGCCCCGCTCTTGCGCGAGCTTCGCTTCGCCTTCGGTCGCGATGAGCGTCGCCGCGTCCATCGGAACGCCGGCCTCCGTCGACAGCGTCGCGATCCGCGCGTGGTCGAGGAAGATGATGCAGTTGCCGGCATCGAGACAGAGGAGATCGACGTCGACGACGAGCTCGCGCGGGAGGGTGCTCACGTCCGGCGCTATAGCACTCGATAGGCGTGGACGGCGCGCGCGAAGCCCTTCAGCGTGACCTCGCCCGCCGGCTCCGTCGTGAAGGTGTCGGCGATGAGCGCGTGCGTCTCCTCGTCGACGAGGACGCCGCCGGGGGGCGCGAGCGGCTCGAGACGTGCGGCGCGATTCACCACGGCACCGACGACGGTGTAGTCCGCGCGATGCGTAGCGCCGAACGATCCGACGGTCGCGGGACCGGACGCGATGCCGATTCGCACCTCGAGCGGCGCGCCTGTACCGAGCGCGACGAACTCGTCGCCGAGCTCGCGCACGCGACGTTGAATCTCGAGCGCCATCCGCACGCAGCGTGTCGCCTGTTCACGCTCGCCGAGCGCTTCGGGTGCGCCGAAGAAGATCATCGCCGCGTCACCGATGAACTTGTCGATGGTGCCGCCGTGCGAAAACGCGATCCGCGCGACCTCGTCGAACCAACGGTTCAGGACCGCCGCGAGCACGTCGGGCGGAAGCCGCTCGACCATCGGCGTGAAGCCTCGCAGGTCGGCGAACATCACGGTGATGGCGCGACGCTCGCGCACGTCACCGGGATCGACGTCGGAGCGGAGGATCTGCTC
>JAYVXB010000206.1:0-6986 GCA_043785585.1 Deltaproteobacteria bacterium | reverse complement strand
ATCGACGCGCACCCGCGTCTCGCCGCGTGCGACGAGGCCGATCACGTCGGAGAGCCCCATCCGCACGTCACCGAGCGAGAAGCGCGCGCCGAGCGGGATCTTCGCCCCGACGATCCGCAACGTCGTCCCGTCGAGCGCGAGCCGCCCTTGGTCCGCCTGCTCCCCGAGCCACGCGCGCAAGCGCCGCCCGATCCACGGATCGCTCGCGCGAAGGACTCGATCGCCCAACGCGACGAGGAGCGCCCGCACGCGAAGCCCGGCCCTCACTCGGAGTCGACCTCTCCATCGGCAGGCCGATTCGCGCGCGCCTTCTCCTCCGAGTAGGTCGCGGTGCTCCGCGCGCGCTCGCGCTCGAACACCTCGCGGATCTTCTCTTTGTCGGGGCGCTTGCCGCTTCGGAAATAGTTCACCGCGGCGAAGCCCGTGCCCCAGGTGACCGAGAACGCGTAGGGCGCGCCGAGCACGCCGCCGAAGCCGGGGAGCAGCACCTTCGCGATCGTCGTCAACGCCTGCCGTCCGATGATCGACACGCCGGTGATCGCCGCGAGATCGAGGATCACCTCGCGCGCTTTCTTCCGCGAGAGCTCCTTGCCGTAGACGTGCGCGAGCGCGCCGATCATGCCGATCTGCACCGGGAGCACCGCTTGCTCGATCACCGGCACCGGCTGGAGCACGAGGCCCGCGCACGCGAACGAGCCGATCTCGATGACGTCTCGCGCCGCGCGATCGCGCTCTTCTTGCGTCGCGCCCGCGTAGTCCGACGACGTGACGCGCCGAATCGTATCGATGTAGCCCATGCGCGCGAACAGGATACGCTTCCGTGGGGAGGTCGACCATGCGCGTGCTCGGGGTCATCGGTGCCACGTCACTCGTCGTGCTCGCATCGTTCGCTGCGTGCGGCGGCGACTCGGGGAGCAGCGGAAACGCAGGCGGCGACGACGGCGGTCCGCCGCGCGAAGGCGGCACGGTGCTCGGCGACGGATCGATCGCGCCGACGTCCGCGTGCAAGAGCGAGAACGGCACCGCCGCCGTGCAGATGCCGACGTTCGTTCGCAACCTCGCGACCGGTGAGACCGGCTGGTTCAGCTCGCCCGCGGTCGTCGATCTCGACGGCGACGGCAAGAAGGAGATCGTGCTGCCGTTCTACAGCACGTTCGTCTACGACGCGGCCGGCAAGCAGCTCGCGAAGGCGACCGCGACGCAAGGACGCGTCTACGCGCCTGCGGTCGTGGCCGATCTCGACGGCGACGGCGCCAAGGAGATCGTCGTCGGCGGCAACAAGGGGACGGTCGCCGCGTACGACTTCAAGAACGGCGCGCTCACGACGAAGTGGACCGCGAGCACGAGCAGCAGCGGACAGGATCCCGAAGCGCGCGGGATGGCGGCGGGCGATCTCGACGGCGACGGGAAGATCGAGGTCGTGGTCACGACGACGAACACGTCGCCGACCGGCGCGCAGGTCTTCGTCTTCCGTCACGACGGCAAGCTCTTCCAACCCGCGGGCGCTGCCGTCACCCCCGCATGGCCGCGCTACGACACCGCGAGCGGCGCGGGGCACGACGCCGACTTCAACGGCCAGGGGAACCACGGGTACGGCTGCTACGGCGAGAACGTCGGCATCGGGAACCTCGACGACGATCCCTTGCTCGAGATCGTCACGACGTACGACAACCACCAGATCAACGTCTTCAAACCCGACGGCACGTCCGTCCTCGCGTCGCCGTTCTATTCGAACCCGCAGAACATGTACGTGAACAAGCGAATGGGCTGGGGGCAGTTCATTCGATGGTTCGACTTCAAGGTCGAGAACGATCACTACAATGGGCACACCGATCCGTGGCCCGACGTGAAGACGACGATGTGGCTTCAGTTCACCGCGTCGCCGCCGAACATCGTCGACATGGACGGCGACGGGAAGAACGAGGTCGTCGCGATCCCGAACGCGGAGATGCACGAGCCGTACGAGACGCAGGGCTTCGCGTTCGTCGTGCTGCAAGGCGCGCACGGCGATGGATCGCGCGCGGCGCGACGGATGCCCGGGTTCGAGACGCTCCCCTTCAGCGACAAGCCGGCCGTGCGCGCCTCGGGCGACTACTACCCGCCCGATGGAATCCCCGCGCCGACGACGGTCAACATCGTCGGCGACGCGAAGCCGGAGATCGTGGCTCCGATCAACGACGGGTACGTCTACGCGATCGGTCCCGACGGCAAGCAGCTGTGGCGGTTCGACTACGCGAAGGGGGCACCGAGGACGTTCGCGAGCGAGGTCGTCATCGCCGACTTGAACAAGGACGGCATTCCGGAGCTCGTCTTCGGCGTGTACTCGCTGCAAGCGAACGGCGGGCGCATCGTCGTGCTCGCGAACACCGGCGCGCTCCTCTTCGACGTGACGTTGCCGAAGCAGGCGATGGACGGGAACGGCATCGGCGTCCCCGCGGCGCCGACGATCGCCGACGTCGACGGCGACGGCACGCTCGAGATCCTCGTCACGACGTTCGATCACGGGACCGACGTGTTCACGGTGCCCGGCTCGGGCGTCGCGTGCATGCCTTGGCCGACCGGACGCGGCAGCTACCTCAGGAACGGGAGCGGCGGCTGACGGTGTAGTATCGCCGCCATGCATCGGAGCGGCGTCGCGATCGTCGGTGGTGGAGCGTGGGGCCTCGCGCTCGCGGCGGCGGCCGCGCGAACGGGGACCGACGAGTCGCCGACGCTCATCTACTCGCGACGTTCGCTCGAAGGCGCGCTCCCCAAAGGCGTCGAGCAGGCGCACGATCTCGGCGAGCTCGCCGAACGCGCGCGGCTCGTCTTTCTCGCGGTGCCGTCGCAGCACGTGCGCGAGGTCGCGCGCGATCTCGGCGACGCGATCGACGGGCGCCACTACGTCGTGCACGGCGTGCGCGGCCTCGTCGGCGACGATCTCGAGACGATCAGCGATGTCCTCCGGCAAGAGACACCCGCGCGGCGCATCGGCGCGCTCGGCGGTCCCGCGCTCGCCGACGATCTGCTGATGGGGCGACCGAGCGTCATGGTCTGCGGCTCGCACTACCCCGAGGTGAACCAGGCGGTGTGCGCGGCGTTCGTTTCGCCGTCGCTGCGCCTCTACACGACGGAGGATCTGCGCGGCCTCGAGTGGGCGAGCGCGCTCGTGGGTTGCCTCGCGATCGGCGTCGGCTTTGCGCAAGGGACCGGACTCGGTGCCGGTTTGTCGGCGGCGGTGATCGCGCGATCGATCCAAGAGGCCGCGCGCCTCGCGGCGGCGGCGGGCGGCGACGAGAAGACGCTGCTCGGGCTCGCGGGCTACGGCGATCTGCTCGCGTCGATCTCGCAGCACGAGCGGCCCGAGGTCGCGCTCGGCGAAGCGCTCGCCAAGGGGAAGACCGTCGCGGAGGCGATGCGCGATTCGAAGCAGCGCGTCGAGGCCGTCGAGCTCATCCCGCGTGTGACGGCGTGGGGCGATCGACGCGGCGTGCGCACGCCGATCTTTCGCGCGCTGACCGAAGGTGTGCTCACCGCGCAGTCACCGGAGATGATCGTGAAGCACCTGATGACCGGGCCGGTCGAAGACCGCGCGTGACGCGCGTCGACGACTACTGCGCGCAGCAGATCGTCGTCATGCCGACGAGCTGAACGTTCGCCGGCGGCGCGGGAGCTACGGACGCGCACGCCACGTTCGTCGCCGACGCGCGGTACTTGTACGAGCGGTACATGCCCTGGGATGCTCCGGAGGGGTGGCACCCGTCGTCGGCGGCGATCGCGATGGCGTTGTCCATGCACTGGTCGTCCGAATAAAACGACAGCGAGCCGCTGCACTGCGCGCTCACCGTGCACCCGCACTGGGCCGCGCAGTCGAACGTCACGTCGGTGCCCACGACGTGCTTGACCGTGAACGGCGACGGGCACACGGCCTGAACGCCGGGCAACGCGATGCAGATCGCGAAGGGCGCAGGGGGCTTCGCCGGCGCGCAGATGCCGTTCGTGCAGCCCGCCGACGCGGGGCTCGACGCGGCGCACGCTCTCCCCTTCGCTGCGAACGTGAACGCCTCTTTGTGCTTCGACAGCGTGGACGTGCAACCGCCGCCGGCCGCACCGGGCGGCGTGAGCTTCACGTCCGGTGCAATGTTGTAGTTCCCCGCGATGCATCCACCGCCGGGACTGTTGGCGATCGTGTTGCCGGGGAGGAGGCAGAGATGAAGCGCGTCGCTGTCGTAGGCCGAGCCGATGGATCCGGTGACGCACGACGGGGGCGAGGTGACGGTGCACGGATCGCAGCGGCACGCGTTGTTGGCGGTCGGCCCTTCTTCGACGTCGCTCTGCGTCGCGGAGAACGGCGCGGGGCACGCGGCGGTCTGCGCGCCAGGCGCGAACGCGACGACGGTCCATCCGCTCGGAGGCGCGAAGCACGACACCGTCCCGTTCGGAGTGCACGTGCCCGCCGGCGCATCGAGCGGAGGAGACGTCACGTCCGACGCGCCTCCGTCCACCGACGTCGCGCCGTCGCTGCCGCCGAACGCGTCGCCGATCGATCCGTCGCGGATCGCGACGCCGCCGCCGTCGTCGCCCGCGACGCCATCCGCAGAGCCGGTGATGTCGAGTCCGCACGCGGTCGAACCGACGAGAGCAACGCACACGAAGAGGAGATGCGGACGACTCATCTCCGTCGATTCTCGCACTCCTACGAGCGCTCGTCAGCGCGTCTTATGAAGATCCCGACGATGGCTCCGCTGAAGGTGGAGGCGGTGGATGTGTGCTCGACGTCGCCCCCACGGCGAGCTTCTCGCGCAGCGCGGCGAGCTCGGCGGATGCGGAAAACGCGAGCAGATCGCGCCGACGATCCTCCGACGTGAGCTCGGCGATCGCGCGCGACTCGCGCTTGATCCACTTCAACGCCACCTCGAGATCGCCGCACAAGAGAAACCCCGCGCGCCCGGCCGACAGCTCGACGCTCTTCACCCACGCGCCGAGATCGACCCGCCCGCCGCGCTCTTCGAGCGCCTTCACCGCGAACTCGAGCCACTCGCGCTCTTGCAGCGACGCGTGCTTGATGAGCGCCTTGCGCATGCGCGCGACCGTCTCGCCGAGCGCGATCGGCACCGGCACCTCCGGCAGCGCGACCTTCACCGCCGCGAGAAACAACGTCGTCAGCTCTTGGAGCGACGGAAAGAAGACGAGCGCGTAGTGCTCGGGACGGTAGTACGCGAGGTGGCGACCGACGACGAACGCGAGCTCTTGTGTCGTCACGTCGCGGAGGACATCCGGACCGACCGCGGTCGAGGGTCGCTCGACTTGCGCTGCGGCGACCCCGCCCGGAATGTTGTCCATCACGTACAGATCCGGGAGCGTCACGCCGAGGACGTGGCTCGCCCAGACGAACGAACGCACGACCGACGCGGTGCTCTTCGGCGACTGGAGCTTCGCCGCATCGAGCGTCACGAGCTTCTTCGTGTCGCGCAGCTCGGCGACGCGCATCTTCACGGCCGCGGGGACGATCGCGCCGAGGATCCCCGTCACGACGTCGTCGGCGCCCGGCGCGCGCAGCCACGTGTCCCACTCCGCGTCCTCGAGCTTGCTCCTCGGACGGATCTGCCCGTCGGGGCGGAACTGATCCGCCGCGAGCTCGTGATCCATGTCGGTCGATCCGAGCTCGACGAGCGCTTGCGCGGCGAGCCACGCGCGATCGCGACGCCCGGCGCGCGAGTGCAGCGCGAAGAGACGCGCGAACGTCGACGCGCGTGTCGGCGCGTGCACCGCGATCATCTCGAACTCGCCGAGCGCGGCCGCCTCGTCGCCCTTCGCCAAGTAGAGCTCCGCGAGCATCGCGCGCGTGTCGACGTCGAGCGGCTTGCACTCGAGCGCGCCGGTGAACGCCTCGAGCGCGCCCGCGCCGTCACGCAGCTTGTCGCGCCGAAGAACGGCGAGCTTGCGGCACGCGTCCCACGCGCGATCCTTGTCGCCGAGGCGCGCGAGGCGATCGATGAATTTGCCGTAGAAGAGATCGAGGGTCTGCCACTCTTGCCGCGCCGTGCGGACGGACACCAGCGCGTGGAGCGCTTTGTCGTGCGTGGGATCGTCCTCGAGCGCGTGCTCGAGCAGCTCGACGCCGCGCGCTTCGTCGCGGAGGCGCGCGAGCATCACGTCGGCGCGCTCGAAGCGAATCTCGGCGCGCGCCTTCCCCGCGTCCATCGTGTCCGCGATCGCACCGAGAACGTCGGCGACGCGCGGCCAACGTTGGAGCGACTCGAACAGCGCGCGGAGCTTCTGCAAGAGCGCGACGTCGCCCGGACGAAGCGCCGTCGCGCGCTCGAGGCTCTCGATCGCGCCGCGCGGGTCCTTGAGCTCGGTCGCGTAGATGTCGGAGATTCGCGCGAGCTCGGTCGCGCGCTCGGCGTCGTTCTTCAGCGCGGGGAGCATTCGCTTTCGTAGGTCGACGACGCGCTTCTGCTCTTTGTTCTCGGTCGCGATCTCGATCAGCGCCGCGAGCGATCGTTTGTGCGTCGGTACCGCGCCGAGCGCCTTCTCGTAGTTCAGCTCGGCCTCGCGCGGCTTCCCCTGGAGTCGCTTCACCTCGCCGATGTCCGCGTAGATCGTCGCGCGCATCGGCGCGTCGCCCGCTTCGACCAGCATCAGCGCTTTCTTGAACGCGTCGAGCGCCTCGTCCCAGTCCTCGCGCTCGCGCGCCTCGTCGGCGCCGAGGAGGAGCGGCGTGAGGTGAGGGCGCGGATTGCGGAGAGACGTCGGTGCTTGGCTGCTGATCGGTGCCGAGATCGGCGGATGCGACGCGCGCCCGGACGCGGGCGGATCGGGCGTGACGATCGAGGCGGGCTCGGGCGCGATGATCACCGACGGCTCCGGCGCGAGGATGACGTTCGCGGGCGTCGGTTCGGGCGTTGGTTCGGGCGTTGGTTCGGCGAACGGGGGCGCGCCGATCAGGAAGTCTCCCTTCCCTTTCACGAACGTGAAGCTCTGCACGAGCGCGTTGAGATCGC
>JAYVXB010000205.1:0-2076 GCA_043785585.1 Deltaproteobacteria bacterium | reverse complement strand
ACGTGAAGCCGCGGATGTCGCTGTTGAAGACCGAGCACTCTTGAATGAGCTGCCCGCCCTTTTTCACCTGGAGCTTGCCGCTGATCATCTGCTCGGCGACGTTGGGCGCGACGAGACGCGAGAAGCGGTCGCGCACGATGATCTCTTGCTCGACCTTCTTCGCGAGGAGCGTGTTCTCGATGAACATCGCGGCCTGCGATCCGACCGCGGTGATGATCTCGAGATCCTTCGGCTGGAACTGCGCGAGCGACTCGGAGTCGAGCCACACCGCGCCGAGCACGTCTTTCTCCTTCTCGTGAAGGAGCGGCACGACCATCGCGCTCGAGATCCGATTCAGGATCATCGATTTGCCTTTGGACGCGGCAAAGTCCATCGACGCGTCGTGGGTGAGGACGCTGGCCTTCTCGCGGATGACGTGGCTCAAGATCGTCGAGCTGATTTGGATCGGCGCGTCGGTGCCGTCGCGTCGGCGCGCGGCGCGCGGGTGGAGCGTGCCGTCGTCTTCGCGGAGGAGAATGACGCCGCGGTCCGCGTTCACGAACTTGAAGAGCGCGAGCAGAATCTTCTCGAGCAGCTTGTCGAGATCACGCTCCATCCCGATGTCGCGCGTCAGCTCCCACGTGATGCGGAGGCGCTCGTAGTCGAGGCGGAGCTGCTGCCCGTCGTGCATCACTTGATCGAACGGCGCGAAGCCCTTGGTCTGCGCGGCGATCTGCGTGCCGATCGCGCGCGCGGCCTCGAGCACGTCGACGCGCGTTCCGCTGAAGCTCGGCGGACGGTGGCCGATGAGCGACGTCGCTTGCGGCGACTGCATCGGTGGCATGTGGGGATGCCCCGGCGGTTGATGCGACTGCGCGTACGACGGCGGTTGCGCGTGCTGAGAGTGCTGGCCCTGCTGCGACTGCGGGTGCGAGGGGACGGGGTTCGAGTAGGGATACGCGGCGGGCGTCGGACGCTGCGCCGACGAGGCCGACGAGACAGGGCCGCCAAACTGCTGCTGCGGCATCGGCGGCGGCTGTTGCTGCTGCCAGGCGCCTTGTTGCTGTTGCTGCGGCGGCGCGTTCTGCACCGCGCCCGGACCGATCGCCGGCGGAGGCAGCGGCCCCGAGCCGTCGTCGTAGCGCGCGCGCGTCGAGCCGAGCGCGATCTCGTCGCCGTGACGGAGCCCTTGCTCTCCCCGCACACGCTCGCCGTTCACGTACGTGCCGTTCAGGCTCCCGAGATCGCGGAGAATGAATTGCCCGTCGCGCTGCTCGAGGATGCAGTGCTCCTTCGAAACAATCTTGTCGAGCAGCTGGATCGTGTTGTTCGGATGACGCCCGAGGCTATTGATCGGGCGAAGTTCGATCGCCTGCTGCCCCTCGGCGGTCGCGAGGATCAGACGTGCCATTTATCTCGGCGATGGTAGCGCGGCTTTGCGCGGCCGGACAGAGTGGGGAAGGCGACAGCGACGTTTTTGTGAGAAGGTAGGTTTTCCGCCATCCATGTCACCGAAAAGGCAAGCCAAAGGCTCGAAGAAAGACCACTCATCCGCCTCCGGCGCGAGCTCCGCTACGAGCGCTCAACCCGCGCCGCCCGAGCGCGCGCGCGCGTGGAGCGAAGTCGCCGCGGGGCTCGCCGTGCAGGGGCGCGAAGCGTTTCGTGTTCCGGACGACGGGTACGCGGTGCACACCGATCCGACGAGCTTGGCCGAGACGCCGCGCGAGAGCACCGGGCTCTTCGAGCTCGTGGGGCCGATCGCGCGCCGCGCGCTCGACTTGGGCCTCGCCGCGCGCGAGCCGTCGTTCCATGTCTTCGTCGCGGCCGAGCCCGAGGTGATGATCGAGGACGACATCGTCCGCTACGCGCAGCGCTTCGCGAGAGGGCGGCCCGCGCCGAGCGACATCATCTACGTCCACGACTTCAGTCACCCCGAAGCGCCGCGGCCGATCCTCCTGCCCGCCGGCGTCGGCCCCGCGATCGTCAAGGCGATGGAAGCGCTGATCGAGCGCCTGCGCCACGAGATCCCGGCGATCGCCGACGCGGACGAAGTGCGCACCGCGCAGACCGAGCTCGGCGCAGAGCTCGAAGCGCGCA
>JAYVXB010000204.1:0-6992 GCA_043785585.1 Deltaproteobacteria bacterium | reverse complement strand
CCGGGCCGCTCACGTCGCCACCGATGGCGCCGGTGTCAGCGATGCCGCAGTCCGAGCCTGGGACAGCGACGGGATTGCGGACGCCTTTGCCGCCCGCGAGGCCGTCGTTGCCGCCACCGGGAGGAGGCGGCGGGGGGGCGGGTCCGCCCGGCGGAGGCGGCGGCGCGGGTGGGCGCGAGCTGTCGCTGCGCTCGGTCAGTCAGACCGTGCGCGTCGACATCCGAAAGCTCGATCGCTTGATGACGATTGTCGGCGAGCTCGCGATCGTTCGCACGGCGATAGCGCGTCTCGCCGAGCGCGTGCGCGGTCGCCCCGAGCAGCGCGAGCTCGGCATCGAGCTGCAACGTTTGCATCGCTCGTTCGATCGGCAGCTCGGCGCGATGCAGAACGGCATCCTCGAAGTGCGCATGGTCCCGCTCGGCCAAGTGTTCGACAAGCTCGCGCGCGTCGTCCGGCAGATTTCGCGCGAGCACGACAAGCAGGTGAACCTCGTCATCACGGGCGCGGAGACCGAGATCGACAAGCTCATCGTCGAAGAGCTCAGCGACCCTCTGATGCACATGATCCGCAACGCGATCGATCACGGCATCGAGTCGCGCGAGGAGCGCGTGCGCGTCGGAAAGCCGCCGATCGGGACGATCGCGCTGAACGCGTTCCAAAAGGGGAACCACGTCCTCATCGAGGTCGAGGACGACGGACGAGGCATGGATCCCGCGATACTCCTCGCGAGCGCGGTGCGAAAGGGGATCGTCTCGTCGGACGAAGCGAAAGAGCTTCAGCCGCGTGAGGTGCTCGGTCTCGTCTTCATGCCGGGGTTCACGACGAAAGATGTCGCGACGGACCTGTCGGGGCGAGGTGTCGGGCTCGACGTCGCGAAGACGAACATCGGCAAGCTCGGCGGCGTCGTCGACATCTCGAGCGATCCCGGCATCGGGACCAAGATGACGATCACGTTGCCGATCACGCTCGCGATCATCAGCGTGTTGCTGGTCGAGATCTCGGGACGGCTCTTCGCGATCCCGCTCGCGAGCGTCGAGGAGGCGATCGCGTTCGACGAACGCTCCGTGCGCACGCTCGAAGGGCGCGAGGTCATGACGGTGCGCGGCGCGTCGCTGCCGGTGTGTCGCCTGTCGAGGCTGTTCGATCTCGCGTGGTCGCCCGAGGCAACGACGCGAGCCGCGCGCGCGTTCGTGGTCATCGCGTCGGTCGGCAATCGGCGCCTCGGCTTCGTCGTCGACGGACTCGTCGGACAACAAGACATCGTCATCAAGGCGCTCGGCAAATCGCTCAAGAGCGTGCGAGGCTTTGCCGGTGCGACCGAGCTCGGCGATCAGCGCGTCGCGCTCGTGCTCGACGCGGGCGCGCTCATCGAAGAGGTGCTCGCGGGCGAGAAAGAGCGCTTCTTCGCGACGCTCCCCGAAGGGAGAAATTGAGATGGCGACCGGGCTCGTTCGAGCGCGTGGTGCGCGTGCGGTGCGGCGCGCGGGCGAAGGCGGACGTCGCACGGAGTACCTCGCGTTCGCGCTCGCGGGCGAGACGTACGCGGTGCAGATCGCCTTCATCGCGGAGATCCTGAAGCCGCCGCCGATTACCGAGGTGCCGCGCGCACCACGCAACGTTGTCGGCGTCGTGAGCGTCCGCGGCAAGCTCGTGACCGTGATCGACCTTCGCCGTCGCTTCAAGCTCGTGGAAGGACCGCTCGATCGCAAGTCGCGCATCCTGCTCGCGGAGACCGGCAAGGACGAACAGGTCGGCCTCCTCGTCGACGAAGTGATGCAGGTCTATCGTCTCGCCGAGAACGAGATCGAGTCGGCGAACGTCCTCGGCGGCGATCAGCCTGCGCACATCGCAGGCATCGGGCGCCCGCCCGGCGCGCTTTTGATCCTCCTCGATCTGCGACCAATCCTCGAAAACTGACGGTACAAAGGAGCCGCGATGGAACCGCATACCCGAGCGCGTCACGATCCGGCGAAGAGCCTCGTCGGCTTCGTCGTCGGCGACGTGCGGTACGCGGTGCCGATCGCGCGCGTGCGAGAAATCTCGAATCCGCTGACGCTCGTCGCGTTGCCGCACGCGCCGCATGCGGTGATCGGTGTTTCGGACTATCGCGGCGACGTCGTTCCCGTCGTCGACTTGCGGACGCGATTCGGGCTCGCGATGGCGCCGCCGACGCGGCGGACGAAATGGATCATCGCGGCGGTGTCGGATCGATTCGTCGCGCTGGTCGTCGATGCCGTGACGGAGGTGTTCGGCACGGGCGGCGTGGAGCTGCGCCCACCGCCGTCGCTCGGGGGCGGCGACGACGTGCGCGGCATCATCGGCGTGACGAGCAGCGAAGAGGGCCTCGTGTTCGTGCTCGACACGGCGCGTCTCCGCGATCTCACCGAGCCGCTCGCCGCGTCGGGCGGTCTCGCTCGCGGCAGCGTCGCGTCGTTGCTGCCGCCGAAGGTCGTCACGTGAACGACGCGTTCGCGGCGGTGCGTTGGCTCCTCCAGCAAGAGGAGCCCGAGGCGCGTCGCGTCGCCGTCCAACAGATCGCGAAGCTGGAAGGCCGCGACGGCACCGAGCTTCTCGTACGTGCGCTCGGCGACGACGACTGGCGCGTTCGCAAAGAGGCCGCGCGCGTCGCGTCGACGATGGACCCGCGCGACGAGGTCGTCGCTGCGCTCGTCTCGGCGCTCGACGAGCACGTGAACATCGGGCTGCGAAACGCGGCGGTCGAGGCGCTCATCGCCGTCGGCGCCGACGCCGTACCGACGACGATCGAGGCGCTCGCGCGGCTGGACGCCGACGGGCGAAAGCTCTGCGTAGAGGTGCTCGGCGGCGTGGCCGAGCTGCGTGGAGTGCGCGCCCTGGCGCATGCGCTCACCGACGACGACGCGAACGTGCGCGTCGCCGCAGCCGAGGCGCTCGGAAACGCTGCGTTCGCTGGTGAAGAGGCGCGTGCGATCGCGACGTCGGCGCTTGCGGACGTGCTGTCGGCGACCGAGATGTTCCTCAAGCTCGCGGCGCTCGACGCGCTCGCGCGGCTCGACGCGAAATTGCCGTGGAGCGTCTTCGCGCCGTACGAGGGCGATCCCGTGCTGAGGCGCTACGCGATCGCCGCGGCCGCTGGATCGCGCGAGCACGCGGCGATTCGCGCCCTGGCGAAGGCGGTCGCCGACGGGTCGCGGACGATCGCGCGCGAGGCGACGCTGGCGCTCGCCGAGTGCGTGCTCTCCGGCGTTCGCGATGCGGGCGTGATCGACGAGGCGCGCGGCGCGCTCCGTGCGCGAGCTCCGGCGAGAGATCGTCTGCGCGCGATGGCGCGCGGGTCCGAAGAAGTGCGTGAACGAGGTGCGGCGCTCCTTTTGCTCGGCCTTCTCGCGGACGCGGCGGACGTCGCGATCCTGGTCGATGCGCTCGGCGACGCCGAGGTCGAGGCGCGCGCGCAGCTCGCTCTCATGCTCTTCGGAGAGTCGGTCGTCGAACCGCTCCTCGCGGCGGCGCGAAGTGGATCGTCGACCGTGCGCGCGGAGATCCTTTCCCTCGTCGCGTCTCTCGGTGCGACGCGCGCCGCGCCTGCACGTGAAGCATTTCTCGACGCGCTCCGGGATCCGGCGGCGGAGGTCGTCGCGGCGGCTGCTAAGGGGCTCTCGGCGGTCGGCGAAGGAGGCGATCTCGCGATCGTCGCACCGCTCGTCATCCACGCCGATGCACGCGTCGCGACGGCGGCGTCGAGCGCGGTTGCACAAATCGCCCAGCGCCATCCCGCGGAGGCGCGCGCGCTCCTCAGGACCGTCGACCCGAGGGGGCCGAGCGCGGCGGTCGGTTGCGCCGTGCTGCGCGCCGCGGGGGGCGTCGTCGAAGCGCACCCCGAGGACCTCGCGTTCCTCGATCGCGCGCTCGCGCACGCCGATGCACGAACGCGGCGCGCCGCGATCGACGCGCTCGCCGCGCTCGGCGGAACGGCCGCGGCCGAGACCGTATCGTTCGCGCTCGCCGACGAAGAGCGCGACGTCCAGCTCGCTGCCGTTCGCGCCCTCGGTCATCTGCGTTGCGCAGCGCCGCTCGTCGACGTCGTGACCGCCGCGCGCGATCCTGCGCTCGTCGCCGCTGCCCTCCGCGCGCTCGGCGACGCCGATCCCGAGCTCGCGTTCGTCGCTGCGCGACCGCTCCTTCGCCACGCCGATGCCGCGATCGCCTGCGCCGCCGTCGAAGCCGTCGGCCGCGCCGCGACCGCGCGTCGCGACGGAACACCGCCCGCATCGCAAGCACGCGGGCCGCACCAACGCGACGCGCTCTTCGAAGCCCTCGAGCACGTCGATCCCGAGGTCGTGAAGATGGCGCTCTCCGAGATCGCGCTCGACCTCGACGCGCGCGCGCTCACGCGGCTCGGCCTCTGTCTGGATCACATTTCGTGGGAAGTCCGTCGCCTCGCTGCCGAGCTCCTCGGTCACGACGGAAGCGTGAGCTCGCAGGCGCTCCTCAAGGCGCGCTACGAGCGAGAAAAAGATCCCGTGGTCCGCGAGGCGATCGCCGAAGCCGTGAGCGTGCGCCCGCCGCCCGATGGCTTCCCGACGATGACCGCGCCGCCCAGCCCAGAGCCGCCGCCGGAGCGCGGCGAGGGGGACTAGTGGCGAAGCCGCTCCTCGGCGTCGACGGCATCCCGCTCAAGCCGGAGGAGCTCCGTCTCTTGCGCGATCTCTTTCGCGCGCGAACCGGCTTGCAGTTCGGCCCCGAAGCGCGCTTCGCGCTGGAACGTCGCCTGCGCGAGCGCCTCGCCGTGCTCGATCTCGCGAGCTTCGCCGAGTACCACCACTTTCTGCGCTTCAGCCCGCGCGCGGAGGCAGAGTGGGACGAGGCGATCGATCTCCTCACGACGAACGAGACGTATTTCTATCGCGAAGAGCGTCAGCTCCGCGCGTTCCGCGACGACGTGCTTCCCCTCCTCGCCGAGCAAGCGAAGTCGCGGCGTCGCCTGGCGATCTGGAGCGCGGGATGCGCGACCGGCGAAGAGGCGTACACGTGCGCGATCCTCCTCGATCAGTCCGGACTCTTCCCGCGTGTGCCTCGGCGCGGCGAGCCGACGTGGGACGCGCGCGTCTACGGCTCCGACATCTCCCGCCGATGCGTCACGGCCGCGCGCCGCGGCATCTACGGCCCCAGCTCGTTTCGCGTCACGCCGATCGACGTGCGCCGCGACTATTTCGTCGACGGCCCGCAAGGGCTCTCGGTCGTGTCGCACATCCGCGAGCGCTGCCACTTCGGACAGATGAACTTGATGCACGAAGACGCCTCGCGCCTCCTCGGCCGCGCCGACGCCATCTTCTGCCGCAACGTGCTCATCTACTTGGATCCACACGCGCGCCGGCACGTCATCGACATGTTCCTCGAGCGTCTTTACCCGGGCGGCGTGCTCCTCCTGGGGCACTCCGAGTCGCTACTCAACGTGTCAACCGCCTTCGAGCTGTTACACTTGAAGGACGATCTCGTGTACCGAAAGCCGCCAATTACGTTCTCGCCGGTTTCGGGAGCCGCCAAACTTCGGTAGACCTTAGATATACGTGTCCCAACCCTCCGCGCAGAACCCCATCCGGCTCCTCGTCGTCGATGACTCGGCTTACAACCGCCGAAACATCGCCGACGTGTTCGTCAACGCTCCTGAAGTCGAGGTCGTAGGCAAAGCCGCGGACGGCGAAGAAGCGCTGAAGCTGGCGACGCTGCTCAAGCCGGACGTCATCACGCTCGATCTCGAGATGCCGCGCATGGACGGCTTCACGTTCTTGCGCATCTTGATGGCGAAGCAGCCGACGCCGGTGATCGTCGTGTCGTCGTATTCGCAGCGCGAGAACGTCTTCAAGGCGCTCGAGCTCGGCGCGCTCGACTTCGTGCCGAAGCCGGATCGCCTCGGGCCCGAGGCGCTCGACGTGCGCGACGAAATCTTGTCGAAGGTGCTGCTCGTGCGCTCGCTGCGTCCGTCGTTCGTGCCGACGTCGCTCATTCGTCGGCAGACGAGCGGCTCGTGGACGCAAGACGGTCGTCCCGTCGCGATGGGCGGAGGTCCGCCGCAGTCGACGACGTACAAGCCGCCGAAGCAGCTCGTCGCGATCGCGAGCTCGACGGGCGGCCCGAGCGCGCTGCTGCAGATCTTTGCGAAGCTTCCGCCCACGACACAAGCCGCGTTCGTCGTCGCGCAGCACATGCCCGACAAGTTCACGCGCACGTTCGCCGAGCGCCTCGACAAGCGCGGCGCCGTGCGCACCTCCGAAGCGCAGGACGGCGATCTCGTCGCGCAGGTGACGGGCTTCGTCTGTCCCGGGAGAAAGTGCATGGAAGTGGTTTTCGGCACCGAGGTGCGGCTGCGCGTCGGTCCGGCCGCGACCGGCGATCGCTACGTGCCGAGCGCCGACAAGCTCTTCAAGAGCGCCGCGGCCGCAGGAACGAAGTGCGTCGGCGTCATTCTCACTGGGATGGGCGACGACGGCGTCGAAGGCGCCAAGGCGATCCGCGACGCGGGCGGAATCATCATCGCCGAGTCGGCGGAGACCGCGGTCGTCAATGGGATGCCGGGCGCGGCCGTGCGCGCGGGCGTTGCGAGCAAGGTGCTTCCTCTTCCGCAGATCGCGGATTACCTCGCGGCGTTGTAGGAGACGGCGACGCCGCTCGAGCGCCAGCGGCCGCGAAGCGCGGAAGGCGTCACGAGTCTACGGAAACAGGCTCGCGAGGAGCTGCGCGATCGCGATCGCTTCGCCCTCGTGGGGCTCGAGCTCCTGCTCGTTCCGCGACGACACGCCGCCGTCCGCGCGCGTGATCGCGATCGTGTGGCGAGGCGCGTCGGGCGCGCGTTGCGTGCCGTTCGGCGCATCGAGCGCCGCCGTGAGCGCGATGAGCGCGGCGCGCGCTTTGCCGCCGAGGGCCACGCTGCGTCGAGCGCGGTGGCCGCACGCATCGAACGACTCGAACGTGACGTTCGCGCGAACGAGGTCGACGGCGTACGACCCGTGCGGTCC
>JAYVXB010000203.1:0-20767 GCA_043785585.1 Deltaproteobacteria bacterium | reverse complement strand
GGAAGGTGCTCATCGCGTTCGGCATCTTCGTGTGGAGCCTGGCGACGATCGGATCGGGGCTCGCCGAGAACGCCGGCGCGCTCTTCGCCGCGCGCGTTTTCGTCGGCGTCGGCGAGGCGAGCTACGCGACCATTGCGCCGACGATCATCGACGACATCGCGCCGCCCGACAAACGGACGCGCTGGCTCGCCGTCTTCTACGCCGCCATCCCGATCGGGTCCGCCATGGGCTACCTCCTCGGCGGCTACATCGGCGCAAACTACGGTTGGCGCCACGCGTTCTTCGTCGCCGGCGGGCCGGGGCTCGTCCTCGCCTTCGTGTGCCTCGGGATCAAGGAGCCCATACGGACGCTGAGCCACATCAAGCCGAGCATCCTCGCGTCGTTCAAGACGCTGGCGAAGGTGCCGCTCTACGTGCAAGGCGTGCTCGGGTTCTGCGCGGCGACGTTCGCGGTGGGCGGCTTTGCGTTCTGGGCGCCGACGTACATCCACCGGCGCTTCGAGCTGCCGCTCGACAAAGCGAACTTCTTCTTCGGGCTCCTCACCGTCGCGGGCGGCGCCATCGGGACGTTCGTCGGCGGAAGCATCGGCGATCGCCTCGCGCGGCGGCGCGTCGCGGCGCTCGGCCCCGACGCCGCCGAGGAGCAGAAAGACCGCGCCTACGTCCTCGCCAACCTCTGGGTGTGCTTCATCTCGAGCGCGTGGGCGGCGCCGTGGGCGGTCGCGTGTTTCCTTGCGCCGAGCCCGGCCACGTTCTTCGCGTGCATCTTTCTGTGCGAGACGGGGCTCTTTCTCTGCACGTCGCCTGTGAACGCCGTGGTCCTCCGCAGCGTGCCCCCAGGTCTCCGCGGCGCGGCGATGGCGCTCAGCATCTTCGGGATCCACATGCTCGGCGATCTCTGGTCACCCCCCCTCGTGGGCGTCTTGTCCGACCGAATGCCCATGCAGCTCGCGATGCTCATCCTTCCTGCAGCGCTCGCCGTCAGCGCCTTGCTCTGGTTTCGACGCCGATCGGCATGAACCAAGCATGCGCGGCCCGTCGGTTCGGTTGACCGACCCTCCCCCCCTGCGCTACGAGCGAACGCGCTTCGCGTGCCGCGCAACCACTCTGGCTGACGTCTCAACGCCATTTGCCTTCCCCTTCCTCCCTGACCTGATGCGATCTGCCAAAGCCCGCTTCCTTCGCCGGATCGTCATCACGGCGTGGGCCCTGGTGCTCGTGTCGCCGATCTTCGCGGCGTTCGCGAGCTGGCAAGGCTCGGCGTGGGCGCAAGCGCGGCCGGCGATCGCAGGCGACGCCGGTACGGCGCAGGCCGACGCGGGACCGCGTGCCCCGCCGCGTGCCCCTCCTCGCGCCGCACGAGGCGCGGACGCAGGCGCGGGAGACGGCGGCTTGGCCCGCGGATTCAAGTCCGACGACGACACGTACTCCGGCGACGGCGGCACGGCGCACTTCGGCGAAGGCGGCGCGCCCGCGCTCGGTGACGGCGGCGCCTCATCGCCCGACGCCACCGTCGCGTCCGTGATCGATCCCAACGCGAACATGCCGCGCCTTCCGCCGACCGAGGCCGAGAAGAGCGAAGGCCTCCCGATCACGACGATCGAAATCAGCGGTAACCGCCGCGTCGCCAAAGAAGACGTCGTCACGTACCTCCGCGAAAAGCCCGGCCATCTCTTCAAGGTCGAGAACCTCACCAACGACGTCCGCGCGCTCTGGGACTCGGGCTTCTTCGAGGACGTCGAGGTCGATCTCACGCGCGGCGACAAAGGCGTGTCGCTTCGTTTTCTCGTTCGCGAGCGGCCGAACATCAAGAGCATCGAGTTCGACGGCAACGACGAGATCGAAGACGACAAGCTCGGCGAGGCCGTCGAGGTCAAACCGAACACGATCTTGAGCGTGCCGGCCGTCCGCCGCAGCGTCCAAAAGCTCAAGGACGCGTACGCCGAGAAGGGCTACTTCCTCGCCGACGTCGAGTTCACCGTCGAGCCGCAGCGCGACAACGAGGTCGTCGTACGGTTCAAGATCAGCGAGCACCAGCCGGTCACCGTTCGTCGCGTGACGTTCATCGGCAACGAGCACGTCACCGACGGCGAGCTCCGCGAGAACATGCAGACGGGCCAAGGCGGGCTCTTCGCGTTCGGATCCGGCGGGCCGTACCGCCAGGACATGTTCGAGCGCGACGTGCTCCTCTTGAACGCACTCTATTACGACAAGGGCTACATGAGCGTGCAGATCGGCACGCCGCGCGTGATGCTCACCCCCGACCGCGAGGGGATCGACATCACGGTCATCATTCACGAAGGCCCTCGCTACAAGATTCGCCAGCTCAAGGTCTACGAGCGCGACAACGAAGGCAAAGAGGTCGAGCCGCTCGGCGGACGCCGCAACCTCCGCAACTCGATTCGCTCCAAGGCGGGCGACTGGTTCAACCGCGCCGATCTCGTCAAGGATCTGCAGTCGATCCGCACGCTCTACCGCGACGCGGGCTTCGCGAACGTCGAGGCCGAGCCGGAGACCGAGCTCGATCCGATCACGCACGAGGTCGACATCATCGTGCCGATCCGGCGCGGCCCGCCGGTGCGCATCGAGCGCATCGAGGTGAAGGGGAACACCAAGACACGCGACAAGGTGCTCCGTCGCGAGATGGAGATCGACGAAGGGCAGCTCTTCTCCGAGAGCGGTCTCGAGAACAGCAAGCGGCGCATCACGGCGCTCGGCTACTTCGAGCGCGTCGACGTCAGCACCGAGCAGGGATCGGCGCCCGACAAGATCATCATCAACTTCGAGATCGCCGAGAAGCCGACCGGCACGTTCCAGGTCGGCGCAGGGTTCAGCTCGGTCGAAAACTTCATCGCGACCGCGCAGGTGCAGCAGGCGAACTTGTTCGGCAACGGGCAGTCGCTCGCGTTGCAGGCGCAGCTCTCGGGGCTGCGGCAGCTCGTCACGATCCGATTCTTCGAGCCGTACTTCCTCAACACCGATTGGTCGTCGAGCGCCGAGCTCTTCGACACGCTCTACGTCTTCCCGGACTTCTCCAGGCGGTCGGTCGGCGGCGCGCTCACGTTCGGGTACGCGCTCATTCAGCCGTGGCTGCGTCTCAGCATCACGGCGACCACGCAGTGGGACAGCGTCAACACGTCGCCGACGAACACGTTCTTCGGATCGACGGCGGGCTTCGTGAGCATCTTCCAGCGCCTCCCGCTCGCGAACTTGTTCAACGACGGCCGCACGATCAGCCTCCGTCCCGCGATCACCTACGACACGCGCGACAACCGTCTTTTTCCGACGTCCGGCATGTTCTTGCAGGCGTCGACCGAGCTCGCGACGGCGCTCTACGGCAGCGAGATCGAGTTCATCCGCAACCGCGTCACGGGCCGCTTCTACTACCCGCTCGGCGGCGGCAGCGGCGCGCCCGGCTCCGGCTTCGTGCTCAAGCTGAACACCGAGTTCGGCGTCGTCACCAGCCCGCACCCCGAAGGCGTGCCGATCTTCGCCCGCTTCTTCCTCGGCGGCATCCTCGACGTGCGCGGCTATCGCTTGCGAACGATCGGCCCTCGTCTTCCGCTCAACACGTCGCTCGACGTCAACGCGCCGCCGATCGCGAACGGCGCGAACATCGGCGGCAACATGCAGGCGTACCAAAACCTCGAGTTCGAATTCCCGATCATCGACAAGGTCGGCATCCGCGGCGTCGTCTTCTTCGACGCGGGCAACTCGTGGAACCTCGAGCAGCAGTTCTGCAAGACGACGCCGGCGCCGCAGTTCAACCGCGTGGTCGGGCCGTGCTTCACCGGGGCGAGCCTTGGCTACTTGCGCACGAGCACAGGCTTCGGCATTCGCTGGTTCTCGCCGCTCGGACCGCTCCGCTTCGAGTGGGGCTTCCCGCTCGCGCCGCTGCCGTACGAAGAAAGCAGCGTGTTCGAGTTCACCATCGGAAACTTCTTCTGAGCGCGTCGTCGAGCGGCGCGCCCGGGACGGCGCTCGCCTTTCATCGGTCGCAAGACCGCGAAGCTCGCTTACTGCGCGCCCCTCGGAAGAAGCTTGCGACACCGCTCGCCCGCCGCGCGGACCGCCTGCTTCATCTCGGGCGTGTCCGACGAGCTCTGGATTTCGCCGACCGTCACGTGCGCGCGCAGGTCTTTCCACGCGCAGGTGCAGAACGCCTCGTGCCCCGGCTGCTTCGCGCACCCGTCGAAGAACTGGCGCTTCACGTGCGACTCCGGAATTTTCGGCGTGCACGTCTTCGCGCTCCCCGCGACGCCGTTCGTGAACTTCGACGACTTCACGATCTCCGGCTGCGCGAGCTCTCCTCCGGAGAACGACTTGCGGAGCTCGCTCCACATGCAGCCGCAGTAGGGGCCGAGCGCCGCCTCGCCGTTGCCGCAACCCTTCACGAACGCGTCCTTCAGCATCGCCTCGGGCATCTTGTCGGCGCACTGCTTGGTCACCGCGAGCTTCAGCTTGGCGAGGCGGACTTCGTTGACGTCGTCGGCGTCCATCTCGTCGTCGCTGAACATCTTGGTCATCACGCCCCATCCGCAGTCGCAATACGCCTGCATGCCGGGCGACTTCACGCAGACCTTGAGAAACTGCGCGCGGTGCTCCTCCGGAGAGCGCGTTCCACGCGGCTTCTTTCGCGATGCGCGCCCCGGTCCGTCCGCGTCTTCGGTCGAGTCGTCCCCCGCGTTTTTCGCGGGCGCCCGCGGCGCACACGATACGGAAAACCCGAGGAACGAGACGGCGACGAGCACGACCGTGGACCTGCGCGACATCGCCCCCATCTACCCCGCCCTACCCCTCGACGCACGCTCCGCAAACGACTAAACCGACCCATCTACATGGCCGACGTCCCCAGCTCCAGCCACACCTCGAAAATCCCCGTCTCGATCCAAGACGAGATGCGCACGAGCTACCTCGATTACGCGATGAGCGTGATCATCGGTCGCGCGATCCCCGACGCGCGCGACGGGCTCAAGCCGGTGCACCGGCGCATCCTCTACGCGATGTTCGAGCTCGGCATCAACCCCGGCGGCGCCTTCCGCAAGAGCGCGCTCGTGGTCGGAGACGTGCTCGGAAAGTACCACCCGCACGGCGACTCGAGCGTCTACGACGCGATGGTCCGCCTCGCGCAGAGCTTCTCGATGCGCTACCCGCTCGTCGACGGCCAGGGCAACTTCGGCTCGGTCGACGGCGATCCTGCCGCGGCGTATCGATACACCGAAGCTCGCCTCGCGCGCATCTCGTCCGAGCTCCTCGCCGACATCGAGAAAGAGTGCGTCGACTTCGCGCCCAACTACGACGACCGCCTCCGAGAGCCGAGGGTCCTGCCCGCGCGCATTCCGAACCTCCTCGTCAATGGCTCGGGCGGCATCGCCGTGGGCATGGCGACGAACATCCCGCCGCACAACCTGACCGAGATCCTCGACGCGACGGTGCATCTCATTCGCACGCCCGAGGCGCCGATCGACGACTTGATGCGCTTCGTGCAAGGTCCGGATTTCCCGACCGCTGGGCTCATCTACGGACGCGGCGGCATCGAGGCCGCGCAGCGCACTGGGCGCGGCACGGTCATCATGCGCGCGCGCACGCTCGTCGAAAAGACGGCGGGCAAGACCGATCGCGAGACGATCGTCGTCACCGAAATCCCTTACCAGGTGAACAAAGCGCGCGTGCACGCCCGCATCGGCGAGCTGATGCGCGAGAAGAAGATCGAGGGCATCAGCGAGGTGCGCGACGAGTCCGATCGCGACGGCATGCGCCTCGTCATCGAGCTGAAGAAGGACGTCATCCCGCAGGTCATCATCAATCAGCTCTATCGGATGACCGATCTGCAGACGACGTTCGGCGTGATCAACCTCGCGATCACGCACGGCCGCCCGCAGGTGATGAATCTCAAGGAGACGCTCGAGTGCTTCGTCGAGCACCGCCGCGACGTCGTCACGCGCCGTACGCGCTTCGAGCTCCGCCACGCCGAGGCGCAGCGCGAGATCGTCGAAGGGCTCGGGATGGCGATCACCGAGACCGATCTCGTGATCAAGACGATCCGCGCGTCGCGCGACTCGGACGAAGCGAAGGTCGAGCTCATGAAGCTCCCGCTGAAGGGGCTCGAGGCGTTCGTTAAGCGCGCCGGGCGCCCTGACGAAGAGGTCCTCGCGGCGAAGGCTCGCGGCGACTACTTCCTGTCGGATCGTCAGGCCAAGGCGATCCTCGAGATGCGCTTGTCGCGCCTCACGGGCCTCGAGCAGGAGAAGCTCGCCGCCGAGTACGGCGAGCTCTGCACGGACATCGCGCGCCTCCGCGCGATCCTCGCGAGCCCCAAGCTCCTCGACGACGTGATCGTCATGGAGCTC
Source organism: Deltaproteobacteria bacterium (assembly GCA_043785585.1). GTDB lineage: Bacteria > Myxococcota_A > Polyangia > Polyangiales > Polyangiaceae > JBBQXV01. The sequence goes on along the minus strand of JAYVXB010000203.1, from coordinate 14,417 downwards.
GAAGAGATCAAGACGAAGTACCCGAGCAAGCGTCGCACCGAGATCGTGACGAACGACGCAGAGATCCTCGAGGAGGATCTCATCCAAGAAGAGGACATGGTCGTCACCATCTCCCACGCCGGCTACATCAAGCGCACGCAGCCGAAGGACTACCGCGCGCAGAAGCGCGGCGGGCGCGGGAAGATCGGCATGGAGGCGCGCGAGGAAGACTGGGTCACGCAGCTCTTCGTCGCGTCGACGCATGCGTACGTCTTCTTCTTCTCCGACAAGGGGAAGGTCTACGTGAAGAAGGTGTACGAGATCCCGCAGGCGGCGCGCACCAGCAAGGGCCGCGCGATCGTCAACTTCATCGGGATGGAGCCGGGCGAGAAGATCGCGGCGATCGTCGAGGTGCCGAAGATCGAGCCGGGCAAATTCGTCATGACGCTGACGATGGGCGGGCAGATCAAGAAGACCGAGCTCACCGACTACGAGAACTTCCGCGAGAAGGGGATCATCGGCGTGAAGATCGAAGGCGACGATCAGCTCCTCTCCGCTGCGCTCACCGACGGCACGCGCGATTGCTTGATCGCGACCAAGCTCGGTCAGTCGATTCGCTTCCCCGAAGACCAGGTGCGCGCGATGGGACGCGCGACGATGGGCGTGAAGGGGATCGATCTCGGCGAGGGCGACAAGGTCGTCGGGCTCGAGGTGACGGATCCGGAGCGGAAGTACGTGCTCGCCGTATGCGAGAACGGCTTCGGCAAGCGAACCGACATCGAAGAGTTCCGAAAGCAAAACCGCGGCGGCAAGGGGATCATCCTCATCGACGCGAGCGATCGAAACGGATCGGTCGTCGGGATCAAGCTGGTGAGGCCTGGTGACGAGGTCATGCTGATCACCGATCAGGGACAGACGCTCCGCACGGGCGTCGACGACATCCGCGAGACGGGACGCAACGCGCAAGGCGTCAAGCTGATGACGGTTGGCGAAGGCGAGCGGATCGTCGCGATGGAGCGGATGGCCGAAACGGTGGACGAGCCGGGGGGCGACATCCCGCCCGAGGGCGGATCGATGGCGCCCCCGAGCATGCCGCCGCCGCCTCCCGAAGATCTCAACTGACGATGGCCGCGAAGAAGATCGCGGCACGCACGGCGCCGAAGTCCGCGAAGGTCGGCGTTCGTGAGGCGCGTGCGCAGGCTCCGCATACCCTCGCGCGGCTCGCGGCGATCCATCACGACGCGCACTGCGAGCTCGACCACGCGACGCCGTTCCAGCTCCTCGTCGCGACCGTGATGAGCGCGCAGACGACCGACGTCGCGGTGAACAAAGTGACGCCGGCGCTCTTCGCGAAATATCCGGACGCGCGGGCGATGGCGAAGGCGACGACGAGCCAGGTCGAGGCGCTCATCTCGCGCATCGGGATGTTTCGACAGAAATCGAAGAACGTCGTCGGGCTCGCGAAGCTCTTGGTCGAGCGTCACGCGGGCGAGGTGCCGCGCACGCTCGACGAGCTCGTCGCGCTGCCGGGTGTCGGCCGCAAGACGGCGAACGTCGTGCTCGGCGTCGCGTTCGGCGCACCCGAAGGGGTCGTCGTCGACACGCACGTGCAGCGGATCTCGCAGCGCCTCGGATGGACGAAGAATACAGATCCGCCGAAGATCGAGCAGGATCTGTGCAAGCTCCTCCCGCGCGAACACTGGGACAAAGCAAGCCACGTCCTCATCTTCCACGGCCGCCGCATCTGCTTCGCGCAGAAGCCGCAGTGCGCGACGTGCGGCGTCAGCGACGCGTGCCCGAGTGCCTTTTACGCGGAGAAGGTCGGGCGGAAACCGCCGCGCCGACGCGCGAAATTTTGACCGCCAAGGCACCAAGACGCCAAGTTGGTTTGCAAAATACTCTTGGCGGCTTGGCGCCTTGGCGGTCCAACTAACCGCGCTTGAACTCGGCGATGAGCCGCTCGGTCGCCGTGTAAGGATCGAGCTCGCGCGCTTCGACGGCGCGCACGGCTTCGTCGATCTGCGAACCGAGCGCGCGGGTCGCGGCGTCAATGAGCGCTTCGCGGAGACCCTCGCGGACTTCTTGTGCGAGGCGCGCGCGGCGGCGTGCGCGGCCGCGCTCGGTGTTGTCGCACCAGGCTTTGTGCTGCTCGAGAGCCGTGACGAGCGCCGCAGTCCCCTCGCCTCGCGTCGCAACGCATTTGGCGATGGGTGGTGTCCAGCGTTCGCCTTGCTCGCCGCCGACGGACGCGACGTGACCGTCCGACGCTGTGTGCGTCGCGTGGCCCTTCACTTTCGAGAGCGCGACGATCGTGTCGTTGCCGAGCGCGATCATCAGCTCGATGTCGCGCATCGTGGAGTCGGCACCGTCGCGGTCGGCTTTGTTGATGGCGAAGACGTCGGCGCACTCCATGAGCCCCGCCTTGATCGCCTGCACCTCGTCGCCCATCCCGGGTGCCATCACGACGAGCGTCGTGTGCGCGGTGCGCGTGATCTCGAGCTCGTCTTGGCCGACGCCGACGGTCTCGACGAGGACGACGTCGCACCCCGAGGCGTCGAGGATCCTCACCATGTCGCGCGCCGATCGCGACAGGCCGCCCATGTGACCGCGCGTCGCGACGGAGCGGATGAACACGCCCGAGTCGAGCGCGTGGCGCTGCATGCGAATGCGGTCACCGAGGATCGCGCCGCCCGAGAACGGACTCGTCGGATCGACGGCGATGACGCCGACGGTTTTCTGCTGCGCGCGGAAGGCCTCGATCAAGCGATCGCTCAACGTCGATTTCCCCGCGCCCGGATTCCCGGTGACGCCGATGATCCACGCGCGTCCCGTGTGCGGGAAGAGATCCTTCAGCAGCTCGATGTGGCCGCCGATGCGATCGTCGACGAGGCGCATCGCGCGTGCGACCGCGCGAAGCTCCTTCGCGAGCACCCGCGAGGTCAGCTCGTGCATCGCCCGTCTGATAGCACGCGCGCTACTTCGGCAGCGCGGCGATCTTCCGCTCGATCGACGGCTTGTCGACGGGCCCTTCGCCCTTCAGCGCCTTCTCGTACGCCGCCTTCGCCGCCACCGGCTCCTTCTGGCCGACGAGCGCATCGCCGAGCGCGAGCCACGCCGGCGCCCAGCTCGGAAACTCCTGCGTGGCGCGCAGCCCGAACGCCTTGGCGCTCGTGTCGCGTCCGGCCGCATGGCATGCCACGGCCGCGTGGACGAGCGCCGAGGGATCGCCGTGATCGAGGCCCCACGCAGCCTGGTAGTGCTCGAGCGCGATGTCGATCTCGCCCTTCTTCGCGTATCCGTCGGCGAGGAGCAGCTTGGCCTTCGCCGAGTTGGTCACGAGCTTGAGCGCGGACTCGGCGGCCTTGATCGCGTCGTCCGCGCGACCCTCCGCGAGCGCGACCGCGCCGGCCGCGAGTTGCGCCCCCGCCTCTTGCGGCGCGAGGCGAAGCGCAGCCTCCGCGGCGCGCTTCGCGTCCCCGATCTTGCCGAGCTCGATGTCGACTTGCGCGAGCTTCACCCACGCCTCGGCGAACCCCGGTCGCTCACGCGTAGCCTTCTCGAGGAGCTGCGCGGCCTCGACGCCCGCAGGCAGGACGATCGCGAGCTCGTACGCCGCCTCCGGTCCGTTCGGATCGAGCTGGACTGCCTTGCGCAGCTCGGCGATCCCGTCGTCGCGCCGCCCCGCGACGTGCGCCAGGATCTTGCCGAGGGAGAGGTGGGCATCGGGCGCATCCGGCTTCCACTGGATCGCTTCGCGTAGCGACGCTTCGGCGCGCTTGTCGTCGAGCGCGACGTCGTGCGCTCGCCCTTCGGCGACCTTTCCCTCGTAGCTCTTGGTACCTTTTGCCAGCGCCAGCGCCGCCTCTGCCAGCGCTTCGCTCCCACGCTGCCAGACGAGATGCGCCTCGGCCGCGCAGGCGTGGCTCGCCGTCGCGCCCGTCGGAAGCGCGCCGACGACGCGGCAGCTGACCATCGCCATCCCGAAGTCCTTAAGCGCCATGTGCGTCCGTGCGATCTCCCAATGGAGTGCGATCGCAACGTCGCCGGTTCGGCCTCCGGGCGTCGAGAAGCCGCGCCGCAGCTCGATGAGCGCGTCTGCTTCGTGGCCCGCGCGACGCAACGCGCGCCCGAGCGCGAGCGCCGCGGCCGTATCGGTTGGCGCCGCCTTCACCGCAGCGCGGAGCGGATCGAGGAGCGTCTCTTGCGCATGCGCGGCCGAAGGCGCGAGCGCAGCGAGCGCGATGGGGAAAACGACACCGAGGAAGAAGCGTGCACGTTGCATGGGTCTACGTGGGACGTGGTAGCACACCGCTTGATTCACGCCCGCTCGTAGCCTCGATTCGCGCGATCGCCCACGCCGCCGCTTCGCGCACGACCGGCTCGCTGTGATGCGTTGCGGCCTCGCGCAACGCGCCGAGGCTTGCGGGGTCGCGGCGGTTGCCGAGCACGATCGCGGCGTTGCGGGCCATCCCCGCAGCGGTCGCGCGTCGCACCGGCGAGCCTTCTGCGAGCGCTCGCCACGTCGTGTCGTCCATCGCGAGCAGGTCCGCGAGGCGGGTCGTTCGCCAGCGATCGAGCGGCTCGAACTGCGGCGCGCGCTCTTGCGCGGGTGCGCGCGCAGAGGCGTTGAACGGGCAGACGCTCTGGCAGTCGTCGCACCCGAAGAGGTGCTCGCCGACGCCGTCGCGAAGCTCCATCGGAATCGGCGCGCGTTGCTCGATCGTCAAGTACGACACGCACCGGCGCGCATCCAAGACGAACGGCCGCGCAAACGCGCTCGTCGGGCATGCGTCGAGGCAGCGCGTGCAGCTCCCGCAGCGCTCGGTCATCGGCGTGCCGGCCGGGAGATCGAGCGTCGTCACCACTTCGCCGAGGAGCACGAACGAGCCGAGCCCCGGCGCAATGAGCAGCCCGTTCTTCCCGACGAAGCCGAGCCCCGCGCGCGCCGCCCACGCGCGCTCGAGGATCGGCGTGTCGTCGAGGATCGCGCGCGCCTCGACGGGATGCTCGTCGGTGCCGAGCGTGCGCAAGAACACAGCGAGCTTGCGCAGGCGCTTGCGGAGAAAGTTGTGGTAGTCGTGCCCGCGCGCGTAGCGAGCGATGTGCCTCGCGGTCTCCGGATCGCCCGCCTCGTCGTCCGCCGTGCGCTGGTACCGACGCGCGACACAGACGACGCTCCGTGCGCCCGCGAGGATCTCCGCGCCATCGAGCCTGCGACGCGCCTCGGACGGTGCCGCGAGCCAACCCATCTCCCCATGCATCCCCGCACGCGCGAACGCCTCCCACCGGTCCCCGTCGACGTCGAGAGGCTCGTCGGCGCGCGCGAAGCCGACGGCGTCGAAGCCGAGCCGCGTCGCCTCCGCGCGAACCGCGCTAGCCACGTCGGAGAAACCCGCATCGGCCGCGTGAGAGTCAAAGGAGACGTGGCGAGTCATTTGCCGTCCCGTCTTTTTGGCTATCTTACCGTCGCTCTGGTGCGCACACTCGAGCGAGTCTTCAAAGCAGGGAGAGGGAATAGCATGCGTCTTATCGGACATCTCGTCTTCACCATGTTGGTTGGGCCGGTCGCGCTCGTCCCGATCGCAGGTTGCAGCTCGACGAACTCGGTCAAAGCAAACACGGACGCGGGCACCGCGACCGGATGCGCGAACCCGCCTGCGCTGGCCGACGACACCTTCTGCAAGAGCTGCTCGTTCCCCGCGGGCTCCGATCCGACCAGCTGCTCGAACGTTCGCAGCATCAACGCCTGTTGCACCTGGGTTCAAGAGGCGACCAAAGAGGTCGCGCGCGGCGTGAATCTCCACAACTTCAGCAGCACCGACGCGACGGTGAACCTCGGCTGCCTCGCCGCCCCGCCGCAAGCGGGCGCATCGCAAACCGTCACGCTGAAAGGGTTCGTGAAGCTCTTTTCGAGCGGCGGCGACTCGGCAGGCGTGAAGGTCGAGATTTTCAAAGAGGGGCCGAACGGCTCGCTCGGCGCGCTCGTCGGCACGGCGGTGACGACGACGAACGACGACATGGCCGACCCGCCGTACAAGGACATGGCCGGGATGCTTCCGACGTGGCTGAGCAAGTGCCCCGCCGAGGGCTGCAAGTTCCGATCGTTCACGTACAGCGGCATCCCGACGGAGACGCCGCTCATCATCAAGACGTCCGACGTCATGGGCGGCGCGAGCCCGACATGGGCCGATCTCTACGACTACAACATCTACTTCGCGAACGGCGCCGTCGACGGACAGATGGCCGTGAAGTACGACCCGTCGGCGCTCGCGGCGAGCGACATCGGCGTCGTCGCGGCGACGGTCGGCGCGACGATCAAGGCCGGCAAAGGGCTCATCGCCGGCGAGGTCCACGACTGCGGCGACGTCCGTCTCTCGAACGCGACGGTCGACAGCGATCAACCGCACGAAGGGCCGATGTTCTACTTCTCCGAGAACGAGGCCGATCCCCTCCCCGACTTGAACAACAAGATCGGCACGAGCCGCCTCGGTCTCTTCGGCGCGCTCAACTTTCCGACCGGGACGCCGGTGCGACTCAGCGCGGTCGGGAAGTACAACGGGCAAGAGGTGCTGCTCGGCACGTACATCGTCCAGACGTTCCCGGGCGCGGTCACCGCGTTGAGCTTCCGCGGACGGCGTCCGTCGCAGCAGTAGTCGCGAGGCAGCGCATGGCGGTCACGGGGGGGGCGGTCACGGGGAGCGGCGAGTCGTCTCCGAGCGATGCGAGCACGACGGACGCGCTCTTCGACGGGAAGGTCCTCTTGCGACAACCCGCGCGCGGCGGCGGGTACCGCGTGAACGCGGATGCGCTCCTGCTCGCGGAGTTCGCGCGCGGGCGCGCCGCCGCGGCAACGGCGTTCGATCTCGGCGCGGGAGTCGGGAGCGTCGGGCTCTCGCTCCTCTACCTCCGCGCAGCACGTCGCGTCGTCTTCGTCGAAATCGATGCGACGGCGGCGTCGCTCGCCGTGCGCAACCTGCGCGACAACGGGTGGGCGGACGCGGGAGAGGTCGTGCGAGGCGACGTCGGCGATGTCGCGCGCGATCGGCGCGGTGAGGCGCAGCTCGTCGTGTGCAATCCGCCGTACGTCGAGCCGGGACGAGGTCGGCTCGCGCAGAACGCGTCGAGGGCAAAGGCGCGCTCGGGCCAGCTCGCGACGTTCGTCTCGGCGGCGCGCGGCGTGGCGGGGCGTCGCGCGCGCGTCTGCTTCGTCTATCCGGCCGCGGAGCTCGCGACGCTCTTCGCGACGTTGCGCGCGTCCGGCCTCGAGCCGAAACGGATGCGCGCGGTGCATGCGACGAGCAGCGGACCGGCGCGCGTCGTCCTCGTCGAGGCGCAACCCGCGAAGGCAGGCGGCCTCGTCGTGATGGCACCGCTCGTCGAGCGAACCTAGCCGCGCGCGCCGAAGAGGCGATCGAGGATGATCGCGCACGCGGCCCGAACGCTGAGATGGTTGTATCCCGCACGCGCGGCGCGGACGGGCTCGAGCGTCGCGTCCGCGCCGTCGATGACGCTTCGCGCGAGCCCCCAGCCCGTGCCGAACACGAGGAGGATCGCCTTCCCCTCCCCTTCGATCGACGCGCGTGCTTCGGCGAAACGGATCGGCGGAGCCACGTCGCGCGCCGCCGTCACCCAGACGTCCACCGCGTCGCGCCCGCCCATCGCCGCGACCGCCGCGTCGAGCGAGTCGACGACGCGCACCAGCGCGAGGGCGAGCTTGCGATCCGGAATGCGCCTGCCGCTCGACCCGTCGGCCCAGTGCGCGCAGATGCGCTCGACGAGCTCTCGTTGCGCCGCGATGGGATGAACGATGAAGTAGTCGCCGACCCCGAAGCTGCGCGCGCTCCGCGCGAGATCGTGGACGTCGAGGTTCGTGATCGCGGTGGTCACCGTCGCGCCCTGCGCGTCGACGACCGGGTGGTGCACGAGCGCAATCGCGACGCGCCTCACGTGGCACCGCGCTTCGTGGCGAGGAATCGCTCGTGCAGGTCCGGGCGACGCGTGCGCGTGCGCTCGAGCGCCTGTGCGCGCCGCCACTTTTCGATCTCGGCGTGGTTGCCGCCCGCGAGGACCTCGGGGACGCTCGCGCCGCGAAACTCGACGGGCCGCGTGTACTGCGGGTACTCGAGGAGCCCTTCGGTCGCCTCGCTGTGCGACTCCTCGCGCGTCGACTCGGCGTTGCCGAGGACGCCCGGCAGAAGGCGCGCGCACGAGTCGACGATCGCCATCGCCGCGACCTCGCCCCCGGTCATGACGAAATCACCGAGCGAGATCTCTTCGTCGACGTGGCTGCGCACGCGCTCGTCGAAGCCTTCGTAGCGGCCGCATACGAGCATCACCGCCGGACGCGCCACGAGCTCTTGCACCTTCTTCTGTACGAGCGGCGCGCCTTGCGGCGTCAAGAGGACGCGGTGCGCCTTCGGCTCGGCATCGTCCATCGACTCCATGCAGGCGACCAAGACGTCGACGCGCATCACCATGCCGCTCCCGCCGCCGTACGGCGTGTCGTCGACGCTCTTGTGCTTGCCGAGGCCGAAGTCGCGCGGCGATCGGAAGCGTACGGCCAGCTGTCCACCCGCGATCGCGCGTCCGACGAAGCTCGCCGCGAGGAAGCCGCCGAAGATTTCCGGAAAGAGGGTGACGACGTCGACCCTCATCGGTCGAGCCCCTCCAGCGTCACGAGGTCGACGACGCCCGCTGCGACGTCGACGCGCGCGATGAACGCGGCGACGAGCGGCACCTCCCAGTCGCGCCCGCCGTCGGTCGCCGCGATGACGAGCGCGTCGACGCTCGGGTAGCTCCGGAGCTCGCGTACGCGCCCGAGCTCGACGACAGTCCCGTCCTTCGGTGCGCGCACGAGCGCCCCTTCGACGTCGCACGCATAGAACTCGCCGTCGTCGAGCGGCGGAAACGAAGACCGCTTCGCGCAGATGAGCGCGCCACGCAGCTCGTCGGCGCGCTCGCGCCCGTCGACCGAGTGGAGCCGAATGAGGATCGCCTGATCCGCACGGCGCGCGCCATCGATCGACACCTCGTGTTCTTCGCCGTCTTTCAGGCGTACGAGCACCTCGTCGAGACCCAGCAACAGCTCGCTGTCGCTGTTGAACAGCTTGAGCCGCAGCTCGCCTCGCACGCCGTGCGGGCGGGCGACCTCGGCGAGCGGGACCCAATCGTCGTCGTTCACCATCGCTGCCGCCACGCACGTCAGTCGACGATGTCGAGGTGTGCCCTTCGGCCAAGCTTGGTCGAGACGGCGGTGAGGATCGTCCGCATCGACTGCGCGGTGCGACCCTCTTTGCCGATGACCTTCCCGATGTCGTCTTTGGCGACGCGAAGCTCGATCAAGCTATTGTGCTCGCCTGCAATCTCGGTGACCTCGACCTGGTCGGGATGGTCCACGAGCTCGACGGCAATCGCGCGAATCAGCTCTTTCAGAGGCATGGGGGAGGTTACTTCGCCGCTGCGCCAGTGACCTGGACCGCTTCGGCCGCGGCCGGGTGCTTCTTGAGGAGGCGGTCGACCGTCTCCGACGGCGTCGCGCCGCAACCGGTCCAGTAATCGAGGCGCGCACGGTTGACCGTGAAGAGGCCCGGATCCTTGGACGGATCGTACGTACCGATGTTCTCGAGGAAGCGCCCGCCACGAGGGCTGCGCTGATCGGTCACGACGAGGCGGTAAAACGGCCTCTTTTTGGCACCGGCGCGAGCGAGACGAATGTGAACGGCCATCGTGAATCCCTTGAGTCTTTGGTGGAAGGCGGTCGAGTGACGGGGGCGCGAAACGTACGAGACGACTATTCATCCGTCAAGTCGAGGTTTCGTTTCGGGCTTTGGGGTCGGCTTGGTCATCCGTTCACGCTCATGACGCGCGTGAGGCGCATCAAGAGCGGGACGTGAAACGCGGCGCCATAGACGTGAAACGCGCCGCTTCGCATGGCGTCGACGACGGATCGCACGGTCTTCACGGCCTCTTTGTCGCGCGGATGCGGGATTGGCAAGCCGAGCCGCCCCATGAGCGGCATGTTCGACAGCGCGAGGATCGTGTCGGACGAGCCGCGGATCGTCACGTCGGGGATGCCGACGATGCCGTCGTGAATGACGAGCGTCCCCGCGGCGAAGCGCAGCGTGAGGGCGACGTCGGCGTCGTCGGCGACGATCGCGACCGATCCGGTGAGGGCGTCGAAGTCGCCTCGCTTGTGCGGCTTGGAGTCGAGGTTCTGGCGGACGAGATCGGCGAGCATCATCGCCAGGCCGTTCTCTTCCGCGCCGGGGGCGAGCTCGATGGATGGGTGCATGGGGAGAGGAGATTCACAGGAAGACGCGACGACGGGAAGGAGAGATTTTCAACTTCGCGTTCTCGCGTCTTCCTGTGAATTCTCTCTCGGCCGTGAATGGCAGTTGACGCTCGCCGCGCGAAACGCGGCTTCTCGCGGGAAATCGGATACCTTCGGCTTGGTTCGCCTCGTGCACCGTTCGGCGCGATCACGACTGTTCGGGAGAGGATCATGCGAAGAGCTTCATTGGCTTTGATGTCGGCGGCGGCGATTCACCTCGTGGCGATCTCATCACCCGTCTACGCGCAGGTGCAGCCGGTGCCGTACGGCACGTCCCAACCCGTCCCCTACAACCCGACGCCCGCGCAGCCGACGCCGCCCGCCACGCAGCCCGCGGCGCCGCCGCAGGGAGGCAACGACGTCATCCACCTCAAGAACGGCGGTCTCTTGCGCGGGACGATCGTCGACGTCATCCCCGGATCGCACGCGCGCATCCAGCTCCCGACCGGCGAGATCGCGATGGTGCAGTGGAGCGAGATCGCCCGCATCGAGAACGGTGGCGCGAGGCCGGCACCCGTCGAGCCGCCGCCCGCGTCGACCGCGTGGAAGCCTCCGCCGCCGACGCCGACCGTCGGACCACCGCCGCTCACCGGCCCGAAGGTCCTGGTCCATCTCGAGACGACGCGGCCGGTGCGTCTCGCGCGCTACGAGACGACGCGCGGCGTGTGGGACGACATGTGCGATTCGCCCTGCGACAAGCAGGTCCCCGTCGAGGGCGACTACCGCATCGAAGGCGTCGGCGTGAGGCCATCGAACCGCTTCGCGATGCAAGGCAAGGCAGGCGATCGCATCGTGATCGACGTGAACGCCGCGAGCAAAGGTTGGTTCGCGGCGGGGCTCGTCGCCGGCGGCACCGGGCTCGTCACGATCGTCATCGGTCTCTACATCGTCGCGGTCGGGGCGATCGGGAAGAGCCTCGATACGGTCTGCACGGGCACGACGAGGACGGGCTGCGGATCGTCGACGTCGACGTCGAGCGACTCGATCAAGGCGGCGGGGTGGACGGTCACCGCCGTCGGCGCCGTCCTCAGCACGCTCGGCGTCATCGCGATCGCTTCGAACTGGAGCAGCTCCGTCACGCAAGAGACGCAGGTCCCGATCAACCCGAACGGATCACCGGCCGCACGAGGCGATGCGTTCCGTCGCGAAGCGATGTGGAAGGACAGCGACATCGTGCGCGCCATGCCGAAGCAGGACGTCTACTTCCCGGTCATCACGCAGTCGTTCTGATCACTTCTTGTCGGAGACGACGTTGCCGTCGGCGTCGCGCAGTTGCGGCGCCGGAAGTCCCGCCGCCGTGATCGCCGCCTCGACCTTCGCGCGCGGTCCGACGACGACGACGATGGCTTCGCGCGGATCGAAATACTTCGCGGCGAGCTTGTTCAAGTCGGCGCCGGTCGCGGCTTCGCGTGCGATGCTCGCGCGCGCGTCGTAGTCGGGACCGAGACCGAGGGAGGCCGACTGCGCGAGCCGCCCCGCAACGGACTGCACGGCTTCGTACGTCTCGACCATCTCCGCGCGCGCTTGCGACCGCGTCTTCTCGACCTCGTCGAGCGTGAGGCCGCGCTTCGCGAGATCGTCGATGTCCCCGAGGAGCGCCTTCAGCGCCTCGCCCGTCTTGTCCGTGAAGACGCCGGCCCACGCGACGATCTGTCCGACGCCGCGCGTGAACGCGACGCGCGAGCGCGCGCCGTAGCTCCAGCCGTGCTCCTCGCGGAGATCCTGGTTGATCCGCGACGTGAACGATCCGCCGAACGCGAGGTTCACCCGCGCGAGCGGCGCTTCGTCGGGATCGTTCGCGGCGACGCCGGGGCGCACGACGGCGATGACCGACTGCGGCGCGTCGGGGCGATCGACGAGCACCACGCGCGGCCACGGGCCTTTCGGCGCGGGCGGCGTGACGATCGGCAATGCCTGCGACGTGACGGGCGACTTCCACGACGCGAAGGCCGACTCGAGAAGCGGCGCGAGCTCTTCTTTCGTGACGTCACCCACCGCGATGACCATCGCGCGCTCGGGCCGCCACGCCGATGCGTAGAAGCTCTTCACGTCGTCGAGCGTGACGCTCTTCGCGGTCGCGGTCGTCCCGTCCCACGGATGTCCGTACGGGTGCTCCGCGCCGAAGAGAGCGCTCCGAAAGATCACCCGCGCCGTCGCGTCGGGATCGCTCGCGCGCGCCTTCAGCGAGTTCTCCCAGAGATCATGGACGCGCTTCCACTCGTGCGCCTCGAAGCGCGGGCGCGCGACGACGTCGCCGAGGATCGCGAACCCCTTGCCGAGGTTTCGCTTGAGCACGGTCATCGACGCCGAGCTCGAATCGGCGTCGCCGTCCGTCGCGAGCTGCGCGCCGAGTGCGTCGACGTCACGCGACACGTCGAGCGCCGATCGCGCGCCCGCGCCTTCGTCGAGCATCTGCGCGGTGATCTTCGCCAGGCCACCTTTGCCACGCGGATCGCTCGCGGCGCCGTTCGGGATCGTGACGACGAGCGAGACGATCGGGAGCGCGTGACGTTCGATGAGCCACACGGTGACGCCGTTCGTCGCGGTGTAGACCGTCGGCGCGGGCGGCTTGAACGCGGGCGGCGTCGCGACGTCGGGCCGTGCGCCGAGCGGATCCGCGGCCGCGGGCTCGTCGGTGCCGGTCGTCGCAACGGCGACGGTGAGCGGAGGAATGACGGGCGCGGGCAGCCGATGCCCGCAGGCGACGAGAGAAGCGAGAGCAGCGGCGAAGAGCGCCGCGGAGCGCATCACTTCGCCACCCCCTTCGGCGCTACTTTCTTCGGGACGATGCGGAGCACGACGCGCGCGTTCGGCAAGAGCACCTTTTGCCCGTACATCGTCAGGTCTTTCGCGGTCGCGTTCTGGTACCGCGCGCGATCGCGTTCGATGTAACCGGGATCGCCCGCCGTCGCTTCGTACGCGTTGAGGAGCGACGCGCGCTCGCGAACGCTCTGCAGTCGCGTGACGAACGCCGCGTCGACGAGGTTCTTCGCGCGCGATAGCTCGTCGTCGCGCACGCCGCCGGTGCGCGCCTTCGCGAGCTCCGCGTCGATCGCAGCTTCGAGCTTGTCGAGCGACACGCCGGGGCGCGCCACGACCGAGACGACGAACTGCGACCCGAGCGTCCCTTGGTTCTGCGACGCCTCGACCGACTGCGCGATCTTCTGCTCGTAGACAAGCGCCTTGTAGAGCCGACTCGTCTTGCCATCGCCGAGGATGTTCGCGAGCAAATCGAGCTCCGCGTCGCCGGGCGCAAACCGCTTCGGCGACTGCCACACCATCATCACCTTGGCGAGCTCGACGCGATCTTCGAGCGTCTCGCGCACGACGCTCGTCAGCGTCGTCTTCGTGTCGTCGAAGCCGGGCGCGCCGGGATCCTTCGCTTTGCCTTTGCTCGGGATGGAGCCGAAGAGGCGCTCGATCTGCGATTTCATCGCGGTCGCGGAGAAGTCGCCCGCGACGACGAGCGAAGCGTTCGCAGGATCGTAGTACGTCGCGAAGAACTGCTTCACGTCGTCGACCGTCGCCGCTTCGAGGTCCGCGTGCGACCCGATCGTCGGGTGATGGTACGGATGCGACTCCGGATAGAGCAGCTCCGGAATGCGAACGTCCGCGATGCCGTACGGCGTGTTCTCGGTCCGCTCGCGGCGCTCGTTGCGGACGACGTCGCGTTGCGCGTCGAGCTTCTCCTTGGTCATCAGCGGCCCGAGATCGCGCATGCGGTCGGCCTCGAGCCAGAGGAGCAAGGGGAGCGCGGTCGACGGCGCGACGTCGTAATAGTCCGTGCGATCCTCGCTCGTCCACGCGTTGTTCCAGCCCCCGGCGCGCTCCATCCAGCCGTCGAACGCCTTGGTCGGGACGCGCGACGTGCCCATGAACATCAGGTGCTCGAAGAGGTGCGCGAAGCCGGTGCGCTTGGGGGCTTCGAAGCGGGAGCCGACGTCGAACGTGACGTTGACGACGGCGACGGGGACGGTGTGGTCCTCGTGGAGGATGACGGTGAGGCCGTTGCGGAGCTTCGATTTGGTGAAGGGGATCGAGAGCTGTTGGGCCGACGCCGCCGCGGGGGCGAGGGCGAAGGCGACGGCGAGCGCGACGGGAGTGAGCG
>JAYVXB010000202.1:0-7007 GCA_043785585.1 Deltaproteobacteria bacterium | reverse complement strand
CTCACGCACCTCGTTCGCAATGCGATCGCGCACGGCATCGAGACGCCGAAGGTGCGCGAGGACGCAGGAAAGCCGGCCACGGGCGTCATCCGCGCGGAAGCGAGCGATGCGGACGGGCGCTTGGCGATCCTCTTCGAGGACGACGGACGCGGCCTCGACATGGACAGGATCGAAGAGCGCGCCGCCGAGCTCGGCGTCGACCCGAGCGAGCAGTGGACCGATCGATCGGAGCTCGTCTTCGCTCCCGGCCTGTCGACGTCGGCGAGCAGCGGCACGCTCTCCGGACGCGGCGTCGGCCTCGGCGCCGTGCGCGCCGATGTCGAGCGCGTCGGCTACCGCGTCGAGGTCAAGTCGAAGCCCGGAATGTACACGCGCGTGCGCCTCTACCCGGTGTGACTATTTCTTCTTCAGCGCCCGCATCTGCAGCATCCGGAAGACCGCGCGGACCTGGCGAACGAGCGCCTCCTCGTTCCCTTTGTCGCCGAGGCTGCCGTCGAAGCCGAGGCGCTGGTAGTCCTGCGCGACCTTCGGATCGGACGTGTAGAGGTAGAAGAGGCAGGCGTGGCCGCCCGACTCCGTCGCGCTCTTCAGCGACGAGATGACGGTGCCGCCGTCGATTCCGGGCATGTGGTAGTCGATGATGCAGAGATCGGTCGACGGGATGTAGCGCGCGTTGCCGACGGCGCGTGACGTCGTCGACACGTCGTAGCCCTCGGCTTCGAGCACGCGCTTGATGCGCGTGAGCATCACTTCGCTGTCGTCGATGACGAGGATCTTGCGGCGCGTGCGCTTGGCGCTCGCCTGCGATCCCGACGATCCCGACGGCGTGCCGCCCGACGGCGTGTGGTTCGGAAGCGTGCTGTTCGGAGGCGTGAACGTCTTGGTGCGTTCGGACTCGCGCGGCGTGACGTCGGTCTTCGTCGACTCGGCGCGCGCGCGGAGCGTCGGCCGCTCCGGCGGCTTCGACGACGGACGCGCGTGCGCGCTGCTCTCGATCTCGGCCACGCGCTCGGCGCGTCGCATGAGCCCGTCGCGCGCCATTGCCTCGACCCACTCACCGACCTCGGAGGACATCGCGATCTCGAGCGAGCGCTCGAGCGCGATCGCCATGTCACGCGCCGTCGCGAAGCGCTTCGCCGGATCGCGATCGAGCGCGCGCATCGCGATCGCATCGAGCGCGGCAGGCACCTCGGGCGCGACCGTGCTCGGCGGATCGACGTGCCCCCTCAGCACCATCGACAGGAGCTGCCCTTCGTTGTCCGCCTCGAACAGCCGCTTCGTCGTCAGCGACTCCCACAGCAGCACGCCCGCGGCGTACACGTCGCTCAGGCGATCGACGACGCCGCTCTGAAGCTGCTCCGGCGCCATGTACGCGAGCTTTCCCTTCAGCTGACCTTCGCGCGTCGTCTGCAGTCGCACCGCGGCCTTCGCGACACCGAAGTCGAGGACGCGCGTGACGCCGTCGACGCCGACGAGGACGTTCTGCGGCGACACGTCGCGATGGACGATGCCGAGTGCGCGACCGCGTTCGTCTTTCGCTTCGTGCGCGGCGTGCAGACCGTGGAGCGCGCCGACCATGATCGCCCCAGCGATCCGCGACGGCACGCGCCCGCCGCGCTCGCGCGCCGCGCGAATGAGCCGCGAGAGCGTCTCGCCCTGCACGTACTCCATGACGAGGAAGATCTCGCCGTCGGTCGACACGACATCGAGCGTCGGGACCACGTTCGGGTGTTGGATCCTCGCGGCGAGGCGCGCCTCGTCGAGGAACATCGCGACGAAGTCCGGATCCTTGGCGAACTGCGGATGCAACCGCTTGATCGCGACCGTGCGTGAGAAGCCGATCGGTCCGACCAGGCGCCCGAAATGGACCGTCGCCATTCCACCGGAAGAGATCTCCCCATGAATGGCGTAGCGCCCCACGACGAGCGGCACACGCTTGAATGCCGATCCTGCCACGTTGGGATTCTACCGCCTTTCGCGGCGAGCGGCGTGCTGGTTTAATCCCCGAGATGCACCGCGTCTTCGCGCGGATCGCCGGCCGCCGCGAGGAGCAGCGGGTGCGTCGTGAGGAGGCGCACGCAGCGGTTGTAACGCAGGATCGGATCGGGCGACTCGGGCGGCGCGAGCTTCTCGGCGCGCTCGAAGAGAGCGAGGGCATGCTCGAGCGACGTCACCGCGCTGTGCGCTTCGCCGCGCTCGAGGTGCGCCTTCGCGGACCGCTCCCACGCGATCCCGCCGTAGTAAACGCGCTCGTACTCGGTGCCGAGTCGCTCGAAGACGGCGACCGCCTCCTCGAACAACCCGACCCACGCCGTGCCGAAGCGATCGGTCAGCGCGAGCCCGAGCACACGAAGCGCGTGCAGATTCTCCGGATCGACGTCGAGCACGTCGCGGCAGATGCTCTCGGCCTCTTCGGGCTGGTTGAGATCGCGGTACGTGCTCGCCTTCGCGAGCGCGGCTTCGAGATTTTGCGTCGTCAGTCTCTTCAATGCGAGCGTCATCGCAACCCCCACGACGTGATCAGGGCTCGTCGGTTTCCGTCGTCTTCTTCTTCGCTGCCGGCGTGTCGGCCATCGTCCGCTTGGCCATATCCGCGCCGCCTGCCCCGCGTGAAAGCGCGATCGGCGTCGCCGCCATCGTCTTCGCCGGAGCCCGCGGCAGCACCGCCACGGTCTTCTTCGGCCCGCCCGCGACCTTGCGGAGAAGCCACCTTACCGGATCGTAGTTGTCGTCCGCGAGCCGCTCCTTCAGCGGAATGATCGCGTTGTCGGTGATCCCGATGCTCTCGGGGCACACCTCGGTGCAGCACCGCGTGATGTTGCAGTAGCCCGCGCCGAACTCTTCTTTGATGAGCTTGTGGCGATCGAGCGTGTCGAGCGGGTGCATGTCGAGCCCCGCCAAATAGATCATGAAGCGCGGCCCGGCGAACGCGGTCTTCTTGTCGTGATCGCGAATCACGTGGCAGACGTCCTGGCACATGAAGCACTCGATGCACTTTCGGAACTCTTGAATGCGATCGATGTCTTCTTGCTGCATGCGCCACGTGCCGTCGGCCTCGGGCGCCTTCGGCTTCAGCGGCGGGATCTTCTTCGCGACCTCGTAGTTCCACGACACGTCGGTGACGAGGTCTTTGATGATCGGGAACGCGCGCATCGGCGTGACGACGATCGGCTCGCCCGCGGGAAAATGGCTCATGCGCGTCATGCACATGAGGCGCGGCTTGCCGTTCACCTCGGCGCTGCACGAGCCGCAGCGTCCGGCTTTGCAGTTCCAGCGCACCGCAAGATCCGGCGCCTGCGTCGCCTGCACGTCGTGAACGGCATCGAGGACGACCATGCCCGGATACGTCTCGACGTCGTACGTCTTGAAGTCGCCGCCGTCTTTGTCGCCGCGGTAGATCTTGAGCGTCGCTTTGTCAGCCATGGGGTTTGCTCATTCCTCCGCGAGGACCTTTTTGATCTCGTCCGGAACGGGAGGAAGCGGCTTCTCTTCAAGCTCCATTCCATTTCCCCCCATGCGCGACACGATGTTCACCGTGCTCCAGTGCCCTTTGTCCTGATCCGGATGGTCGTCGCGTGCGTGCGCTCCGCGGCTCTCTTTGCGCATCACGGCCGCGCGCGCCATCGCCTCGGCGCACACCAGCATGTTCCGGAGATCGACGGTCTCGTGCCACGCGGCGTTGTAGTGGCGGTTGCCTTCGACCTTCACGCGCTGCGAGTCGGCGCGCAGGCGCTCGATCTCGACGAGCCCCTGCTTCAGGTCTTCTTCGGTGCGGATGATGCCTACGTACCGCTGCATCTGCTCCTTCATGTCCTCGTGCACCGCGTACGGGTTCGTCCCTGCCTCGCGCGAGAACGGAGCGAGCGCCTCTTCGGTCGCGGCCTCGACTTGCCCGTCGTCGAGCGACGACGACGGCGTCGACTTCGCGTGCTTGGCCGCGTGCAGCCCCGCGATGCGGCCGAACACGAGCAAGTCGCTCAGCGAGTTTCCGCCGAGGCGATTCGAACCGTGCAGTCCCGCCGCGCATTCGCCCGCCGCGAAGAGCCCCTTCACGCGCGACTCCTGCGTCTCGGGATCGACGCGAATGCCGCCCATCGTGTAGTGCGCGGTCGGCCCGACTTCCATCGGCTCCTTCGTGATGTCGACGTCGCCGAGCTCTTTGAACTGGTGGTACATCGCCGGCAGCTTCTTCTTGATCACGTCGGCCGGGAGCCGCGTCGCGATGTCGAGGAAGACTCCGCCGTGCGGCGAGCCTCGTCCGGCTTTGACCTCGGAGTGAATCGCGCGCGCGACGATGTCACGCGGGAGAAGATCCGGCGTCCGCTTCGCGTTCGGATCGTGCTGCAAGACCCAGCGATCGGCCTCGGCCTCGTTGTCGGCCGTCTCCTTCGCGTAGAGCGGATGGATGTAATCGAACATGATCCGCTTCCCGGCTTTGTTCCGGAGCGTCCCGCCTTCGCCGCGCACGCCCTCTGTAATGAGCGTCCCGCGCACCGACGGCGGCCACACCATCCCCGTCGGGTGAAACTGCATGAACTCCATGTCCATCAGCTCGGCGCCCGCGAGGTACGCGAGCGCTTGCCCGTCGCCCGTGCACTCCCACGAGTTCGAGTTGATCTTGAACATCTTGCCGATGCCGCCGGTCGCGATCACGACCGCCTTCGCCTTGAACAAGACGAACTTCCCGGTCTCGCGCCAATAACCAAACGCGCCGCAGATGTGATCACCGTTGGTGAGCAATCGCGTCACCGTGCACTCCATGAACACCTGCATCCCGGTGTGGATGCCGTGCTGCTGGAGCGTGCGGATCATCTCGAGGCCGGTGCGATCGCCGACGTGCGCGAGGCGGGGGTACTTGTGGCCGCCGAAGTTGCGCTGGAGGATCTTGCCGTCGGGCGTGCGATCGAAGAGCGCGCCCCACTTCTCGAGCTCGATGACGCGCGCGGGCGCTTCCATCGCGTGGAGCTGCGCCATGCGCCACTGGTTGAGCGAGCGTCCGCCCTTCATCGTGTCGCGGAAGTGGACCTTCCAGTTGTCTTTCGGCTCGACGTTGCCGAGCGCCGCCGCGACGCCGCCTTCGGCCATCACGGTGTGCGCCTTGCCGAGGAGCGACTTGCAGATGAGGCCGACGCTCACGCCTTCGCTGCTCGCTTCGATCGCCGCGCGCAGCCCTGCGCCGCCCGCGCCGATCACGAGGACGTCGTGCTCGTGCGTCTCGTACTCTTTCGCGCTCATTTAGAAGAACCTCACGTCGTGGAGCATGCCGCTCGAAACTGCGCGGACGTAGACGTCGGTCAGCGCGACACCGAAGAGGCTCGCCCACGCCCAGTACTGGTGCTTCGCGTTGAGGGCGGTGACGCCCTTCCAGAGTGCGTGGCGAAGCATTCCGAGCGGCGCCGTCGAGTAACTGTTCACGCCGCCGCCGATGAGGTGACGCCACGAGTGGCAGCCGAACGTGTAGCCGCTGAGGAGGAGGCAGTTCGTCAGGAGGACGAGCGATCCCATCCCGACGTGCACGCCGTCCTTCCACGCGAAGACGCCTTTGTACGCGTCGTGCCAGAGGAACATCAGAAAGGCGATCGCCGCGTAGAGCGCGAAGCGATGCAGGTTCTGGAAGATGAGGAGCTTGGTCTCGCCGTTGTACTTGTGACCGCGGCTCTCGCCGACGGCGCACGCGGGCGGATCCATCGCGAACGAGCGGTAGTACGCCTTGCGGTAGTAGTAACAAGTGAACCGGAACGACGCGGGGCCGGCGAGGATCACCATCGCGGGCGAGAGCGTGAAGGGGAGACCCCAGCCCTTCGAGAAGGACGTATCGATGTACGGCGAGTAGAACGGCGAGAGGTACGCGTCGAACTCGTACCACTTGTTCTCGAACGCTCGGAACGTCGCGTACGCGATGAACCCGACGAGGATCGTCACCGTCAACGCGGGCCCGATCCACCACGAGTCCTTGCGGAGCGTGTTGCCGAGCCCGAGGACGGGCAAATGCACAGTCTTGTTCGCCATTTGGTTCCTCGAATCCCACCCGAAGAAAGACGGGCCGAAGCTACTCGGCACACGCCGGCTTCGCAAGGACGAGACGCGACCCGGCCGAGAGGGGATTCACGGGAAGACGGGAAGGGGAGAGGGTTTTTCCCAAACTCTCGTTCTCTGATCTTCCCGTCGTCCCGTCTTCCTGTGAATCTCTCCTCCGGTGAAGGCGTTGGCGACGTTTCGGATCGAGTCGATCGACGTGCGCGCGCTCTCCGTGGCGCTCGTCGATCCATTCGTGATCGCGAGCGGGCGTGTCGACGCGACGCGGTCGGCGCTCGTGCGGGTGCGGCTGGCGACGGGGGAGGTTGGGATTGGGGAAGGGGCGGCGCTTCCGCCGGTGACGCGTGAGGATCAGGGGGACGTGATCGCGGACGTGGAGCGCGCGGCGGCGATCGTGGTGGGGCGTGAGGCGCAGCGGGTCGAGGAGATCGCGGAGGTGGTCGCGTCGGAGGTTGGACCGGTGGCGCGCGCGGCGATCGAGACGGCGTTGCTCGACGCGCTCGCGTTGCGTGAAGGCGTGTCGGTGCGCGCGCTCCTCGGCGGCGCGCGTGGGGCGGCGACGCGCGCGATGGTGACGGACATCACGATTCCGATTTTGGATGCGGCGCGTATGGCGGAGCTCGCGCGCCTTTGGCGTGGGCGTGGGTTCTCGTGTTTCAAGGTGAAGGTCGGGAAAGATCTCGATGCGGATCTTCGCGCGCTCGAAGCGGTGCGCGACGCGGCGCCGGGCGCGACGTTTCGGATCGACGCGAACGCTGGATTTTCGGCTGCGGATGCGATCGCGATGGCGCGTGCGACGGAGCGACTCCGGCTCGAGGTCGAGTGCTGGGAGCAGCCTTGCGCGGCGGACGATCTCGACGCGATGGCGGCGGTCGTCGCGGCGGTGCGCGCGCCGGTGATCGCGGACGAGTCGGTGGCGACGCTGAGCGATCTCGCGCGCGTGCGTGCCGCGCGCGCGGCGGGTGGGATCA
>JAYVXB010000201.1:0-7009 GCA_043785585.1 Deltaproteobacteria bacterium | reverse complement strand
CGAGGTGCTTCGCGAGGAGAAGCTCCCGGTTCCCGAAGCGACACCAGGCACGATCGTCGTGCGCGTGCGGGCGTTCGGGCTGAACCACGCGGAGGCGTACTTCCGAAAGGGCGTGTGGGGCGACGTCGCGAAGGTCACGGGGATCGAGTGCGTCGGCGAAGTGCACGAGCCCGGTTCGAGCAAGCTGCGCAAGGGACAGCGCGTGTTCGCTCTCATGGGCGGTATGGCACGCACGATCAACGGCAGCTACGCGGAGTACGTGCGAGCACCCGAAGGGAATGTCGTCCCCGTCGAATCGAAGCTCGACTGGAAGGACCTCGCCGCGTTGCCCGAGTCGTACGCGACGGCTTGGACGTTCCTGCGCGACAATCTCGATGCGCGGACGGGACAGGTGCTCGTCGTGCGTGGCGGGACGTCCGCGCTCGGTCAGGCGGCCATCAACATCGCGCGCGATCTCGAGATGCGCGTGCTCGCGACGACGCGCTCGAGTGAACGCGCGCCCATCCTCGAGGCGCTCGGTGCGGAGCCGCTCGTGGAGCGCGCGGATCTGTCCGTCGAGGTGCGGAGGCGCGTACCGATAGGCGCCGACTGCGTTCTCGACATCATCGGAACGAGCACGCTCCTCGACTCGCTCAAGATGGCGCGCTATCGCGGCCGCGTCGCGATGGCCGGGTTCCTCGGTGGCGCCGCGCCGCTCTCCTTTGACCCACTGATGCACATGCCGAGCGGCGTGCAGTTCAGCTTCTTCGCGAGCGCGTACGTCTTCGGCGAGGCGGACCTCCCTCTCGCGCAGATCCCGTTCGCCGACTTCGTGGCGCGTGCGGAGCGCGGCGTCTATCGCGCCGCACCTGCGCACGTCTTCCCATTCGAACAAATCGTCGAAGCGCACCGGCTGATGGAGTCCGGGCGCGCGCGCGGAAAGATCGTCGTCCTCGCGCCGTCGGCGTGAGACTCACCTCGTCACCTCGTCGCATCCGGCGCTGACGCGCGCAGACGTGTGCGCGCGATCGTTCGGCCGCATCGGCAGCGCCGCACCTCGATGACCACCGCCTTTGGCCACGCGCGAACGTGCGTGGAGAGCGACTCGACGGTGAGCGTCTGGCAGAGCGGCAAGCTCTCCCAGCGCTCGCTACCGATGAGCGAGTTGCACTGGACGCAGCGAAAGAGTGCCTTGCCGCGCATGTCCGCGCGGCGCGACGCAAAGGACGCTGCGCTCACAGTTCCTTGATGAGCGCGTCACCGAGGTCCGAGGGCTTCGAGTTGCCGAACCAGATGCTCCAGACGGCGCGCATCAGCTCGACGCCTTCGATCGACGAAGCGTTCGCATCGACCACGAGGCGCGTCCGCTTCGTCGCCGCATCGTAGAAGATCCAAATGGTCTTTCCCTTCGCGAGCGTCCCAGAGAGCGGCGCGAGGAAGCGCGCGATGACCGCGTCGTCCTTGTAGCCGTTGCGGTGGAAGCCCTCGCGGAGGCCGCCACGGAGCTTGTCCGCGTCGAGATCGCGCATCATCTGCAACGTGAAACGCTTGTCGGCGTCGAGATCGATGATCGCGCGCCGCGTGTTCGCGGACGGGAGCCGCCGCGTGTGGTGCCAGATCGTGAACACCTCCATGGTGAACGGCCAATGGCTTGCGGTTTGGACAGCGGATCCGGTGCGGTAGTAGCCGTCGGCGCCGCGTTGCGCCGCGCGGACCGCGGGCGAAATCGTGAGGAGCGAGGCGACGACGGCGGCCAACGGGAGAAGCCTAGCGATCATGAGAAACCTCCAGCGTGGTGAGGGACGATCCGTTCGAAGACGGCGATGCGACGACGTGTCCCCAGACGCGCTGTCCTGGGATGAGCGACGGGCCCGCGCCCGGCGCTTCGACGAACACCTCGCGCACGCGCACGTCGGCGCGCGCGGTGGGGGACTCGATCGCGAGCCCGCGACGGCCCATCTGCGGCGCGATGCGGTAGACCGCGCCGTCCGCGATCTTGCGGTTGTCGTCGGCGAAGAGAACGCATGGCGCTCCGTCTCTCACGCGAAAGGCGTCGATCTCGTCGACCTCGAGGCGCACTTGGAGCTTCGACGTGTCGCCGAGCACGAAGAGCGGTGCGCTGCCCACGTTGAAGATCTCGCCCGCGTGCGAGCGGCTGAGGAGAACGACGCCGGCGAGCGGCGAGATGACCTCGCGGCGCGCGAGGTTCGCCTGCGCGAGCGCGAGACGCGCGCGCGCCGCTTCGATGCGGCTCCGCGCGGCGTCGCGATCTTCGTTGCGCGATCCGCGCTCGAGCGCAGCGAGGCGCGCGTTCGCGGCGCGCGCGCTCGCCTCCGCGACCAGCGCGTTGCTCGTGGCGCGATCCACCTCCGCGGGTGGGACGGCGCGATCGTCGCCGAGCTTCGCGGTGCGAGTGGCCTCTCGGCGTGCGAGCTCCGCGCGCGTACGACTCGCGTCGGCCTCGGCGCGCGCTTGCCGCAGCTCCTCGAGCGTCGAGCCGCGAAGCGTCTTGACGATCCCGGGAGCGACGACGCGATCGGGCTCGGCGAGATCGGGTGAGGTCGCAGGCTGCGACGCGTGCGACGTCGCGAGGGCCTTGCTCCGATCGACCTTCGGCTTTCCGTGAAGGCCACACGCGGAGAGCGACACCACCGCGACGATCAGCAAGAGTGCGCGACGCAGGAGCCTCATGCGGTCCTCCGCGACGCGAGCAGCGCCGGCTCCTCTTCGTGCGCGCGACCGTCGTCGACGTGGATCAAGCGGTCGGCGACGCGCAGCACGCGCTCGTCGTGGGTGACGATGACGATCGCGCGGTCCTCCTCGTGCGCGAGGTGCGCGAGCCTGTCGAGCACGTCGCGACCCGTGCGCCCGTCGAGTGACGCCGTGGGCTCGTCGCACAGGAGCACGCGCGCGTTCGTCACGAGCGCGCGCGCGATCGCCACACGCTGCTGCTGCCCGCCCGAGAGGAGTCGCGCCTTGGCTTCGACGCGATCCGCGAGCGACACGCGCTCGAGCGCCTCGCGCGCGCGCGCCAATCGCTCTTTGGCTCGCACTCCACGTAGCAGTAACGGAACGGCCACGTTCTCGAGCGCGGTGAGCCCCGCGAGCAAGTTGAACTGCTGGAAGATGAAGCCCACCTCGTCACGACGCAGCCGCGCGAGCGCATCGGGACTCGCGCCGGACACGCGCTCGCCGTCGAGGTACACGTCGCCTTCGGTCGGTGAGAGCACGAGACCGAGGATGCTGAGCAGCGTCGTCTTGCCGCTCCCGGACGGCCCCATGATCACGAGGACCTCGCGCCGGTGGACCGCGACGTCCGTCGGATGCAGCGCGCGAACGGCAAGCGCGCCGGCGCCGAACACCTTTCCGATTCCACGACCTTCGAGCACGGCGTGCGGCATACGGTTCACCCCTTGAAGACGATCGCGGGATCGAGCGAGAGCACGCGGCGGATCGCCGCGAACGAAGCGAGTGTGCAAGACAGCAGCGCGGCGAGCGCGACCCCGCCGAGGATCCCTGGCGTCGCCGTCATGGGCAGGTTGGGGTACGCATGGCGTACCGCGAAGAACGCACCTGCGCCGATCGCGTAACCGGCGAGCGCAAAGGCCCACGCTTGCATCAAGAGGAGCTGCAGCAGATCGCGGCGGCGCGCGCCGATCGCCTTCAGCATGCCGTAGTCGCGCGTGCGATCGATGACGGTCGAGTAGAGCGTAACGGCGACGATCGCGCCGCCGATGAACGCCGCGACGATCGTGCCCATCCCGAAGACGATGCCGACGGGATTTCGCGCGAGGAAATAGCGAATCTCAGCGTCGTGCAGATCCTGTCGCGAGAGGATCGTGACGTCGGGGATGCGCGCGGTGAGTCGGCGCTTCACGTCGTCGAGCGATGCTCCCGGCGCGAGCCCCACGGCGACGAAGGTCACGCGGTCTTGCGGGAAGCTCGTCATCCCGCGGGCGTCGTCGATGTTCGCGTAGACGTAGTAGTACGGACTGTGCGGGTCCATTCCCTCGAAGAAGCCCGCGACGACGCTCGCGTTCCCGTCGACCTCGACGCGATCGCCGGCCTCTGCCGCCGCGAACGTCGCGCGGTCGTTCCAATTCATGAAGATGCGATCGCTCGCGCGAAGGGCCGCGACGCTCGTCCCCTTCGAGAGCGTTCGAGGAAGGCCGGCGTAGCGGGGCGGCCGGACGCCGAGCACCTTCACGAACTCACGCACGCCATCGGGCCGTGTGACGCGACCGATCCCTTGCACGATCGGCTCCGCCCACGCGACGCCCTTCGTCCCCGCGGCCGCCTGCACGCGGCTCGCGGGAACCGAGTCCGTCGCGTCGCTGCTCTCGGTCGCCGCAGACGCAATCCAGACGTCGACGTCGGCGGCGTCCGCGAACGCCGACACGCGCCCGAGAATTCCGTTGAGAAGCGAGACCTGCTGAAGCATGAGGAAGACCGAGACGAAGACGCCGATCAGCGTGCCGAGGCTCTTGATCGGCGCGTCGAAGAGCATGCGAACGGCGATGCCCGCGAGTCGCATGGGTCAGACCCTCTCCGCTTTCGGCGAGATCGCCCGCGTGGATGTCGCGGCGCTGCGACGCGCGGCGCGAACCAAGCGCACGAGCACGTAGGTGACCGCGATGGACGCGAGGAGCGTCGAGCATCCCGTCACCTCGAAGACGACGTCGTTGGGGACCGCGAAATCCGGCGAGTCGAAGATCGCCTCGAGCCGCTCCGGCGACGTGCCCGCCGCGTACACGAGGAGCTTTACCGCATGTTGGAACCCGCCGTGGTAAGCGCCGAACATCCCTACGAAGGGGATGGCGACGACGAGCGCGAGAGCCCAGAGCGCGAAGCGCGACGGGTGCCACGCGTACAAGCCGGCGAGCGACAGCGAAAGCACGAGCACGAACAGCGCCGGAATGACGGCGTGGTAGCGCGACGAGTCGTCGTAGGCGTGCGCGCCGTAGACGAAGTGCCCGATGGAGAGCGCGGCCTCGGTCGAGAGCGCAAGACAGAGCCACGCTGCGAGGCGTCGCGTCTCGACGAAGCGCTCATTTCGAATCGCGCGCGCGTGCATCATTGTCCCCCGTTGCAAGAGCCGCCGTCCGGCGGCATCGCCGCGATGAAGGCGCGGATGCGAGCGACCCCCTCCCCGTCCACGATCTCCGTCGCGATCCGCGGCATCGCCGCGACGCTCTCACGCGACTGCATCCGTCGGACGAGCACGCTGTCGTCCGGACGCCCCGGTAGAATGCGGCACGTGGTGGTCGGCGCGAAGCCCCTGTAGAACGCGCGACGGGCAACGGCGGTTCGGTTCAGAGGCGTATCGACGAACGACTTCGTCCCGACCGGCGTCCAGAGGAGGAGACCCGACAGGCACGACGACGGCGCAGTGATCGTCGTCGTACAAGCCGGGCGGCCCGACGCAGGGATCGCTCGTCGCTCTCGCGCTGCACGCACCGGCGGCGAGCGCCACTGCGGCCAACGCTGTCGTTCCGCGCCGCGCGATCACGGCGAGCCCAGCTCGAGGCGGACGAGAGCGAACTTGTCGCCGGGCTTGGCGTCGCCGTGAAAGACATCGGCGAGCCGCGAGTTGACGATCCAGAGATCGCGCCCGATCACGACGGGATTCGTCGGCGATTGCAGGCGCGGGTCATCGAGAGTCGAAACGACGGTCGCGTGCGTCATCGTCGCGTCGAGCGTGACGACGGTGACGCGGTTCTCCGGCGCGTTCTGCACGACCACGAGGCGATTGCCCTCGAGCTCGAGGCCGTCCGCCTGCTGCACCGTCACGCCGTCGATCGCTTTGGCGACGCCGGTGGTCTCGTCGACCACGTAGATCACGCCGTTGGCCGAGTTCAGGACGAGCAGCTTTTGGGTGCTCGGGATTGCGACGATGCCATTCGCGTTCGCGATCTCGACGCCCGGCACCATCATCCAGTCGCCGACGAGCGGGATGGTCGTCGCGGGCCCGGACGGCAGGCCCTTCGCGTCGAGCGGCACGCGGTACAGCCACGCGTTCTCCGAGTCGGTGAAGTACGCGGCGTCGTCCCGCACGTCGACCGCGTTGATCAACGTGCCTTGGGGGCCGCGCGGGAAGTCGATCTTCGCGAGCGTCGCTCCGGTCTTCGCGTCGAACACGAAGCCGTCGGCGAACCACGCGCCGCACGCGTAGATGAGGCCGTGCGTTGGCACGTAGGTCACGCCGGCGATCGCGCGCTCGGAGCGAGGGCCCGGTGGAACGAGGAAGTCGGTGAGTCCGCTCGCGAGATCGACGCGCACGATGCCGCCGCCGGTGAGGAGCCCAACGTACGCGAGGTTGTCGGGCCCGCGCGTGATGCCCTCCGGTTGGTAGGCCTTCGGGAGATCGATCCGATCGCCGGCCGACGTGAGGCACGGATCGCGACCCGTGAGGATGGCGTTCGTCGCGATCGCGCAGCTCGCGTCGGCGAAGCACGACGCCGACGCGGCGCCGGTGTCGCTGCACCAGAGCGCCGTCGCGGCCGTTCGATCGGCGGTGATGCCGCACGACGAAGCCTTCGCGGCGACGCTGTTCGGACACGACGGTGCGTCACTGGAGCTGGACGAACCGCTGCACGCGACGACGAGGAGCGCGATTGCGATCGCCGCGAGCGTCGATCGTGCGATCACTGAAGGCACCCCGCGCAGCTCGCGTTCGTCGCCGCGGCGCTTTGGATGCACGCACCGAGCGCTGACGCGATGTTCGTGCCCTGGCCGAACGGACCGCCTGCGCCGCTGACCTCCCGCTGGCACGTCGCGGGATCGTTGCAGCCCGCGTGCTGACACTTCGTCCTGAGCGCGCACTCGGCGAGCGGGAGACATCCAATCACGCCGCCATCCGCCTCACTCGTCGCTTTGCAGCAGTCAGTAGCTTCGGTCATGCACGCGGCCGCGACGCAGCTCTGGCAAGCCGCGGGCATCTGCATGAAGGCGGCGGTGCAGACCCGCGGGACGCTGCTCGCGTCGCCGGTCGCGTCGGCGTTGGCGTCGACCGTCGCCGCGTCGCTCGACG
>JAYVXB010000200.1:0-20842 GCA_043785585.1 Deltaproteobacteria bacterium | reverse complement strand
CGGATGAGCGTCTTGCCGATCAACGATGTCATCGTTGTGCCGCGTCCAAGGTGAACGAGTGATTCAGAGGCGAAGGAGTCGTCGCCGCGAATCGTAGTACAGTCGCGCGGGGGACCGACGTGACCACCACGAAAACGACCGGCGCGGAGGGCGCAGGGCCTTCGTCGCGCGACGAGCGGGTGACGCGCATCGAGCGACAGCTCGCCGTCGCGCAGCAGATCACGCACATCGGCAGCTGGGAGTGGGACGTGCGGACCAACGTCGTCAGTTGGTCCGACGAGCTCTATCGCATCTACGGGCTCGAGCCGCAGTCGTGCGAGATCACCTTCGAGACGTTTCTGTCGCGCCTTCACACCGACGATCGCGCTCGCGTGCAACGCGAGGTCGGCGAAGCGATGGCGCGCGGATCGCGGTTCAAGTACCCCGAGCGGATCTTTCGTCCCGATGGCTCGATGCGCGAGCTCGACACGATCGGCGAAGTGGCGAAAGACGAGACCGGAAAGGTCATCGGTCTCATCGGCACGTGCCGCGATGTCACCGACTTGCGCGAGCGCGACCGCCTCCTCGCGGCCGAGCAACGCGTCCTCGAGCTGATCGCCACGGGGACGCCGCTCCCCGAGATCCTCACCGCGCTCGTGCGCGTGATCGAAGAGCTCGCCCCGCCGACGATCGCGTCGATTCTACTGCTCGATGCCGACGGCGCGCACGTCCGGCACGGCGCGGCGCCGAACCTCCCTGACGCGTTCAACCGCGCGATCGACGGCGCTCCCATCGGTCCCAGCGCCGGATCGTGCGGCACCGCCGCGTTCACGCGACGGCAAGTCATCGTGACGGACATCGAGACCGATCCGCTCTGGAAGGACTACGTCGATCTCGCGCGCGCGCACGGACTTCGCGCGTGCTGGTCGACGCCGATCCTCACGACCGATGACCGCGTGCTCGGGACGTTCGCGCTCTACTTCCGCGAGCCGCGCGCGCCGACCGACGCGGATCTCGCGGTCACGAACCGCGCGACGCACATCGCCGGGATCGCGATCGAGCGACGTCAGCTCGAAGACCAGCTCCGCGCGCTGTCGGCTCACGTCGAGTCGGTACGCGAGGACGAACGCACCGGGATCGCGCGCGAGATCCACGACGAGCTCGGGCAATCGCTCACGGCGCTGAAGATGGACCTCGCGTGGATCGCGCGCCGCGTGTCGGAGAAGCCGCCGGCTTCGACCGACGTCGTGCTCGGAAAGATCCGTGAGATGTCGCAGATGACCGACGACGTGATCAACCACGTCCGCCGCATCTCCGCCGAGCTTCGCCCCGGGCTCCTCGACGATCTCGGTCTCTACGCGGCGCTCGAATGGCAAGGCCACGAGTTCGAGAAGCGCACCGGCACCACGTGCACGGTCCAGTCGAACGTCGGCGACGCGCAGCTCGGTCGCGAGGTCTCGACGTGCGTCTTCCGCGTCTTTCAGGAAGCGCTCACCAACATCACGCGACACGCCGAGGCGAAGCACGTCGACGTGCGCCTCGATCGACGAGGCGGATCGCTGGTCCTCGAAGTTCGCGACGACGGCAAGGGAATCGCGCGCGAGTCACTGCAGGATCCGCGATCGCTCGGCCTCCTCGGGATCCGCGAGCGCGCGCGCAGGCTCGGTGGAAACGCGACGATCGCGGCCGCGCCGTCCGGCGGGACGATCGTGTCGCTCACGATTCCACTCGCCGACGCTGGAGCGGGGAGCGCGACGTGATCCGCGTCCTCGTCGCCGACGATCACGCGGTCGTGCGTCGCGGTCTTCGGCAGATCCTCGCCGAGACGACCGACATCCTCGTCGAAGGCGAGGCGCCGAGCGCGCCCGACGTGCTGCGCCTCGTGGGCGAGCAGCGGTGGGACGTCGTCGTGCTCGACATCAACATGCCGGATGGCAACGGCATCGAGTTGCTCGCGGACATTCGTCGCCTGCGTCCCGAGCTACCGGTGTTGATCCTCACCGTCTACTCGGAAGAGCAGTACGCCGTACGCGCGATCAAAGCCGGTGCCGGTGGGTTTCTCACGAAGGAGAGCGCCCCCGACAAGCTCATCGAAGCCGTTCGCAAGCTCGCGAGCGGGGGTCGCTACGTCAGCGCCGAGCTCGCCGAGACGCTCGCGTCGGTGCTCGCGGGCGAAGAATCTGGCGCGCCGCACGATCGTCTTTCGAATCGCGAGCTCGAGATCCTGAGGATGATCGCGTCGGGCAAGACGGTCTCGCAGATCGCCGAGAGTCTCTCGCTGAGCGTGAAGACGGTGAGCACGCACCGCACGCGCCTCCTCAAGAAGATGAGCATGAAGACGAACGCCGAGCTGATGCACTACGCGGTTCGCGCCAAGCTCGTCGAGTAGGACGAACACCGACGGCCGTCGTCCGAGAGTCCTACGACGAATCGGGCGCGCCACTGATGGGGTCGCACGGGCCAGCCCGGTAGGATCATGGGGTGAAAGTCCTGCTCGTCGACGACTCCGCTGGGCTCCGTGCGCGTCTCGCGCAGATGGTCCGCGAGGTGTGCGGCATGGACTGCGTGCGCGAGGCGGACGACGCGGAGTCGGCACTCGAGATCGCGCGCACCTGGATTCCCGACGTCGTCGTGCTCGACATCCGCATGCCCGGGACGAGCGGCCTGGCGATCCTCCCCCAGCTCAAGGCCGCGTCGAGCTCGTCCGTCGTCATCATGCTCACCAACGAGGCGAGCGAGCACCACCGGCGGCAGTCGATGTCCATCGGCGCGGACTACTTCTTCGACAAGTCGAAGGACTTTGCCCGCGTGCTCGACGTCGTAGGAGAGATGCTGACGAAGCTCGGCGAATCGTCCCACGGTCGAAGTGGGGGTGCGCCGATGGGTAGAGATCGAAACGCGACGTAGCTTCTCTCGCATGAGAGACGTATCCGCTTCCTATCCGCCGGAGCCGGGGCTCTACCGGCTCATCTTCGAGAACGCTGCCGATGCGATCGCTGTCCTCGACGCGGACGGTCGCGTGAGTGAGAGGAACGAAGCGGCGCGCGCTCTCGAGGTCGATCTCGACGCGCTCCTCGTCGGGACCGTCGATGGCGTCGGCCTCGCCGACCTCCGCTCCCAGCTCGTCGCGCGCGGTCACGCGACCGCCGAGCTGAAGCTCATCGACCCCGCGCACAAGGTTCGCCACATCGCGGTCGAAGGGCGCGCGCAAGGCACCCACTTCGTCCTCGTCCTTCGCGACGTCACCGCGCAGCGCCGCATCGACGACGAGATCCGACATCTTCGTCGCGTCGAATCGCTCGGCTACATGGCGGCCGCCGTCGCGCACGACTTCAACAATCTCCTCGTACCGATCGTCTTCTCGAGCGCGATGCTCACGGGCGAAGTCGACGCAGGTTCGACCGCTGCGTCCCTCGTCGGCGACATCCGAGCGGCGGCCGAGCGCGCTGCGACCCTCGTCCGACACATGCTCGCGTTCGCGCGGCGCCAATCGCTGCCGCCGCAGCGCGTGAACGTCGGCTCGGTGTTGGACGAGCTCCGCAGCCTGGTCAATCGTGTGGTCGGTGAAGGGATCGCGATCGCCGTCGAGGTCGACGCCGAGCTCGGCGACGCGATCCTCGATCGCGAGCAGCTCGAGCACGTGATCTTGAACCTCGCCGCGAACGCGCGCGACGCGATGCCGCGCGGCGGGAAGCTGACCATTCGCGCCGCGAACCTGATCCTCGACGACGTCGAGGCTGCCGCGCACGAGTGCCCCGCGGGCGGCGCGTACGTCGTCTTGACGGTCGCGGACACGGGCGCAGGCATGTCTCCCGAAGTGCGCGAGCGGATCTTCGAGCGCTTCTTCACTACGAAGGACGCGGGCCACGGCGCCGGCCTCGGCCTCGCCAGCGCCCACCGCTTCGTGACGTCCGCCGGCGGATGCATCTCGGTACGCACCGCGCCAGATCAAGGGACGACTGTGATTCTCTGTCTCCCGCGCGCGACACCACAACCGACGACGATCGCGCCGCCGCGTCAGCCGACGCCGCTCCCGCGCGGGGGGACCGAGACGATCCTCGTGGTCGAAGACGACGAGCACGTACGCCGCGTCGTGCGCACGCTGCTCGAGGAAGAGGGCTACACGGTGCTCGACGCGTCGTCGGGCGAAGCGGCGCTCGGCGTCGCGCGCCAGGACGGGACGCACGTGGATCTCGTGCTCACCGACGTCGTGATGCCGGGCATGAGCGGGAGCAAGCTCGCGGAGAAGCTCCACGAGTCCGGTCACGCCGCGAAGGTGCTCTTCATGTCGGGCCACACGGAGGACGCGATCGATGCGCACGGCGCGCTCGGCTCGACCTACCCGCTGATTCGAAAGGCATTCTCGCCGTCCGATCTCGCGCGAAAGGTCCGCGAAGTTCTGGGCTAAGGCGAGTGCGACGCAAGGTTTGCGCGTCGCGCTTTTTCGTGACCTACTCGCGACCCTGCCCGAGTCGTGAGCGAGGGCGTGGTCCCGTGCGAATCGGCGCGGGGAGCCTGAGGAGGCGGGATGCTCGGCGATCCGTTCGACACGCATTCGCCAGAGGCGAGGGCCATCGGGGCGTTGTTCGACCAGACGCTGATCGTCTGCGGCGCGATCATGCTCGTGGTCACGACGCTCGTCGTCGTGTGCATCGTCCGCTTTCGCGCGAAGGTCGGAGCGAGAGAAGACCCGCTGCAACACCACGGCAACACGCGCCTCGAGATCGCGTGGACGATCGCGCCGTTCCTCGTGCTCCTTTGGCTCTTCTGGCTCACCGTGAAGACTGTGATGGCGTCGGATCCGCCGCCCGATCGCGCGCCGGATCTCACGGTCATCGCGCACCAGTGGTGGTGGGAGGCGCGCTACGCGACCGGCGCCGTCACCGCGAACGAGATCCACATTCCCGTCGGTCGCAAGCTCCTCGTCGAGATTCGATCCGCCGACGTCATCCACGATTTCTGGGTGCCGCAGCTCGCGCGCAAGGTCGACGCGACGCCTGGGCGATCGACGTTCATCTGGCTCGAGGCGGACGCGTCTGGCACGTACCTCGGCGCGTGCGCGGAGTACTGCGGCACGCAGCACGCGTGGATGCGCATCATGGTCGTCGCCGAGGACGAGGCCGAGTTCGTCGCGTGGGAAGCGCACGAGCGCGAGCCCGCCGCGCCGACGACGAGCGACGCGGCCGCGCGCGGCGCGCGCCTCTTCGCGGACATGACGTGCGTGAAGTGCCACGGCATCGCGACGGGGCAGCCGAGCGATGCGGCCCTCCCGCACGTCGCGCCCGATCTCACCCACCTCGCGCGTCGCAAGACGCTCGCCGCCGGACGCCTCGACAACAACCACGCGAACCTCGCCGCGTGGCTCAAGGATCCGCAAGCGTTGAAGCAAGGGAGCCACATGCCGAGCTTGCAGCTCACCGACGCGAAGGTCGACGATCTCACCGCCTACTTCGAGTCGCTGAAATGAGCACGGTCACCACGCCCGCCGTCGCGTCGGCGCACCAAGACGAAGTCGAGCTGCGCGGCGCCTTCGCGTGGGTCGCGACCGTCGATCACAAGAAAATCGGCATCCTCTATCTCTTCACGGCGCTCTTCTTCTTCGCGATCGGCGGCGTCGAAGCGCTCGTCATTCGGATCCAGCTCGCGCGTCCGAACAGCTCCGTCGTGTCGCCCGAAGCGTTCAACCAACTCTTCACGATGCACGGCACGACGATGATCTTCCTCGTCGTGATGCCGACGCTCGTCGGCTTCGGCAACTACTTCGTGCCGCTGATGATCGGCGCGCGCGACATGGCGTTCCCGCGCTTGAACGCGCTGTCGTACTGGCTCTTTCCGCTCGGCGGATTTCTCCTCCACTTCAGTCTCATCGCGGGCGGCGCGCCGTCGGCGGGCTGGTTCAGCTACGCGCCGCTCAGCGAGACCGCGTACTCGTCGTCACCTGGCACCGATTATTGGATCATCGCGATCCTCGTGCTTGGCGTCGGCTCGGTCGCGACCGCGATCAACTTGATCGCGACGATCCTCACGCTCCGGGTCTCGGGCCTCACGATTCGCAGGCTGCCGCTGTTCGTCTGGATGACGCTCGTCACGTCGATCCTCGTCATCCTCGCGTTGCCGGTGCTCAACGCCGCCGTCGTGATGCTCCTCATCGATCGCCAGCTCGAAGCGCATTTCTTCACCGCGACCGGCGGCGGCAACGCGACGCTATGGCAGCATTTTTTTTGGACCTTCGGTCACCCCGAGGTCTACATCATGGCGCTCCCGGCCTTCGGGATGATCTCCGAGATCATCCCCGTCTTCTCGCGCAAGCCGATCTTCGGCTACGAGTTCATCGCGGGGTCGACGGTCGCGATCGCGCTCTTGAGCTTCGGCGTCTGGGCGCACCACATGTTCGCGGCGGGGCTCGGCCACACGGCGGATCTCGCGTTCGCCGGCGGCAGCATGCTCATCGGCATCCCGACGGGCGTGAAGATCTTCAACTGGATCGCCACCATGTGGGGAGGCTCGATCCGCTTCACGACATCGATGATGTTCGCGACCGCGTTCCTCCTCGAGTTCGTCATCGGCGGCCTCAGTGGCATTCAGTTCGCCGCTGCGCCGATCGATTGGCAAGTGACCGACACGTACTACGTCGTCGCGCATTTTCACTACGTGCTCTTCGGCGGCACCGCGTTCGCGCTGATGGCGGCGACTTACTATTGGTTTCCGAAGATGAGCGGGCGGATGCTCTCGGAGCGTCTCGGCAAGGTTCACTTCTGGTTGATGGTCATCGGCTTCAACCTGACGTTCTTCGTGCAGCACTTCCTCGGCCTCGCCGGGATGCCGCGCCGCGTGTTCACGTACCCGAACCTGCCGGGGTGGGGGACGATGAACCTGCTCTCGACGATCGGAGCGTTCGTGATGGGGATAGCGGTGCTCGTCTTCGTCGCGAACATCTTCGTGAGCATGCGTCGCGGAAAGCCGGCGGGCGACAACCCGTGGGACGCGTGGACGCTCGAGTGGGCGACGACGTCGCCGCCGCACGCGCACAACTTCGACGAGGTCCCGCCCGTCACGTCGCGCCGCCCGCTCTGGGATCTCGCGAACCCCAACGCAAAGGACTACGGCGGCAACGCGCGCGCCGACGCCGAGCCTACGTGGACGAAGGGCGCCGTCAGCATGTGGAGCTTCATCGCCTCCGAGAGCGGCTTCTTTCTCATCCTCATCATCTCGTTCGTCTACTTCAACGCGAATCGCGGCTCAGGATCGGCCGCAAGCGGGCCGACGGCGGCGTCGGTGCTCGACGTGAAGAGGACCGCGATGTTCACCGCGTGCCTCCTCGCGAGCAGCGGGACGTTGTGGCTCGCGGAGAAGGCGCTCGACAAAGGACGTCGCTCGTCGGCGGTCGGCTGGCTCGTGGCGACGCTCGCGCTCGGCGCCGTGTTCATGGGTGGACAGACGCTCGAGTACATGGGGCTCTTCCGCGACGGCATGACGCTGACGTCGAGCTTGTTCGCGACGACGTTCTTCACGCTCACCGGATTTCACGGGCTCCACGTCACGGTCGGTCTCATCGCGCTCGCGATCGCCCTCGCGCTCTCGTTCGCGAAGAACTTCGAGACACGGCGCGCCGGGCTCTTGCGGACCGTCGGCCTCTATTGGCACTTCGTCGACGTCGTCTGGATCGTCGTCTTCCTCGTCGTCTACGTGAGGGCCAAATGACGACGATCGATCTCCTCTTGTCGACGTGGAGGCTCGATCCGTTCGCGATCGCCGCGTGCGCCGCCGCGATCCTCGCGTACGCGATCGGCGCGCGCGAAGGGGAGCGCCCGAACGCCGTCTACTTGATCGCCGCGGTCGCGATCCTCTCCATCGCGGTCGCGTCGCCAGTCGGCACGCTCGCCGACGGCTACCTCTTCAGCGCGCACATGCTCCAGCATTTGCTCTTGGTGCTCGTCGTGCCGCCGATCTTTCTCCTCAGCCTCCACACGTCCAATGCGCCGCGCGGACGGATCGCGCGCGCGATCGAGCGACCGTTCGTCATGTGGGCGATGGGCGTCGGCGCGATGTGGCTTTGGCACGCGCCGACGCTGTGCAACGCGGCGTCGCAGAGCGCGATCGTTCATCGTGTCCAAGAGCTCTCGCTCGTCGCGATGGGCGCGGCGTTCTGGTGGCCGATCCTCGCGCCGCGCACGTCGCATCGGATCGCGCCGCTCACCGGCGTCGTCTATCTCTTCACCGCGTGCATCGCTTGCACCGTGCTCGGAGTCATCGTCACGTTCTCGCCGGTCGAGGTCTGCTCGATCTACCGCGACCCCGTCGATCGCCTCGGCGTCCTCCCGCTCGTGCGCGGCGGATGGGGGCTCACGCCGGATCGCGATCAGCAGCTCGGCGGCCTCTTGATGTGGGTGCCGGGTTGCCTCGTCTACGGCGTCGCGATCATGGGCGTCCTCGCGCGGTGGTACCGCGGCGGCGGCGCGGCGAGCGATCGCCTCGAGGGGGCAGAATGAGCGACGAGCCGATGCGGATCGAGAAGCGGGCGACCGTGCGAACCGGATGGAACATTCCGAAGCCCGAGATCATCCCGAAGCCGAGCGTGTGGCCGCCGGCGATGGCGCTCGCGATCATGCTCGTCGCGTGGGGCATCATCACGTCGGTCGTCCTCTTGGGCGTCGGGCTCCTCCTGTTCGTCGTGTCCCTCGCGGGATGGATTGGAGACATTCGCAATGAGCAGTGAGAAAGACGGCAACGCGGATGAAGCGCACGACGGCCACCCCGAAGCGCCCGTCGACGGCGATCCCGATTCGATCGCGCGGCGGCAGCTACTCGGAAAGATGAGTCTCGCGCTCGGCGCGGCGGGCGGCGTCGCGCTCGGCGTTCCGCTCGTCGGCTTCGTCGTCGCGCCGCTCACGCGTCCGACGCCGAAAGAGTGGCGTGTCGTCGGCAAGGCCGACGCGTTCAAGATCGGCGAGACGGTCGCCGTGCAATACGCCGACGCATCGCCGCTCCCGTGGGCGGGCGTCACCGGAAAGACCGCCGCGTGGCTCCGCCGCGTGAGCGAAGACAAGTTCATCGCGTTCTCGATCCACTGCGCGCACCTCGGGTGCCCGGTGAAATGGCTCGCCGACGCGCGCCTCTTCATGTGCCCGTGCCACGGCGGCGTCTACTACGAGGACGGCAACGTCGCCGCGGGCCCGCCGCCGCACGCGCTTCGCCAGTACCCGGTGCGCGTCGAGGGCGGCAATGTCGAAGTGCACACCGAACCCATCCCGATCGGCTGATGATCAAGCGACGTCTGAAAGAACTGTGGGAGGTCCTCGACGATCGGATCGGGATCTCGAAGCTCGTCGGCCCGATGCTGAAGCATCCGGTGCCGCGCGGCGCGCGCTGGTACTACGTCTTCGGCAGCGCGACGCTGCTCGCGTTCGTCGTGCAAGTGCTGTCGGGGATCACTCTCGCTTTCTCGTACATCGCGTCGTCGTCGCAGGCGTACGAGACGCTCGTCTTCATCACGAACGACGCGCCGTTCGGTCGCTTCCTCCGAGGCCTCCACTACTTTGGCGCGTCGGCGATGGTGCTGATGGTCGGGCTGCACATGGCGCAGGTCTTCTTGCAGGGCTCGTACAAGTTCCCGCGCGAGATGAACTGGATGTCGGGCGTCTTGCTCCTCGTCTTCACGCTCGGCATGGGGTTCACCGGGCAGCTCCTCCGATGGGATCAGAACGCGACGTGGTCGGTCGTCGTCGGCGCGGAGCAAGCAGGGCGCGCACCCATCGTCGGTGAATCGATCGCGCGCTTCATCCTCGGCGGCGACACCGTCGGAGGCGCCACGCTCAGCCGCTTCTTCGCCATCCACGTCTTCATCATCCCCGCGATGCTCTTCGGCTTCATCGCGCTGCACCTTCACCTCGTGATGCGCCACGGGATCTCCGAGCCGCCGACGCCTGGCGATCCCGTCGATCCGAAGACGTACCGAAAGAAGTACGACGCGCACCTGAAGAGGGACGGCGTGCCGTTCTGGCCGGACGCGGCGTGGCGCGACGTCGTCTTCGGGATGGCGATGATCGGCGCGATGATCCTGCTCGCGTGGCTCGTCGGTCCGCCGGAGATCGGCCGGCCGCCGGATCCCACGCTCATCGAGGCGGATCCGAAGCCCGATTGGTATCTGCTCTGGTATTTCGCCGTGCTCGCGCTCATCCCACCCGAGCTCGAGACCGTCGTGATCCTCGGCGCGCCGCTCCTTCTCGGCGGACTTCTCTTCTCACCGCCGCTCCTTTCGAACAAGGGCGAGCGAGCGCCGAGTAAGCGGCCGTGGTCCGTGGCCATCGTCGTGCTCGCGGTCGTGATGATCGGCTCGCTGTGGATCCTCGGCGCAAAGTCACCATGGTCGCCGAACTTCGACGCCAAGCCGCTCCCCGCGAACGTCGTCGGGGCGAGCGAGGGGCCGATCGCGACGGGCGCGTTGCTCTTTCACGAGCGGGGCTGCCTCAACTGCCACCTCGTCGACGGCAACGGCGGGCGGCGCGGGCCCAACCTGTCGAAGGCAGGCGATCGATTGAGCCATGACGATCTCGTGATTCGCATCTCGAACGGCGGACGGAACATGCCTGCGTTCGCGAGCCTGCTCACGCCCGACGAGCTCGGTCACATCGTCGCCTTCCTCGAATCGCGAAAGGCGAAGAAATGAGCGAGGCGCGCCGCCCGCACCGCCGTCCCGGCAACGACCGCAAAGCCCCGCGTCATTGACCAATCGGGTGCTTGTGGCTACGAAGGCGGCATGAAGAAGTACTTTGCCCCCTTGCTCGTTGCCGGCGCCCTCGCCGCCTCGACGTTCGCGACGCCCGCCGCCGCGCAAGCGCCCGCGCCGACCGCCCCCGCGAGCGCCCCCGCCGCGATGAAGATCGCCGTCGTCGATCTCCAGCGCGCCGTCGAGCAGACCGAGGACGGGCTCCGCGCGATCGCGACGATCAAGAAGCTCTTCGACAGCCGCCAGCAAGAATTGGGGCGCAGCGAAGGCGAGCTCCTGAAAAAGAAGGACGAGCTCGACAAGAAGAAGGCGAAGATGACGGCCGGCGACTACCAGGCCGCGCTCGGCGATCTGCAGAAGCAGCTCATCGACCTGCAGAACAAATCGCAGGAGTACGATCGAGAGCTCTACAAGAAGCGGAAGGAGCTCACCGATCCGATCCTCGAGCGCGTCGTCACGAGCATCAAACGGATCGCGAACCAAGAGGGGTTCGATCTCGTGCTCGACAAACCGAGCGCGGTGTTCGTTCGTTCGGACTTGGATCTGACGGACCGCGTGATCCAGTTGGCGAACTCGACGGGGCCGGGACAGCCCGCGCCGAAGGGTGGGACGCCGCCGGCGGTTGCGCCGCCCGTCGCGCCGCCGAAGAAGTAGAGCGCTCACTCACACGCGAGCGGCACGGCGAAGAGCTCCATCTCGGAGCCTTCGCCTTTCACCAAGAACGCAGCGATGCCGCGTCGGTCGGTGCCGACCGCGATCTCGCCTTGGCCTGCGTTCGCCGTCGGCGCGGAGATCGCGAGCGGTTCGCCAACGCGCGCGCCGTCGAGACCGTACGCTTGAGCGCGCACGCGATGCCAGTTCGTGCCTTCCGTCCACGCGACGACGAAGGCGTCGTCGCCAAGCGCGGCGACGCTCGGTGACATCGTCGCTTCGCCGATGGCGTCGGATGGAATCGCCAGCGCGCGCGAGGCTTCGACGAAGCCGCTCCCGATGCGCGAGCGTGTCCACCGCACCGACCAAACCTGCGACGCGGACGTGCGGCTCGCCCACGCGACGACGATCGTGTCGCCGACGACGGCGATCGACGGGCGCCCCACGAGGCTCT
Organism: Deltaproteobacteria bacterium; assembly: GCA_043785585.1. GTDB lineage: Bacteria > Myxococcota_A > Polyangia > Polyangiales > Polyangiaceae > JBBQXV01. Next base: position 9,032 of record JAYVXB010000200.1, on the reverse strand, counting down.
TCGGCTCCGAGATCGGGAGCGGCGGACCGTCCAGCGCCTGGGGCGTGCCCGCGAGCGTGGCGACCCAGATCGTGCCCTCGCGCCGGTACGCGACCGCGAGCCCTTTGGCGTCGCCGAGAGGGACGATGCGAAGCGCTTCGATCGGCGCGCGTCCTTCGAGCTTCTGCAATGCGGCAGGCGGCGCGCGCGACTCGTCGTCCGCGAGCGCGTCGAGAGCATCGTCCGGCGCGAAGATCGGAAACACGCGTCGCAGCGGCCGCGTCGTGGTGATCTTCGCGACGGCGCGCGCCGCGAAGGTGTTCGGATCGAGCTCCATCGCGATCCCGTCGAGCGGCGACGACGCGAACCCGAGCGCGACGCGCGACCCTTCGACGGCGAGCTCGATCCCGGTCGACGCGAGCGCGTGACGCGCGATCCGTCGCGGCGGCGCGGAGAGCGTGCAACCTGCGGCGTGCGGCGCGGGCACCGCAGCGATCGCCGTGGAGCTCGCTTGTTGCGAGGTGTCGAGCATGCGCGCCGCGAAGCGTGTGACGACCGCGTGCTTCTGCTCGAGGTAGCCGACGACTCCGAGCGCGGCGAACACCGCGAGCGACGTGACGGTGCGCATGCGCTGGCCGCCTCGCGCGCGCGCCTCGGGCGTCAGCGCGCGTGTCGTCGGTCGCTCGCCGCTCTCGCTGAAGTCGTCGTCTGCGTCGACCGGCGCGAGCTCCGACGAGCTCAGCTCGACGTACGAAACGCGCGGCGTGACGACGCTCTCCGAGGTGCTCCTTCGTGCGGCGGCAAAACTCATCGGGTACCTCGGGACGACCGATCACCCCCGTAGCGCCTTGCCGTCACACGATGTGAGAGCAAGGGCGCATGCGCGAACGTAGAGGATGCAAAGCACAGCGCAGACCGACGACCGCGAAGCACGAATCGCGGGAAGATCCGAGCGCCCGATGCGCGTGACTTGGATCCCGTGCGATCCAAACGCGGATCACGCGCGACGACGGCGCCGCTGTAGGTGCGTGCGTCACGGCAGGTCGACGGACGGTCGCCTCTGGAAGACGACGATGCCGTCGATGGCGTCGAGCGCGACGGCGGGCGCGGGGTAGACGCGATCGTAGCGCGCCTCGATCGACGCGCGGAGGCGCGCGGTCATGGCGCCGAGCGGATCGGCGCCGCCTCGGAGCTGGCCCGCGCCGACGACGATCGTCGCGTACCGTCCGTCTGCGACGTGCGCGAAGAGCAGCTCGGCTTCGGCGCGACGGCCGTAGAAGAGCTCGACCGCCGAGTGGAAGCGATCGTGCGGGACGTCGCGATGCCCGGCGGCGATCCACGGCGTGGTCTGGACGAGGACGAGCGCGTGCTCGCCGCGTCCGTCGGCGTCGCGGATGGCGTGGACGGCGCGGTCGAAGTCCGCGATCGCCGCGGCGCGCTCGGCGCTACTCGCCGGTGGCGACGGGGGACGAAAGAGGAGCGTCGCGAGGAGCGCCACGGCGGGCGCGAGCGTCGCGTGAGGCGAACGCTCAGACGCGTCGCGCGCGCGAACGAGCAGGGTGATGACGGCGCCGAGGACGAGGAGCGAGACGTTGTTGTCGCGCCCGCCGTACTTCACGTAGCCGGGTAGCGACGCGATAGCTACGCACGCGGTCAGCGCGGCGACGCGGCGCGCGTCGGCGCTTGCGGGAGCACGCGCTCCGAATCGCATCCACACGTGCAACGCGACCGCGGCGATCGCCGCGAGACCTGCCGGTGTCGTCGGGAGCTCGACGATCCTCGACCAGACCATCGGATGCGACGCCTGCACGTCGATCGCGTAGAAGCGAAAGCGCCCGAGCGTCGCGTCGAAGAGTGGCACGGTCGCGAGCGTGAGCGCGGCGGAGCCCGCGAGCGCGACGATGGGACGCCCGCGCCGCTCGAACGCGAACGCGAGCGCGAGACCGACGCCGATCCCCGCGCCCGAGAGCTTGAACGCCGTCGCGACCGGCGTCACGAGGACGAGGAGCGTCCACCACACCGCACGAGGCATGCGCGCCTCGGCGACGACGAGCGCGATCGCGACGGCGAAGCAGAGGAGCAGCGCATGATCCGGATGAATGGCGGGCGCGACGAGATTCGCCAGCGCCGCGAGCGCCACGGCGAGGATCGCTTCCACCCGAAGCCGCGGACGAAGCGCGAGGGCGAGGATCGCGATTGCGCCGAGCTGCTCGAAGACGACGATCCCGCGGTGCGCGAAGATGGAGAGCTCGGCGTGCAGCGGCCTCAAGAGCGCGTGGTGCATCAAGTCGAGCAGCGGCGAGTACGTGTACGACGAGAGCTCTTCGGGCGGTCCGTACATCACTTCGCCCGCGTCGAGCTTCAGCGCGTTCACGAGGAGCGGGGCCTCCGGCCAAAACGCTTCGCTCGGGAGCGTCGCGACCGATGCGATCCACGTGACGCGCCATGCGATCGCGATCACGAGCGCACCCGCGCAAACGCGCGCGACGAGCGATGACGGCGGACGCGACGTGCGCAACCCGTCGAGCGCGAGCACGATGATCGCGACACCGATCGCCGCTTCCGCGAGCGAGAGGGCCGGGCTTCGCGGCATCGCGATCGAAATCTCGCGCACCAACGTCGGGAGCGTCCCTGCAGCCGCGGCGGCGCAGGCGAACAGGATCGGGAGCGACACGGCCGCGCCGAGCAGTCGCGCCGCGTCCTTCGCGAGACCTCGCGCGTCGCGCGTCCTTCCTCGCCACGCCGGGAGCAGCAGGAGCATGCCGACACCCAACGCGAGCGTCGCCGTCGTCGCGATCCAGACGCTCGGCTGCAGCAAAAATGTCGCCGCTGCGAGCGTCCCCGCGCCGACGAGCATCCACCCGCGCATCGGTCGGTCCCGTGCCGCGTCGAGCGCCGCGACGCCCGCGATCACCGCCGCCCACGAGAGCAGGGTCGACGCACCGAGGAGCACGTCCCGAAGGTAGAACGTGCGCGTCCGGTCGTGCGAAAAACGGTCGCCCAGACGAGAATCAGTGGCGGCGGGGAAGACACGAGGCGGAGAAAATTCCTTCCCGTCGTCCCGTCTTCCTGTGAATCTCTCTCGTCATGCGCGCACGCACCAACGGCATCGAGCTCGAGTACGACTCCTTCGGGTCCCCCGGCGATCCGACGATCATCCTCTTGATGGGCTTCTCTCTGCAGATGATCGAGTGGGACGAGCGCTTCTGCCGTGAGCTCGTCGCGCGTGGATATCGCGTCGTGCGCTTCGACAACCGCGACGTCGGGTTGTCGTCGAAGCTCGACGACGGACCGACGCCCAACATCGGCGCGCTCATGACGGGCGACTCGTCGTCCGCGGCGTACTCACTCGACGACATGGCCGATGACACCGTGGGGCTCCTCGACGCGCTCGACGTCCGCGCCGCGCACCTCGTCGGGATGTCGATGGGCGGGATGATCGCGCAGCTCGTCGCGATCCACGCGCCCGATCGCGTGCGATCGCTCTGCTCGATCATGTCGACGACGGGCGACCGCAGCGTCGGCAGCGCGACACCCAAGGCGCTCGGCGTGCTCCTCACGCCCGTGCCGACGGATCGCGAAGCGAACATCGCCCGGAGCGTCGACGTGTGGCGGATCCTCGCGTCGCCGTCGCATCCGATCGACGAGGCCGAAACGCGCAAGCGAGCCGCGACCTCGTTCGATCGCGCGTTCCATCCTGCGGGCGCGGGCAGGCAGCTCGCGGCGATTCTCAGCGCGCCCGATCGCACCGCTGCGCTCGCGAGGGTGAGCGCGCCGACCGTCGTCGTGCACGGCGTCGACGATCCGCTCATCGCGGCCGACGGAGGCGAGGCGACCGCGCGCGCGATCCCGGGCGCCGAGCTCGTGCTCGTGCAGGGGATGGGGCACGAGTTACCGCCGCGGGTGTGGCCTCGCGTCATCGAAGCGATCGTCGCGAACGCGGCGCGCGCGGGCTGAGCCTCGCGTCGCGGTGCCGATTGCGATCGCGATCGCAACGAACGGGAGCGCGACGAGATCGGTCACGTCGCGGACGACTGCCGCGCGCTGCGTCGCCGGGAGCGCCGCTCCGTCGATGAGCGCGCGCGCCGCAGCGAACGGCCACCGCAGCGCACCGAGCGCTGCTTCGAAGGCCAACGTAGCCGGCGCCCACGTCTTCACAGCCGCGAACGCGACACCCGTCGCGATCGCGCATACGACGAGGACGCGGCGCGACGCGAGCTCCGGCCGCTTGGACGCGCGAGCGATCACCGCCGCCATCGCGAACAAGACGAGGGGAAAGAAGATCATCCCCGCGACATCCGAGAGCTTCCCGGTGACGAGACCGGGCCATCGCGCCTTCAGCACGTGATCGTTCACGACGAGCACGACGATGGCGGCGATCGCGGCGGGATGAAGCAGCGCCGCCGTGCCGTCCGCGCTCGCGCTCATGGCGACGCCCGCGGCACAATCGAGACGATCCGCACGCTCTGACCGTCGGGCGGCTTGCACGTCGTGTCGTTGGCACCTGGACAATGGCCGCGGATCGTCGCCTTCGCCGTCCACGTGATCGCGCGCTCCACGTTGTCCTTCGGAGCGTCCCAACGCACGCGGCACGAGACGAGCTTCGTCGTGACCGGCGGCGTGCTGTCCGTCTGGTATTTCGCGCGCGGAGAGTCGTAGACGAGCGGCGCGTCGAGGAGCGCGAGATCGGCCGCGTTCCCGTTCAGCTGCACGGTCACGTCGACCCGTCGCGTCGCTTCGACCGCGACGTCGAACGCGCGCTCGAACATCGACGTCGTCATCGTCATGGCTTGCGGCGCCGACTCGACCTCGATCGTCCACTCGGTCACGGCGTCGACGCGCCCGAAGCGCACGAAAGCATCGGGTGGCGGCGCGCAGGCCCCGCTGCACATTCCGGCGTTCGAGCAGACGCCCATGAGCCGCGCGCCGTCGAGCGTTCGTCCCGCCGAGACGAGGTACTCGGCGCGACCCGGCCACGCGGCGCCCGGCGCGAGCTCGTCGAGCGGCGCGATCGCCGCCGTCTCGCCCGAAGCGGCGCGCGTCATCACCGTCGGGAGCTGACTCGCTTCGACGGTCACCAACGTCGCGCTCGACGATGCGGGCCGCGTCGCGGGCGCCGGCACCGCGAGCGACCACCGCGCGGGCGACGTCGCGATCGCCGCCAGCGCCGCGACGACGAGCGCCCCACGCCCGGCCCACGTTCGCGCCCCGCCCTCCGTCATCGATCTATTCGACCGGCTCTCGCGCCCGCTTCTTCGCGCCGCCCTTGTCGCCCATCTCGCCGTCGCCCTGCGCGCGCGGAATTTTCTTCGCCTTCGCGAGCACGATCTTCGGCTTCTGCGGGTGCGGCTTGTAGAGCAGGAACGTCCTCCCGAGCACCTGCGCGAGCGCCGCGTGCGTCGCCGCCGCGAGCTCGCTCCCCGCGTCTTTGCGACCCACGGGCGCTTCGCCCTGCACGCGCACCTTGATCAGCTCGTGCCGGAGCAGCGCGCGCTCCGCTTCCTTCACGAGCGCGTCGGTGATCCCGCCTTTGCCGATCATCAGCACCGGCGCGAGCGAATGCCCGAGCGCGCGCAGATGCCGCGTCGCTTGCCCGGTGAGCTTCGGTGCCTCTGCCTTCGTCTTCTTCGCCAACGTCGCCTCCGCTCTCTCCGTCGTCACGTCTGCGCGAGCGCGCGCGCCTCGACGATGTTGTCTTCGATCGAGCAATACGTCCACCCACCGTAGCGTCCGATCGAGTGAACGCCGTGTCCGCGCAAAATGGCGGTGAGCCGCGCGTGCTCTGCCATCGACGCGCGCGTGATGTGCACGTACGCCGGGTCCATCACGACCGAGTGGTGCGCGACGAGTCGTTGCGCGCCGACGACGCCGAGCTTCTTCAAGTCGTCGAGCACGCGCCCGCGAAGCCGTTCGATCTCCGCCGCGTCGAGCTTGGCGTCGCGCGGATACCCGAGCTCGACGTAGAGGCTCATGCGATCGGCGTCGAAGATGTTGTCGTAGTAACCGATGCGATAAAACGAAACGTCGCGCGCGGGGTAGTAGACCCAGTTTCGACCCGTCGCCCCCTTCGCGTCGAAGCCGAGGTTGAAGACGAGGACTTTGTTCCACGTGAACACGCTCGCGTCGTGCGCGATGCCGGTCATCTTCGCGAGCTTGTCGAACGGCGCGGACGACACGAGGCGCTCGAAGCGGATCTCTCGCTTGTTCGTCGTCGCGATCCGCTTCGCGAGATCGATCGCCACGAGCGCTTCGTTCAGCGAGATGGCATCGGGACGCACCGCGCTGGCGATCGCCTTCACGTATTCGATCGCGCCGCCTTCGGGGTACGTGAACGAGGCGTTGTACGAGGCGTTGTCCGGCGTTCGCATGTTGCGAATGACGTCGGTGAGGTTCGCGTGCGGGAAGAAGCGCCCCATCGCGTCCTTGTCGAGCGTCGCGAGATCGCACGCGTAGAGCTTCTCGTTGTACGGAATGAGAAACTTCTCGGCGATGCCACGACCGAACCGCGCGTAGAGCATCTCCTTGAAGTTCGTCTCGGGTGCCGACTCGGTTCGCGGCACGTCGCTCGATCGCGCGAAGTACAAATCCGAGAGGCACTCGACGAGCTCGTCCTGCGCGAGCTGGTGGATGTTCTTCTGAAACGGAAAATCGATCGTCCGATCTTTGTACGTGATGAACGACTTCTTCTCGACGGTGCGGATCGTCTGCCCGACCATGCGCGCGCGGAGCCACGCTTCGATGTCGGCGTGCTTGAAGTGGAAGAAGTGCCCCGAGTAATCCCAGGTGAAGCCGTCCTTCTTCACGGTCTTGCAGTAGCCGCCGATCTCGCTGTCGGCCTCGAGGACGAGGTAGTCCGGGTCGGTGAGGAACGCGGCGGTCGCGAGGCCGCTGATCCCGGCGCCGATGACGAGGTTGCGAACGCTCTCCATGAGGCGGGAACGTAGCACGTGGGTCATGCGTATCTTCTTCGAGGAGGGTAGGATCCGCGAATGGGGGAGCATCATCATGCGATCGTCCTCGCTGGCGCGATCGCGGTCTCGCTCGGCGGTGCGTGTAGCACGAGCGACAGCCCACCCACGCCGCGGCCGCCGGCCGCCGACGCCGGTCCGAACCTCGACGACTGGGATCGCGCCGTCGTGCGCCCGGACGAGACGGCCGCCAACGCGGCGCGCGCGGCCTGCAAGTTCGCGCGCGGTGCGCTCCCCGGCGAGACGCTCGGCGCGACCACGCCCGTCGACAAGGACATCCCGATCGAGACGGTCGTGATTCTCATGCAGGAGAACCGCTCGTTCGATACGCACCTCGGCCACCTCTACAAATACGTCGGCCGCACGGACATCGAGTCGGCGCGCGACGACACGACGAACCCCGAGAAGCTCGGGATGCCGAACAGCCCGACGTACAAATACCAACACGCGCCGCACCTCTGCGTACTCGACACGAACCACGAATGGCCGGGGACACACACCGAGTACGACGACGGAAAGATGGACGGCTTCTTTCAAGCCAATGATGGCTGGGCAGCGCCCGCGCCGCCGCAGGCGCCGTCGTCGGTGTTGTCTGGCGAGCGCGCGCTTTGGTGGCTCGACGAGCGCGACATCTCTTTTTATTACGATTTGGCCGCGACGTTCGCGATAGGCGATCACCACTTCTCGTCGATCCTCGGACCTACCTGGCCGAACCGCATGTACCTCTACGCGGCGACGAGCTTTGGTGTCATCGACGCGAATTTTCCCGACATGAGCGGGTATCCGTACCCGAAGAAGGACGCGACGATCTTCGACATGCTGGAGAAGCGCGGCGTGTCGTGGGCGATCTACGGCGACGGCTTGCCCGGCGCGACCGTCGCCGTCGGTCCGCTCATCAACAGCCGTTGGGGGCGAAACCCGTTGAAGCGGATCGTCGACTTGTACGACGACGCCGCGGCGGGAAAGCTGCCGCAGGTTGTCTTCGTCGATCCGGTGCTCGGCCACATGCGACCGGGCCAGGACGACGAGCATCCGCCGGCGGATGTGCAAGTGGGGCAGAAGTTCGTGAGCGACGTCGTGCACGCGATGTTCAAGAGCCCGCAGTGGTCGAAGCTCGCGATGTTCATCACGTACGACGAGCACGGCGGCTTCTACGATCACGTCGCGCCGCCGAGCGCGTGCGCACCGGACCGGATGGCGCCGATCCTGCCGTCGGGCGACACGACGGTCGGAGGCTTCGATCGCTACGGCATCCGCGTGCCGCTCATCGTCGTGTCGCCGTTCACGAAGAAGAAATTCGTGTCGCACGTGACACGCGACCACACGAGCATCACGCGCTTCTTGGAGGCGAAGTTCCGGTTGCCCGCGCTCACCGCGCGCGACGCGAACGCGGACGCGATGCTCGAGTACTTCGACTTCGACGCGCCGCCGTTCGCGACGCCGCCGCCGATCGTCGTCCCGACGATCAACCTGACGGAGCTCGACTACTGCACGAAGACGTTCACTCCGTAGGCATGCGACGCGTCGCTCGCGCGCTGGCCGTCGCGGTCGCACTCGCCCCGGCGTGCCGCGATCGATCGACCCCGACCGCGCCCACGCCCACGCCCACGCTCACGCCCGCGCGGCAGGCCTCGCGTCGCGTTACACGAGCCTCGGGCCGGTCGGCCATCACTTCGCGAACGACATGGTGGCGAAGATGACCGCAGCGATCGCGTGGGTGCGCGAGTGAAGCGCGTCGGCTCGGCGCTCGGCGCGCTGTTCTTGCTCTGTGCCGTCACCGCGGCCGACGTTCGCACCGACGTCACGCGCACGTTCGGCTTCCCGTCGCGCGGGCACGGCGGTCGCTCGGGTCGCGTCGCGCACGATCCCGCGCGGCGCCTCCAGGCCGATCGCGCGTCGCGCACGAAATGCCAGGGCGCGCGCGACGCCGACGCGATCCCCGCGATCGCCACGTACAACCTCCGCAGCGCGCCGTTTCCCGGCAGCGACCACCCCGATGTCGCCGTGCACGTGCCGCCGGGCTTCGACGGTACCGAGGATCCCGGCGTCGTCGTCTTCTTCCACGGCTGGGAGAACTGCGTCGCC
>JAYVXB010000199.1:0-7057 GCA_043785585.1 Deltaproteobacteria bacterium | reverse complement strand
GACGATTTGTCGCGACATTGCTGTCGATGTGGTTGTCGCTTTCTAACCGATACAAGCGGCTTAGAGCGAAGATTTTCCTGCGCGACGACCTCTTCGATGCCGCCGAGCGCTCCTTTGCGGATGCGAGCAAGCTACGCCCTCGTTCCGTCTCCCTCGAGTGGAGTGTCGAAGACCTGTATCGCGCGGCAGTGCGCCATCTCGCGGCCCCCCCTCCGGGTGAACAAAAAGCCGACGCAGTGATGCTCGCGTGGCTCAAGCGCGTGCCGAAACTAGAGTTCGTTTACAACAGCACGTTCGGTTCCATTCCTGGGCCGATGCCCGAGGCGTCTCGGAAGGCCTTCGCGAAAGAACTTGCAGGCGAACTCATGGGGACGGGCGCGAAGAAGGGCTTCACGTTTCGCTGGATCCCAAATCGCCTCCAGGATGCGAAGACACGCATCGTCCCGCGCTCAATGCTGAACCTGCTCGGGTTCGCGGCTGGAAGTGCGAAGAAACGACCACTCAACCGCGATCGACGGTTGTTGACGCCCGGGGATCTTGCTGGCGCACTACCGCACGTTTCGAAAAAGAGGGCCAACGAGGTCGCACAGGAATACCCACTTGTCGGCCGGCTTGAGAACCTAGGAGGTCTGAGCGTCCTTCTCCAGCGCTCTCTCGTCGTCTCGCGCCTTGCGCAGCCGATAGCGAACGAGCAGGAAGGACTGTCGACAGATGGCGAACTCGTTCTCGAGGAACTCGTGGATCTTGGCGTGCTTAGTATTCGCGAAACGGGAAAAATCGACGTACCGGACATTTATCGATACGGGTTCAAGATCAAGCGCAAGGGCGGTGTGGCGCGACCAAAGTGAGTTGAGCGCCAAGACCGGCGAGAGCTCTCTCTAGGTTTAGTTGCGTGACCAGTCGCATCAATAGGCGGCCTCGCATCGATATGCGAGTCAACGACCGCTTTCGCCGAGGAACGTCTTTAGCTTCGCCGTGAGCTCATCGGTCTCATCTGCAAACAGTGCGCGCTGCTGCGCCGAGTCCAGCTTATCGAACGCGCCGACACTCAGTCTCAGCTGGTCGTAGGGGCGCCTACGGCTCTTTGATACTGCGCCTTCACGTCCTGCCAGTCCTCGTGGCCGGGGACGGCTCGAAGCACTGACGAATGCATTCCTGCGACCTCGGCGATCTTGTCGCGATCGAGGTAGTTCTCAAGCTCACGTCGGCGCAAGACGTGAAAATTCGCAATGTCCTTCTCCCGGAAGAACGTGATGAGTCTGCGCACGTGTGCGTCCATTTGTTCATCGGCAGACGAGCGATCCGAGTCCAGCAAGAAGAAGATCCGATCCTTGAAGTGTTCGAACATCGCCCTCGCGAACTCCATGTTCACATTGCCGCTTCGACGACGAGATCATCTGGCGCGAGCCGCTTGTCGCGCATGGCGCGTTCGACGGCCGCGCGCGGATCGAGCGTCGTCGCGAACGACTGATCGGGCGCGCCGTACTGCGAGCGTCGCCGGATCTCACGGTGCTGCGCGAGAAGGAGCTTCTCGCGATCCGAGAGCAGACCGACGTCGTCCGCCCAACGCACGTACTGAGCGTGCGTGTGCCCCCACTCGGAGAGCTGGTCGACGATGTAGAACGTCTGCGCGGTCGGCGCGATCGTGACGTCGAACGTCATCGGCCCGGCGACGATTCGGCGCGTCGCATCGGTGTGTGGCGACGACGACGGAGCCGGCGTCACGAGCGGCGCGGTGGGAGACGGCGGCGGCGGGGACGCGGCCCGAGACGCGTCCGAAATTGTCCGCGGACACCCCCTCGATCCCGATTGCCCCGGGAATCTCGCATGGCCTCGCGCTTGCTCTACGTGCGCGCCATACTCCAGGGAGCCCGCTCATGGAACCAACCGACCTCACCATCGAGATCCTCAAAGGGATTCGCGATGAGATTCGCACGACGCGCACCAGCCTCGCGGAGCTGGCCGCCGAGACCCGCGACGAGATCCGCGCGACGCGCACCGACCTCTCCGAGCGCATCGACGAGACGAACACGCGCCTCCATCACCTCGAGCGCTGCCAAGTCGCGAGCGAGGTGCGTCTCGCGACAGAGCTCGTCGCCGTGGCCGGCGTCGTGAGCGGGCTCCGCGACGATCTGCGGCAGGACCGCGCGCTACGCGAGCAAGTTCACGATCACGAGCGGCGCCTTCGGGCGATCGAAGCGCGCGCGGAGTAGGCTGGCGATCTCGGCACGGTTCTAGGCACGTGCTTCGAGCCGCGCGCGGATCGAGCGTCGTCGCGAACGATGGATCGAGCGCGCCGTACCCGCGTAGCTGCCGAAGGCTCGTCGCCGCTCATCCGATTGGGTGACAAGCGCGCGCGCATCGCATCGTTCATGGTCTCGTCATTGTCATGAGACTCCGAGACAGCGCCGCCGCCGTCCTCACTTGCATCGCCCTCGCCACCGTCGCGTGTGGCGGGAAAACGTCGGGCTCCGACGTGCATCCGGTCGCGCAGGAGGACTTCGCACTCGAGCTCGCGCACGCGTTGTGCGATCCGCTCGGCGATTGCTGCGCGCGCGCCTCGTTCGCGTACGACGCTGCTGCGTGCGTCGAAACTGCGCGCGCGTATTCAGCCGGCGTGGTTACCACGAAGGCTGCGTGGGGTGGGAAGTACGACGCCGCGCTCGCCGGCGCCTGCGTCGCCGCGATGCGCGACCAGGCCGCGCGGTGCAGCGACAACGGTGGGCACATCTCGGCCAGGAGCGAAGCGTGCGCACACGTCTTCGTCGGCGCGAAGCAGCCGGGCGAGCCGTGCGGCACGACGAACGACTGCGCGCTATCGCCCGACGGACGCGTCGAGTGCGCGGCCTCGTCGGACGGCACGGGGATCTGCCAGCTACGCAAGCGACCGTCCGGCGGCGAGCCGTGCCACGTCGTGATGGGATCGCAACCCGCGGTCGTCGGTGCGTGCGACAAGGGAGAAACGGACGCGTTCGCGTGCGTCGGGTATCCGACGTCGTTCTGCGTCGCGACGATCCCGCTCGGTGGCGCGTGCACCTCGCGCGATGCGTGCGTCCCGTCGGCGTTCTGCGACGGTGCGACCTGCGTGTCTCGCGTGGGCGTGGGCGGCCCATGCGTCGAGTACGGTTGCGACGAAGTGTCGACGTGCAAAGCTGGACGCTGCGTCGCGAAGCTCCCGGACGGCGCGGCGTGCGAGCACTGGACCGACTGCGCCGGCGGCAACTGCTTCGGCTGGTGCTCCTCGTCCGAGCTGGCGCGGAAAGATGTTTGCGCGGGGACGAAGTAAGCACGGGCGGGAGCTGAGGACCTCGTCACGCCCGAAGCCACCGTAGTAGGGCGGGTGCGCGCTCGATCCAGTGCGACGGAGCGCGCCGCGTGCAAAATTCCCCATCACGCGGGCGCAGCTCGAGGTGCGGGCTGGAGCGTCGCAGATGGATCGACGTCGCCCCCGCTTTTGCGCGTGAATCGTTTGCTGGGCGCCTGAATCGAGTCGTGGCTCGCGCATTGCTGAAAGGCTCGCCATGAAGCGACGATCCTTCCTCCTGGCGCTGCTCACCGGCGCGACCCTCGCCGCTTGCAGCGTCGCGCGCGACGAAGCCGCGGTCACATCGAGCCAGTCGGTGTCGTCCGAGATCCACGGGGTTACATTTCGCGCGCCAGCGGGGCAGTTCCTAGGCGCCGTAAACGCTGGCGGAGCGGGTGTCATCGCGCGAGCCAGCGTGGCGCGCGAGTGGGAGACGTTCGCGCTCGTCGATCAGAATGGTGGCTCGCTCGAGAGCGGTGACCTCGTGTTCGTGCGCGCATGGGACGGTCACTACCTGCAGGCCGCGTCGGGAGGCGGCAGCACGCTCAACGCCGCGTCGACCAACCTGCTCGACTGGGAGAGCTTTCGCGTCGTGCGCGCCGGCGGCGCGGGCCAGGTCGCATCGGGCGACGTCGTCGGGCTAGAGACCAAGACCGCGGGCACCTGGGTGTCGGTCGCGAACGAAGGTGGCGGAGACGTATTCGCGTATGGCGCCGCGTTCGGAGCGTGGGAGCACCTGACGATTGGGCTTGGCGCCGGGACCCCGCCACCGCCGCCGCCACCACCCCCGCCACCACCGAGCGCGACACCCGATTTGGGTCCCAACGTCTTCGTCTTCGATCCTTTGATGTCGGCCTCGACCATCCAAGCGAAGCTCGATTCTCTCTTTGGGCAGCAGGAGAGAAATCAATTCGGTAGTGAGCGCTACGCGGTCCTCTTCAAGCCTGGCAGTTACCAAAACGACGTGCGGCTCGGTTTCTACATGACCGCGCACGGCCTCGGGGCATCCCCCGACGACGTCACCATCAGGGGCGCCGTCCGCGCGAAGGCCGACTGGTTCAACGGCAACGCCACGCAGAATTTCTGGCGCGGCGCAGAGAACCTCTCGGTCGTGCCGCTCCAGGACGGAAATGTCAGCGTGTGGGCCGTCTCGCAGGCCACGGAGCTGCGACGCTTCCACGTGAAGGGATCGATCGACCTTTGGGACAGCGCGTACCCGAACGCGTGGTCGAGCGGCGGCTTCATCGCCGACTCGCGCATCGACGGCACCATCAACTCGGGCACCCAGCAGCAGTTCTTGACCCGCAACACGGACCTCGGTCAGTGGCAGGGCTCGAACTGGAACATGGTGTTCGTGGGTGACAATGCGGCGCCCGGAAACGCCTGGCCCAATGGATCGTTTACTACAGTCCTTGCGACGCCCGTCATCCGCGAGAAGCCGTATCTCTTCATCGACGGCGCAGGGAACTGGGCGGTGAAGGTTCCTCCCCTCCAGACCAACCGGACGGGCACGACGTGGGCGGCGGGCGTGAGCCCTGGGACCGAGATCGGCCTCGACGCGTTCCACGTCGCGCGCTCCGATCGCGACGGCGCCAGCTCGATCAACGCCGCGCTCGCCGCGGGAAAACACCTGCTCCTCACGCCCGGTGTCTACCACCTCACGAGCGCGCTCGAGGTCACGCGCGCCGGCACGGTGGTGCTGGGGCTCGGCCTCGCGACGCTGGTCGCCGACGCGGGCACTGCCGCGATGAACATCGCCGACGTCGACGGTGTGACGGTCGCGGGAGTGCTGTTCGACGCCGGCGCGCTAGAGTCCGACACGCTGCTCAAGGTCGGGCCCATAGGCAATGGCGCGTCGCACGCGGGAAACCCCATCCTCCTCGCGGACATCTCGTGCCGCGTCGGCGGCGCAGGAGCTGCGCGCACGTCGAGCTGCGTGGTGCTGAACGCGAACGATACCCTCATCGACAATGCGTGGCTGTGGCGCGCCGATCACGGTGATGGCGTTGGGTGGGACACGAACCCTGCCAAGAACGGCATCGTCGTGAACGGCGTGAACGTGACCGCGTATGGATTGTTCGTCGAGCACTTCGAGGAGTACCAGACGATGTGGAACGCCGATAACGGGCGCGTCTACTTCTACCAATCGGAGATCCCTTACGACGTCCCGTCGCAGAGTCGCTGGACCCATGATGGCGTGAATGGATATGCGTCGTTCAAGGTCGCGGATTGGGTCAACACCTTCGACGCGCGCGGCCTCGGCGCGTACTCTGTCTTCTACAACGCGGTCGTGCTGGAGAACGCGTTCGAGACTCCGCGCAAGAGCGGCATCTCGTTCCAACACCTCATCACGGTGTGGCTCGGGCAGAACACGGGGAGCGCGATCAATCACATCCTCAACGGCGACGGCGCGACGGTGCGCAGCGGCGTGATGACCGCGAAGACGAGCTACTGAGCGTCGATGAGCTCCGCTGCAGCGTCGACGCGCGCACGCGTCGCCGCGATCACCGCGTTGCCTTCTGCGGTCGCTGCGCGGACCCCGTTGGCGCCGCGGATCTCGCCGGCTCCGGCCCCTGCGCTTTCGGCGGAAACCGAAGCATGACGAATCGTCCGTCCTCGTCGACGCGCGCGTCCGCGAGGACCGAGCCCTTCTCGAACTCGATGACGTAACGATCGCCGTCGCGTGTCACGCGCTTGAAGGCGCCGAGCCCGGCCGAGACTTCTTTCGGAACGCGTTCGAGCTGGCTTGGTCCAAGCTCGCGGACGAACGGCGGCGCGAACAAGTTCGCAGTCGCGCTCTCCGTGAAGAGCCTCGTGAGCGCGCGCTCCGGCGTGGACGACGCGGCGTTCGCGACGAGTGCATCGAGCGCGCTGCGATCGATCGCCGCGTGCGCGCGCACCGCGTTCACGACGGTGCGCACGGCCGCCACGAACAGACGCGGTGCATCGCGATGTACGTAGTGACCACCTCGCCCATGCTTGCCGCGAACGCCGCGAAGTCGACGCCCTCCGCAACGATGGCAGCCGCATTTGGGGCAGCAGAACGCATTGGGAACTTCGAAGCCCAAGGCTCTCGCGCGCGATTCCCGCCGAGGGCGTGACCATCATCCGTCCCGTCACGCCGTCCGCGCGCCGTCGATCAGCGCTCGAAGCGTGCCGGGCCGGGCGCGCGCCGGGCCGAACAGCCAATCCAGTGCACGGCTCGCGACCGACAGAGGCGCACGCTCGTGGAGCGCGTTCGCCGCAGATCGGATCGCGTCGAACGACAGCCCCATCTCGCCATACGCGATGGCCAAGTCGAGATGCGTACGAGCGTCATTGGCGGCGACCAAGTTCGCGACCCTCGCATGTCTCTCGTAGACCTCGTCGAGGTTCACGCGCACGTCGCCGGCACGTGCCGAGCGCTCGATCGGCGTCGCCGTGCCCGGTACCCACAGGCGTGCGATGAACGCTTCGTTCGCACCGTAGATCATGGCGCCGATCCTTGCGGTGCACGGGCGGCACAGAATCGCGTCGTGGCCCGCGACCGCGATCATCTCATCCTGCCACGCACTACACACCGAGCATCCACGGACTCGGCGTGCGTCTTCCGATTTAGGCAATCCCTGCATCTCGCACCATCATACGGCCCCAGCGAAACTCCGCACGACGCAACCCGTCCCGTCTTCATCGATCTTCCGGTCGCGACGAGCTCGCCCCGGGCGTTGGTTCAAGCCACGGCGCGGGCTGGCCGGCCTGTCCGATGACCGAGGA
>JAYVXB010000198.1:0-7069 GCA_043785585.1 Deltaproteobacteria bacterium | reverse complement strand
GCGCGGCGTCGAGGCGCTGCGCGAGGTAGTCGAGCGATGCGGCGCGGCCCGCGGGCTTGTACCTGAGGAGCTGCGCTTCGCATGCGCCGAGGGCGCGCGCGCGGGCGAGCGTCGACGCGAGCGCGCCGAACGTGGCGCGCGTGAGGACGACGTTGACGCCGACGCGCAGACCCGCGGCGATGAGCGCGACGATCGCCGACTCGGCCGCGCTCGCGCCGTCGAAGCCGCGGACGCTCGCGTAGTCGCTCGCGGCGCCGTCGTAGCTGACGTTGATCTGCGCGAAGGCGCGGAGGCGCGCGATCTTCGCTGGCGTGAGACCGATGCCGCTCGTCGTGAGCACCGGCGTGATCCCGCGCGCGCGCGCCGCCTCCGCGAGCTCACCGAGATCGACGCGCGTCGTTGGCTCGCCGCCGCCGAACGCCACGGTGAACACCCCCGCGTCGCGCATGGCGTCGAGCGCGTCGAGCATCGCGCGCTGCGGCGGTTCGATGCCGTCGGGGCGCGCGTCGAGGTAACAGCCTTTGCATCCCGCGCCGCATCGGCTGGTCACGGCGAGGTGCACTTCGATCGGCGCGCTCGCGTGCGCGTCGTCACGCCACCTGTCGCCGCCGTCGAGCCCGAGCGCGCGCACGCCGTCGCGATCGATCGCGACGACCGCCGGCGTCGACTCGAGCTTCACCCACGCGCCCCACGGCTCGTACCGAACGATCACGACGACTCCTCGTCCGCACGCTTCTCGTCGGGTGCGGGCGCGTTTCCGACGACGCGCACGGGCTCCGTCGCCATCGCTGCCGCGATCGCGGCGATCACCGCCGAGCCGATCGCCGCCGTCGCGAAGAGCGTGTCGATGACGCTCCCGATGCTGGAGCAGTTCGCGCCGTGGCCGACGCGCACCTGGCGGATGCTCTCGGCGTCGACCGTGCGCTTCGGATCGCTCACAGCCCGAACCCTTCGAGGTACGCCGGATCGAGGTGCTCGAGCACGATGAACGCTGCGGCGATGGTCGCCGTCGCGCACGCGATCGCACGACCCGCGCGCGCCACCGACGACGGCGATCCCGCAGCGCCCCACGCGCGCGCAGCCAACAAGATGGGGACGACCGCGACGCCGAACACGAGAAACGGCTTCGCGTTGCCCGCTTCGTAACTCGACGCGAGGAAGCCGCCTGCGAGAGCGATGTACGCAGCGAACACGAGCGCCATCGGGACGCTCGCGCGAAGCGCATTCTTCACGGCGTCGAGCCGCGACCGCCGCTTCGCGAGGACGATCGCGATCGCCGCGAGCGCGCCGAGCGCCGCGAGATCCCCGATCGCGAGCCGATGCAGCGTTCGCCGTCGAACCTGCCGCTCGATGCTCGTCACGAACGCCGGGTCGAGCCGCGATCGGAGCTCGTGCGCCGTCGTGACCGCGCGATCGATCTGCCCGTCCTGCGCCATCGCGTCGACGATCTGCCGCGCGGCTTGGCGGGCGGTGAGCGGATCGACCTTCGGATCGACGATGACGCGACGGAGAATCGCGATCGCATCCGCGTGGCGATTCATCCGCCCGAGATACGCCTCCGCGACGAACATCCACGCCTCGACGCGCACGACGCCGGGCGGAAATGCGTCGGCATCACGCGCGAGGGCTTCGATCGCCGCGGGGTCGTTCGCCATCGCGGGATCGCGTCGCAGGCGCTCGAGCCGAACGAGCGGCGCGAAGTCGCCTTCGGCGCGCGCTTCGAGCTGGCTCGCGCGGTTCGTCGCGCGCTGCGCGTAGCGGTTCGACGGCGAGCGCGCGTACGAGTCCTTGTAGTGTGCGAGCGCACGCGCGAATTCGAGATCGCGCTCGTCGAGCTGCCCGAGCAGAAAGAGCGCCTCCGCCGCCGCGTCGCCCGCGCCGAGCGCGTTCTGCTCGAGCGTCGCGCGCGAGGGCTCACCGTCGGCTCGCGCGATTCCCGATACGCCCGCGACGAGCAACGCGAACAGCACGACGAGGACCGATCCTGCGCTTCGCAACGCCTCGGAAGCTCCCACGGGGCTCCGGCGTTGTCCATCGCATCGATGCACGTTCGGCCGCGGGAGTGCTACTTGGTGCTCTCGATGCGAATCCTCGTCGCCACCCTCGTCGTCTGCGCGTCGGCGGGATGCGGCAAATCGTGTACGAACGATCACCCGTACGTTCCGTACACGATCGACACGACGTCGAGCGTCGCGAACGCCGACGACGCGGCGGCTCCGCTCGCGGTCGAGGTCGACGCTGGCGCGTTCTACGAGCGACCCGCGTCGATCGCACCCGCGGGCGCGACGGAGTGGACGCTCGACGGCGTATCGCTCACGGCGCCTGCGGGGCGCGTCTTCGTCGTCGGCGTCGTCCGCGACTTCGACGGCGACGGTGCGAAGGACGCCCTCGCGATCGTTCGCGCGAAAGAGAACGCGAAGGACAAGAGCGACGCCGGCGCTCTCGTCTTCTATCGAGGCAAGCGCGACGGCCTCGCGGCGCCCGAAGAAATCCCCGGGCCGAGCGATCTCGTGAGCGACGCGAGCTGCACGCCGTCGGCGCGTCTGTCGTCGATCGGCAAGCGATCGTTCTTCGTCGAGCTCGCGATGAGCTGCACGTCGAGCGGTGTGGACGGCGCGACGCGATGGCTCGCGGCGCTCGCGGTCGACAAGGCGGTGAAGGTGAAATGGAGCGCGCTCGCATACGATCCCGCGAACGCCGCGAAGATGACGGTCGACGCCGACGGCGACGATCAGGACGGCGACGGGATCGACGATCTCGCGCTTCGCGTGTCGCTCGAAGGTGGCAGCGCGCCGTTCGAGCCCGGGCCGAAGGTGAGCGCGATCCTGCGGTGGCTCGATCGCCCCGCGGGGCTGAGTCGAAATGCCGGCGCGACCGAGGCGTCGCTCGCGTCGCTCGCGGCGATCGCGATGGCGCGCGCGGGGCGTTCGAAAGAAGCGCCCGCGGTGCCGCTCTTCGTCGCGCAGACGCGCGCGCTCTTCCGTGCGATTTGTCCGGAGGCGGGAGCGCCGCGCATCGTGCACAAGGCGGGCGCGGCATCGATGGCGTGCGGGCAGAGTCGCGCGCTCGAGGACGCCGGTCTCGCCGAGGTGCGCGCGTACGCGACGACGAACGATCCGCTCCGCGCGATCGCGTCGCTCGAACGCGCGCAACGCTCGCCCGCCACGCGCACCGCGGCGCGCACGACCGAAGCGCAGACGTGGATCGCGCAAGTCGCGCCGGCCGCGACCGCGCTCTCCGTGCGCATGGTCGCGGCGGTGCCGAGCCTCGGCCGCGGGCGCGGGCCGGCGTGGGGCGCGCTCGCGTTCGAACCGACGGGGAAGCTCCTCGTGCGCACCGCGGCAGGCGTCGCGCGCGTCGATCCCGAGCACGGCGACGAATCGGCCGCAGAAGCAGTCGCCGCGTGGCCGAGCGCGCTCACGTCTCCCGACGGCGCGATGCGATGGATCGAAGCGTACGATCCGTGCGACGGCCTCGCGTTGCGCGTGACGTTCGCGCCGACCGCCGACGGTCAGCTTCGCGACGTCGCGCTGCCGATCGCGCCGCCATTCGGACCGCGCTGCACGACGACGAAGGAAGTCGCGACCGCTGTCGCCGTCGCGTGGGGCACGCGCGGGCTCGAAGCGATCGTCGCCGGGGAGCCGGTGCTCGTGTCGAGCGATCTTGCGCGCGCGACCTCGCCCGCGACCGCGCTCGATCAGCCGTTCAACGTCGGCGCGCCGCGATCGCCGAACGGCAGAACAATCGTCGTCGCGACGCCGCAGGGGCTCCTCGTCCGCGGCGCGCGGGCTCGGTTGCTTCGCGCGCGCGAGCTCGACGGAACGTACGCGGCGCAGCGTGACTGCGCGGTCAGCGACGACGGCGCGCGCGTCGCGTGCGTGCGCAACGGAAAGGCGTGGGTCGGAATCTGGGACGCGCCATGAGGCTATTCGGCGGAGTGCCCGTCACCGATCGCGACCGCGCGCATCTGTGACGAGGTCTTCGGAGTCAGGACCGAAGGCGACGCGACGCGGTTGCGTCCGTCCTGCTTCGCTCGATAGAGCTGCTTGTCCGCGGCGCTGACGAGCTCCGTCGGCGTCGCGTGGTTGCAGAGATGCGTCGCGACCCCAAGGCTGATCGTCACCGGGATTCGCTTCTCGTCGTGAACGAACTCCGTCGCCTCCACCAGCTTGCGAATGCGTTCGGCGCACGCCACCGCGTCCGCCTCGGCGAGATCGCGCAGCACGATCGCGAACTCCTCGCCGCCGATGCGCGCGACGACGTCCTCGGCACGCACGCACTTCTCGACCGTCTGCGCGAGCGTGTGGAGCACGTAGTCGCCAGCCACGTGGCCGTACGTGTCGTTGACCTTCTTGAAGTGATCGGCGTCGAACACCACGAGCGACATCGCGGTTCGGTGCCGCGTCGCGTACGCGAACTCCCGATCGAGCGCGTCCGAGAACGACTTCTTGTTGGCGATCTTCGTGAGCGGATCGCGCGTCGCCGACTCGTAGAGGTTCTTCTGGAGCGCCTCGTCGAAGACGTCTTGGTACGAGAACTTCAGGATCGAGATGTTGCCGATCTGAATCTTGTCGCCGTCCCGCAGCGCGTACATCTCGATCTTCTCGCCGTTCACGAACGTTCCGTTTCGCGACTCGAGGTCCTGGATGTGAACCGTTCCGTCGTCGCGTCGAAGGAGGCGCGCGTGGCGGCGCGAGATACCGTCCTCGTCGAGGTGGACGTCGCACTGCGGAGCACGTCCGATCACGAGTGTGCTCTCGAGGCGGTACATCTTCCCGACGGACGTGCGCCCGTTCACGATGACGAGCCAAGGGCGCTGGGTTTTCGCCTGCCCCGCGAGCGCTGCAGCGACTTCGGATCGGCTGCCTACCGACGTGCAGTCGTCGTCATCGTCGTCCTGGTCGTTCGTCATCAATCGTCCCCTCCGAGTGGGATGTCTGATGGACGGCGCGACCGTTCGAACGATTAAGGGGTCCTACTTTTTCCGCGGGACGCTCGTGCAAAGAAAATCGCTCTCGTCGCGCGTGCTCTGCAGGCACTGCGCGTGGTCGTCGAGGCATCGCACCACGAGCACCCCGTGCGTCAGCAGCGTGCCGAGCGTCACGCCCGAGCGCGCGACGACGCGCGACGGTACGTGCGCCTCGCACCCTCGCGCCATGCGGAGATCGAGCTTCCGTCCGCTCGAGATCACCTCGACGCGGTTGTTCTTCGCTTTGTCCGAGCCGTCGCCTTTGTCGAAGCTCATGAGGATCGGCTTGAGCTGCGCGGCGAGCCCGGCCGCGTAGTCGGGATCGGCGTTCGCGTCGTCGGGGCGAGGCGCGCCCATGGCCTGCATGTATTGGATGGCTTGGAGCTGCACCGACTCGGGCATTCCTTGCGTGACCGTGGGGCTCGACGTCGGGACGGGGCGCGGCGGCATCGACGCGTCGTAGCTGCTGGCGGGGCGCGCGGCGTCGACCGGCGATGCGTCGGCGATGACGGAAGTTGCCGCGGTTTCGGGCGCAGCGTCGCGCGGCGTCGCTTCGTCCTTGTCGCAGGCCGAAAGTGCGAGCCAAATGGTGGCGAGGAGCGCGCGCCGCATTTGCGAACGTTGATATCACGGCCTGGGATCGTCGGCGCCGCGCTCGCGCTGGCGATCGCGACCCGAGCGCACGCCGACACGCCGCCGGATGCGCCGCCGGCCGTGAAGATGACGTGCGAGCGGATCGCGCAGCCGGGCCGCGTGCGATGCGAGGTCGAGGCGCGCGTCGCCGCAGGCACGGTGATCCGATGGGGCGACGTCGAGATCGTCGGCGTCCCCGCGTTCGTCACGCCGCTGCGCGGACGGATCGGACCGCGCGAGGCGACGACACGCGAGGACGACGCGTGGAAGTGGGCGCTCGCGCTCGCGGCGAAGGAACGCGGGACCGGCGACGTTCAAGCGCGCGTGCGGCTCGTCACGTGCGCCGCGGGGAAGTGCGCGCCGCGGCAGGTCGCGGTGACTGCGCGCGTCCAGGTCGGGGACTGAGCCCGCGGGCCAGAGGCCGAGAACTTGGCTCGCGCAGGCGCGCGCCCGTACCGTTCGCGCATGAGGCTCCCCGGTCGTCTGCGCGCGACGACGCTCGGTGATCTCCTCGGGACGCTGCATCGTTCGGAGGGGAACGGCACCCTCGAGCTCGTCGAGGATCGCGGGCGCGCGCATCGCATTCACCTCGCGCGCGGACTCGTCGTCGCCGTCGAGCTCGATGGCGCGTCGGCATCCCTCGCGGAGATCCTTCGCCGCGATCGCGCGGTCGACGACGACACGCTTCGTCGATCGCTCCTCCGCGCGCTGTCGTCGCAGCGTTTGCACGGCGAGGTCCTCGTCCACGACTTTCGTCTGTCGCCGTCGGTCGTCGGCGACGCGATCCGACGTCAGCTCTCCGCGCGACTCGCCGTCCTCGAGCAGCTCGTCGACGCGCGCATTCACTTCCGCGTCGCCGTGCGCCCGCCACGCGGCGCGCTCTTCGAGCTCCCGCTCGAGCCGCGCGAATTTCTCGCGGGCCGCCGACGCGCGCGCGATCGCGAAGGCCACGCCGCCGCGCACCGCGAGCCGTCGCGCGCAGAGATCCCCGACGCCCGCGCCGCCGCTTGGCGCATCCTCGGCGTCCCGCCCGGATCCGACGCCACCGAAATCAAACGTGCCTTCCGCCGTCGCGCGCGCGAGCTCCACCCCGATCTCCACCCGACCGCGACCGACGCCGAGCGCCGCTCCCTCGAAGCGCGCTTCTCCGAAGTCGCCGCCGCGTACCGCGAGCTCGTCGCCTGAGCCTGCGAGAGATTCTCTCTCTCAGTGGTACAAATTGAGCTGCGCCAGGTGCAGCTTCGCTTCGTTCTGCCAGTGCGAGTCGGGGAATTTTCGCAAGAGCGTGCGCAGCGTCGTCTTGGCGTCGTTCCACGCTTCGAGATCCATCTGGCAGCTGGCGAGGAGATAGAGCGCGTCGTCCTGCACGTCCTTGTCGAGCGTCTGCTCCGACAGCGTCGTGAGGATCGGGATCGCATCGCGCTGCCGCTTCAGCCGCCGATACGCCGTCGCGAGCGCGAGCCGCAC
>JAYVXB010000197.1:0-7077 GCA_043785585.1 Deltaproteobacteria bacterium | reverse complement strand
TACGCGCGACCCGAAGCTGTTCGAACAGGACTGCTTTGCTCATGGCTCCCTCAAGACGCTGGGATCAGGGACGAAGATCTGCGAGCCGCCACCCGGTTGGCCGTTGAGCGGAGCGACCGGGCCCCGCAACACCTTCGTGCCCGCCGGGACGGTCCACTCTTTCATTCGGGTCGCGGGGTTGTCATCGCGCTTCAATGCAAGCTCGCGGATCGCGTCATTCACGGGCTCCTCTGTTACCCATCGCCCCCTCGGGGAGCCGTCCGGCCCATGGTAACGGAACACGTGCACGTCTGCGGCGAGCGCTTCGACGCGCGTGCCGGCCCCGAGCCCTTCCATTGTTTCGCCGACGAATCGGGTTGGCGTCTTTACGGCGACGAGAAACGTGCGGACCTCTGCCGCCTCCGTCGCCGTCAGTGGTTGCACGGCGCCACGCGCGATCGCGGGTGCCCGGGCCGCACGAACCCCAACGACCCCCGCGCCGATTGCGATCGCGGCGTCGCCGAGAACCCCCGCAACTTTTCCGACGTCCTGCGACGTCTGCTCGCTCGCACCGCCGAGTCGCGCGCCGCTGTAGCCCGCGGCGGCGAATGGGTTCTGCGCCACGCGCTCCAGGTTCTGCAAGGCCGCCATATCGCGGTCTGCCGCGATACGCGCGCGATCCTCTCGGACCTCGGCGCCGCGTGGCGCGACGGATTGGAAGCGGAACGGATCGATTCCGGTACGAAGGCAGGCGGCTTGTCGCAGGTCCTCTAGCCGCGCGAGGTCCTCCTTGCTCATGCAGACGCCGTTCTTGTCCACGCAGGAGAAGTCGACGGCCTTCTGTAGCTCCTGGCCTCGCACCATCGCACCGACGACGACCTTCGTGGGCGCCGCCATCGCACACAGGTCCGCGCCACTCGCGGCCGGCGGGCTCGGAGTGGAGCGCACGAGCGCGGGATTTTGAAACGCGGCAGGGCTCAGCGGAATCGAAGCCGCGTCGCCGGCAGCGTGCGCGGCCCCGTCCAGATCGCGCTTCGCCATCGAGGCACGGACCCAAGACGCGTTCTTCTCCTGAAGTCGGCGCGCCTCATCGAGGTGGGCAGCGTCTTGGAATCCGGCCGCGTAGTCTCGGTCGGTTCGCGGTCCGATGCTGGGGTCGCTCATCTCGTCCTCTGCGTCCCTATCGGCACGACGCGCGAGGAGTTGCGCTCTTTCGTCGAAGTGAGCGATTCGCTCAGTGCACCACGGAGCGCTTCAACTCCGAATCCCCGGTGCTCTTCGGCGCGGGCGGCGGCGCGACCGGCGGCGGGGCGGGGTCTGGCTCCGGTGCGGCCGCGATCGCCGGCGATGGAGTGGGCGCGGGCTTCGCTGGCGCGGGCGCATTCGACGTGGATGCCGGGCGAGATGGACCACGCCCCGGACGCATCGGCACGGCGACCGGCGCCGAGGTCGCGGCGACGACGAACGGCATCGTTGGCGCGCTCGCAACGGTCGCCGGCGGGGCCGAGTTGGTGGGCACTGGAGGCGGCGGCGGCGATGGCGCGGAGACCTGCGTTGGCACTGGCGACACCGGCTCGACCCCCGCCGGCGCGGTCGCAGCGCTCGGACGTCCCAGACCACGCGTGGTGCTCCAGAAGATCGCGGCGCCCATCAACGCGACCACCGCGATCGCTGCGACTCCCATCCGCCGACGACCCGAACGAGGCGCGGGCACGCCCGTTAGGACGGACGCCGTGGACAGCATCGGGGACACCGGCGGCGGCGTCCCATCGCGACGCGAGGGCGTGGACTTGCTCGCCGCGATCGCGTCCGACGTCTCGTCGAGCAAGAACTCCTCGAGCTCCAGGTACCGCCGCGTGCTGTCGGGCGCCGGTTCGGGGATCGGCTCCGTACCGTGCGTCGGCATTCCGCGCGGAATCGGATCCGCCGTCCGGGTCACCGCGCGGCGGTCCACGTCCGGGCGTTCGAGTCCGAGCCGCGCAGGCAACGGCCCCAGATCCGAAGAGACCGCTCCCGGGGCGGGTGCATCCTCTAGTGTGCCCCCATGGAGCGCCCATGACGGGATCGGCTCGTCGATCGTCTTGTCCTCGGCGCGCCGCGGCTCACCCTCGGCGAGCTTCGTATGGGCGAACGCGATCCCGCCGTCTTTCGCAGTCGCGAGCTGCCGCGCCGACTCCGGCACGGGCTTGCCACCATCGGTCACGGCGCCGGTCACCGTCGTCAGCAGCGACTCCTCGGTGTTCGCCGCGAGCACCACCGGCGCATCCGGCGCGCGCTTCAGCGGTCGCAGGTCCAGCGCGAAGCCCATCGCGGTGCCCGGCCGCTTGTCCGGATCCTTTGCGAGCGCCCGCGCGAGCAGATCGTCGATCGACGGATGCACGCGCGCGAACTGCGACACGCGCGGTGCCTCCGCCTCGAGGTGCGCTTTCACGAGCGACTTCATGTCGCGGTGATCGTCGAACGGTCCGCGTCCCGCGATCATCTCGTAGACGACCAACGCCATCGCGTAGATGTCCGTCTTGGCGCTGACCTTGTCGCCCCGAAGCTGCTCGGGCGCCGCGTACTTGTACGTCCCGCGGAAGCTCATCGACTGCCGTCCGCCGAGCACCGCCATGACGCCAAAATCGAGGAGCTTCGCCGTCACCTGCGGCCCCGCCGAGCGCGTCGAGTCGAAGTGCAGGAAGATGTTCTCGGGCTTCACGTCGCGGTGCACGACGCCATGCGCGTGGGCCTCTTCGAGCGCCGACAAGATCTCGTACGCGACGTTATAGACGCTCTGAAAATCCGTGAGCGTGCGCTTGGCGAGAACCTGGCGGAGGTTCTTCCCGCGCAGCATCTCCATCGCGAAGTACGGCAGCTTCCACTGGTCGTCGATGATGCCGCCGCCCGTCACCTGCACGATGTTCGGGTGGCGAAGATTCCCGACGACCGACGCCTCACGCGACATGCGCTCGGCGATGTCGCGGCGATCGATGAGCTCGGGGTGGATCGTCTTCAGCGCTTCCTTGCGCTTCAAGAAGGTGTGCTCGACCGCATACACGACGCCCATGCCGCCAGCGCCGAGGGCGCGGAGCACTTTGTAGGGCGTCCCCGGGAGGAGATCGCCTGCCGCGTACGTGAATTGTTCGTCCGACCCCGCCATGGACGTCCCCTTACTCTACTTCCCTTCGCCACGAGCAGCGCCGAGTTGTGAAAAATTTTTCGGACCGCGCATTTTTCAAGAAACAAATGGCGTGCCGTGGCGATGGGGGGACGAGACCTTGGACCGTCCCGCAAGAACGAGGTAGGACGAAGTGCTAGCCATGAGCGCCGACGAGCCGGAAAAATCGGGTGTGCCGCTCGAGGGCTCCGAGGAGGAGCTCTTCGACGAGCTCGTCGCCGGCTACCGCGTGACGCCCAAGGCCGCGGCCGAATCGGGCGGCGCGGCGGAGGCGGCGTACACGCACGGCCCGCGCACGCCGCGGAGGGTCGTCGACACGCTGCCGCCGAATCAGGACCCGCCGATCGTCCTGAACATCACGCAGCCGTTGTCGGTCGTGCCGCGCATCATCGAGGCCGAGCCCCCGCCGACGGAAGGGCCGTCGCGATCGCCCGAAGATAGCCTCACATTTCCGCTTCCTGAGCGTCGGCGCGAGCGTCTCCGCGGCAGGCTCGGGGCCGCCGCGCTCGTCCTGGTTGGGCTGGTCGTGTTCGCGCTGGTCGTTCGGTGGCGAACACTCGCATCAGCCGATCCCTCACCCGGAGCGTTGACCTCCGCAGCGACGGTGCCCGCCGTTCCGGTGACCGCCGCACCGATCGCGCCGACCGCGCCGATCGCTCCGACCGCTCCCGCCCTCGCAACAGCCGCCGCGGCCGCGACCGTGTCGGCCCCGACTCCTCCCCCGACGACCACCGTGTCCTCGGCTCCGCCTGTCAGCGTTCGTCCTACGCCGACGCCGGGTGTTCGTCCTACAAGCGTCGCGGTGCCCCCGACGCAAGGGACCGCGGCACCTCCTCCGACTCCCGCCCCAGCTCCTCCCCCCGCCGTCCCTGCTGTCGCGCCCCCGGCGACGGCCAAGCCCAAAGACGACGTCTCCCGCACCTTCTAGGATCCCATGCGCTCGCTCCTTCGCACTCTCCCCATCATCGGCGCCCTCGCGCTCGCGTCGCCCGCGTTCGCGCAGGACGACGGCGCGCGCAAAGAAGCCGAGGCGCGCTTCACCGAGGGCCTCGCGCTCCACGACGCGGGCAACGACGAGCAAGCGCGTCTGAAGTTCACGCAGGCGTACTCGATGTTCCCGAGCCCGGCGATCCTCTTCAACCTCGCGCGCAGCGAGCAGCTCTCGGGAAAGAACGTCGACGCCGCGACGCACTACAGTCGCTTTCTGCGGGAGCCCGAACATCCGAAGGTCAGCGCCGAGATGCGAACGAAGGCGCGCGGATGGCTCGCCGAGGTCACGCGCACTGTTGCGCAAGTGAAGATCGAGGCGCGCAAGGCTGCGAAGATTACTATCGACGGTAAGCCCGTCGACGATGCGCTCGGAGACGCCGTCGCAGTGACCCCAGGCAAGCACGCGCTCGAGGCCCGCGTCGGCGCGGAGGTCGAGCGGATCGACGTCGATATCCCGGTGGGCACGATGACGATCGCCAACTTCCGCGGCGAAGATGCGGCCGCCCCGCCGCGAAGTGGGCTCGAACACACCACGACCAGCACGACGTACTGGCCTCCACCGACGACTGCGCTCATCCTTGGAGCCGTGGGTATCGTGGGAATCGGGGTAGGCACCGGCTTCGCGCTGGACGCGTCGAGCAAGTCGAGCGACTTGAGCTCGCAGCCCGCCGGCATTTGCTCGAACCCGAGCAGCGCCGGATGCCAAGCGCGCCAGGACACGATCGACGGCCGCAGCACGAGCAAGACGGTGTCCACGATCTCGCTCGGCATCGGCGGCGTCGCGCTCGTCGGCGCCGTGGTGACTTGGCTGGTGTGGCCACGCACCGAAGCGACGTCACGCGTCGGCGCGATCACGCCATGGTTTGGCCCGCACGGCGCGGGCGCAAGTTGGACTCTTCGACTCTAAGGGGATGGAGGAATTTATGAAGCGGGTCTCGTTCGTCTCGTTGCTCGCGCTCGGCGCGATGGGTTACGCGTCGGTCCTCGTGCAGGGGTGCGGCAACGACGTGAAGCTGTGCGACAACGGCGCGTGCGATGCGCCGCTCGACGGGAGCACGGATGTCACGACGACGGACAGCCGGGGGAATGACAGCCCGTCGACGACGGACGGGAATGGTGGCGACGGCGGGGGCGACGAGACGATCGCGGATGCTCAGCCGGACAACGCGCCGCCAAGATGCGACACGGCGAAGGACCCGAAGGACTCGGCGCCGTGCGTGACGGACAAGTTTGGTCTGTTCGTGGACGCGAGCAAGCCATCGGGCGGTACGGGAACGAAGGCGAGCCCGTTCAACACGATCGGCGGCGCACTCGCAGCAGCCGCGACCGCGACGCAGAAGCGAATCTACGTCTGCGAGGGAACGTACGCCGAGGCTGTGGCCGTTACGTCCGCGATCTCGCTCTACGGCGGTTGGAAATGCGCCGACTGGAGCTACACCGGGACCAAGGCGAAGGTGGCCCCGAGCGCGGTGGGCTACGCGCTGTCGGTCGCGAGCGTCGCGGGCGCGCTCACCATCGAAGACCTAGAGTTCGACGCGCTGCCGGGCACGGCCGCGGCGCGCTCGAGCGTCGCGGCCTTCGTGAACGCGACTCCCTCGCTTACGCTTTCGCGCGTCGCGCTCTCGGCGGGCGCCGGCGCGTCCGCGGGCGACGGCACCCCGGGTGTCACCGGCACGCCGACGCCAGCCGACCTCAATGGAATCGCGGGCGGCGCGGCCGGGAGCAATGCGAACAAGGTCTGCACGTGCTCCAGCGGCGGCAGCAGTACAGGCGGTCAAGGCGGGACCGGGGCGGTGGACCCGGCGGGGACCGGCAACGACGGGCTCGTCGCGCAAGTGACACCCGTACCTGCGGGCTTCATCGGCAAAGGGCAGAGCGCTGCTCGTTGCGCTGTAAGTGATGGGGTCGGCATCTCGGGTTCCGCAGCGCCAGTGGCGGGAAACGCCCCTCCCGGCGCCAGCGTTGGCACACTCGACGCCTCCGGCTGGCAAGGCACGGGCGGCGCGCCGGGCGTAGCCGGTATTCCCGGCCAGGGCGGTGGTGGCGGCGGCGGCGCGGCGGCGAGCCAAGGCGGCGGCGGAGCGTGCGGCGGATGCGGCGGCACCGGAGGAAGTGGCGGCACCGCCGGCGGTTCAAGCATCGCGCTCCTGGCTGTGTCGAGCCCCGTCAAGCTCGTCGGCTGCGCGCTCACCACCAAGGATGCCGCGAAGGGCGGAAGCGGAAAGCTCGGAGGGACCGGCCAGGCGGGCGGAACAAAGGGGGTCCAGTCTGGGGGGGCCTGTAGCGGGGGTAACGGCGGAACTGGCGGCGGCGGCGGCTCCGGCGCCGGCGGCGCGGGCGGTGTCTCGATCGGCGTGCTCTACCAAGGCACAACGCCGACGCTCGACGCAGCGACGACTGGTGCCATCACGACCGGCGCGCTCGGCGGCGCCGGCACCGGCGGCACTGCCGGCACCAACGACGGCAAGGCCGGCGTCAAAGCCGACGTGAAGGACGTGGCTACGCTGTAGCACGCTGAATACGGCCCCTGACGACGACCGCGGGAACCGCCGTTCGTTGGCCTTCGACGCAACTTCGCGGCCGTTGTGCCGATAGGGCGTCATGACGATCCTCCGATGCGTCCTGGCAATCGTTCTCCTCGTCCAACTCGCCGCCTGCGGTACCGCAGCCGCGCCCGTCGAGATTGTCTACGGCGGAACAGAGCACGTCTGCCGCTGCGAGTGTCCGGCGCCGCTCACGGCCGTCATGGGGGATGAAGGGTACGAGCTCAAAGTGGCGATCGTGCACTGATCGC
Organism: Deltaproteobacteria bacterium; assembly: GCA_043785585.1. Classification (GTDB taxonomy): domain Bacteria; phylum Myxococcota_A; class Polyangia; order Polyangiales; family Polyangiaceae; genus JBBQXV01. The sequence continues at coordinate 154 of JAYVXB010000197.1, read as the reverse complement.
CGCTCGCCCGTGTTGAGCGGAGCGATTGGCGTCATCATGCCTCGAGACTTAGGAGCGTCTCCGCGACTTGGTCGACTTCGCCTTCCTGCGCGCCCGCGCCGCACGCACGCGACCGCCCTTCCGAGGACGCCGGACGCGCTCCAGGAGAGCCTCG
>JAYVXB010000196.1:0-7079 GCA_043785585.1 Deltaproteobacteria bacterium | reverse complement strand
CCACGGCGTTGGCCACGGAGGGCACTCGCGACGAGGACGGCGACGACGACGCGATCCCAGAAAACCGAAAGGCCCCGGGAGCATCACGCTCTCCGGAGCCAGTCGGGGCGAGTGGATTCGAACCACCGACCCCTAGACCCCCAGTCTAGTGCGCTAACCAGGCTGCGCTACGCCCCGTCCGCCCGGTTTGCGCCGAGCCGTGCGCAAGGTAGTCGAGCCACTCGCAGGCGCAAGGCGTATCTCGCGCGCCTGCCACGCGCCGCCACGCGCCTGGCCCCGTGGGCACCTCTCGGACTCCGAGCGTCAGACTCCGAACGCCTGCGCGTACGCCTCCGGTTTGAAGCCGACGAGCACCGTCTTGCCTTTCACCAGGACCGGGCGTTTCACGAGCTTCCCGTCGGCGGCGAGCCACTTCACGATCTCCGCGTCGCTCGCCGCGTCGACCTTTGCCTTGCCGAGCGTGCGGTAGCTGAGGCCGCTCGTATTGAGCCACTTGCGAACGCCGACGCCGCTCGCCGAAATCCACGTCTTCAGCTCGCTCACCGTCGGCGGCTCGTCCACGATCGGCCGTACGCGATGCGCGATTCGCTTCGCGTCGAGCCATTTGATCGCCTTGCGACACGTCTCGCATCCCGAGTACGCGAGCACCAACACGGACTCCGCTTCGCTCATAGCGTCTTCAAATACTCGATCACCGCCGCGCGATCATCCGTCGAGAGAAGGTCGCCGTACGTGTGGCCGACGTTCGAGTAGCCGATCTTCGTCGTGTCGTAGATCTTCTTCCGTTTCGTCGCGTTCGGCTCGGCATCTTGGCCGGCGGCGAGCGCCGTGAAGTTCCATCCGACGGTCGTCGAGTCGAAGTCGTCGGAGCGGAACGTCCGCGACCAGAACTGCGGGCGCTTCGTGCTGTCGAGGACCATCGCGAGGTTCGGCACCGAGCCGTTGTGAAAATACGGCGCCGTCGCCCAGATGCCGTCGAGCGGCGGCGCGTAGTACCCCTTCTGCGAATCGATGTGGGCGACTTGTCCGTAGTAGCTCTCGTTGAACCACTTCACGTACGCATCGGCGAACTGCGCCGCGCCGGTCGCAAGGATTGCATCGGTGCCGATGTCGACGAGCGGGATGACGAGGTTCGGGTAGGTCGCGCCGCTTCCGTAGGTTCCATGGCAGCGCGCGCACGTCTGATCGAAGACGCCCTTCCCCTTCGCCGCGATCGCCGCGTCGATCGCCAACGGGTACTTCGGCGGCGCGAGCGTCTCGATCCACGCGCGCACGTCCGGGAAGTACGCATCGATCGACTTCGCGATGTCGACGCTGTCCACGCAGAGCGTCGACGCGGTCATCATGATCCGCGCGTGATCGCCGCGCCCCGCGCCCGTGTAGAACATCGCGTTCTTCTTGCTCATGCGCCACCACGGCGGCACGTCGACGGGCACGACGACCTTCGGCATCGGGAGATCGAGCAGCGGCGTGTCGGACCACGCGAGCGTGTTGCGATCGCGGTGCGCGATGAGCACCGCGGCGATGTTGTCGGCGGGCGTGACGCCGATCGTCGCTGTCTGGATGTTGGGGGAGAGCGCGTTGGCGCGCGAGATGAACTTCGCGAGCTCGAGCTTCTCCATCGGATCGGTGACGAGGAGCTGCGCGGCGTTCGCCTGCTGCGCGTAGTCGACCGTGAAGTCCTGGTACGTGTCGCCGAGCCCGACGATGACCTGGCCGAGAATGGGCGCGGCGTGGCACGTGAGGCAGTTGGGGCCGACGACGTCGACGCCGCTCGCGGTCGTGAAGCGCGTGACGTTGAACGCCATCGTCGCGTTCTGCGCGTTGCGTCCCGGAATGCGCTGAGCCTGCGGCGCGGGTCCGTAGACTTGCGAGTACGCGGAGTACGGGATGCCGCAGCCGACGTAGCCGTTGTTGACGAGCGCGTCGTAGCCCTTTTGCGCGCCGCCCGCGCGTTGCGGTGACGGATCGATCTTGATCGGCGCAATCTCGACGGTCGCGTCGTCGCCGGCATCGACGTCCCCGGCATCGACCGCGACCGCGGCCCCGCCGCTGCTCTTCCCACAAGCGGCGCCGACCGCGAGCGCGGCGACGAGACCGACGACCCCCCAATGCTTCACGCCGCCAAATCTAAACCCTTCCCGCCCCCTCGTCTTCCTGTGAACCCTCTCGCCTCTATCTGCCGAGCGCTTTCCCATCCCCGTTCGCGTCGATCCAAATCGCGCCACTCATCGCCCACGGCGCGATCTCCTTCGCGTCACCGCTCAGCACCGGCGTCATCGGCTTCGATCCCGTCGCGACGACGACGATGGCGTCGTCGGCCTCGACCTTCACCTTGAACGTCACGTCCGCCCCCATCGCGCCGCTCGGCAACGGCGCGAGCGTCACGCGACGCGTCTCCTCGGTCCCCTTCGCGTTCGCGCGAAGCAGGCGCACGTCTTCGACCAAGACCCACGGCGCGCACTCGACGTGCACCTTCACGATCACCTCACGCCCCTTCGCGATCCCGCCGATGGGCGCGCCGTTCGCCGTCACGCGCAAGAACGGCCCGTTCGTGAGCACGACGTCGCGCACGCTCTTCACGGCCTTCACGAGATCGCCGGTGCGCGCTGCGTCCCACGCGTCGAGGTGATCATCGTCCGTGACGCGAACGTACGTCCGTGGATAGCCCGGCTCTTGATCGACGATGCCGTGCGTGTCGGTCGTCGCCGTCGCGGTGACCGGATGGCTCGTGCGGAGCATCGCGAGGAGATCCTTGAGCACCGCGTCGCGCCCGTCGATGTTCCGCCCGTTCCAGACCTCGAGCGCGTCGAAGCGATCGTCGTAGCCGGGATCGGTGCCGACGCCGGTCTTCGCGTCGAACCCGTATTGAAGGAAGTAGCCGGCGAGCTTGTACCGCGGGTGGTTTATCTGGATGACGAAGGGATCCTTGAGCGTCTTTCGGAGATCGTCGAAGACGTCGCGCGCCGTGCGATCGCGCACGGCCGGCGCGCCGCCGCGTGGCTTTGCGGCGTCGAACGGCATCGGAAAGACGTTGGCGTGTCCCCACGGTTTTCGGCTGTTGTCGGTCGTGAGCTCGTCGCCGGCGATCTCGACGAGCCACTTCTCGAGCTTGAGCTCGCGGACGATCGCTTGCATGTCCACGACGAGGTTGTGCTCGCTCGCGACGGCGAGATCGAGCCCCTCGGCGACGTTCGAGATCACGCGATCGCGCGTCGCGACCGGCGAGTCGGCGCCGAGCATCGTGTGCTGATGAAAATCCGTTCCGATGTACCCGGCGGTGTCGACGACGCGCTCGATGTTGTCGACGCGCGTGACGGTCTTCCCCTCTTGCACGTCGACGTCGAACGCCGTGAGCGCGTACTCCGGTCCGCGCGAGAGCGTGACGCGGTATTTCCCGGGCGCGACGGCGACGTCGATGGCTCCGGTCTCCGTCGTCACTTGATGACGCGCCGGCCCCGCGACGTGCGACGGTCCGAAGTCCGGCGTCGGCGTCGCGCCGAGCCCTTCGATCGTCGCCTTGCACGGCGCAGCCGCCATCGTCGGCGACGGATTCGGCGTCACGGGCACGCGCGCGGTGCACGCCAGCGCCAGCCGCCCTGCACCGCTCACCGCGACCGTCGCCTTCGCCGTCTTTCCGTTCGCGACCTCGACATCGACCTTCGCGCCGCGCGCACTCCGCCCGCCGCCGGATCCGTACGCGAGCTTGTACTTCCCTGGCGGCACCTCCCCTGCGATCGCGTCGCCCTCGTTCGTCGCGCGGACGGACAGCACGTCGGCGCCCGCCATGTTCGACAAGATCACCTTCGCGCCCGCGGGCACCTTCACCGGCGCGCCCTTGTCGTCGACGAGCGCAACCTCGAGCCCGCCGAGCGGCTGACCGCTCGCGTGCGTGAGCTCCGCGACGACGCTCGCGACGTCCGCGCGCACGCCGACCATGAAGACGCGCTGGTAGTCGTTGCTCTCGCCCGGCCTGAGCGTCGTCTCGTCCGTCTGCACCGTGTCGGTCCACGATCCGCCGCTCGTCGCCTTGATCTGTCCGTCCGTCGACGTGATCGCGTAGCTGACGAAACGCCCGAGCGCGCCGACGTACGGACCGCTCGACGGCCCTTTGAATCCGACGGAGAGCCCCGGCGCGAACTTCTCGGCGCCGCCCCATTGGATCGCGTCGCCGAACGTGAGCTTGCCGATCGGATGATCCGATTCGTTCTTGAGCACCGTGCGAATGAGGATCGCGCGGTCCGGCGCGGCGAGCGTGTAGCGTGTCGTGACGACGAGCTTCGGCTCGAGGAGCTCGTGCCCCTTCGCTTCGACCCACGCCGAGCCGTCTTCGTTCGCGCCCGTCGCGATCTCTTCGTAGACCGCTTGGCGCGGAAACGTCCCGAAGTACGTGAACACTTGCCCGAGCTCGTCTTTGCGCGCGTGCGCGTCGGCGGCGTCGACGATGTTGCCGCCGCTCTCGGCGAAGCCCGCGCCCGAGCCGAGCTGATCGATCACGAAGACGACCTCGTCGTTCTCGAGCACGACATCGCCCGCACGTCCGGTCGCGTTCGGTCCGCCGAGCTCCTCGCCCTTCGCCATGCGTCGCACGCGCGCGCGCGTCGTCGTCGCGGCGTCGACCTGCGCCTCCGCCCGCATCCGATCGAGGAGCGCCGCGTTGCGCGACGCCGCGCCCGGTACGACGGGAATGAGCCCGTCGAATTGCTTCGGCTCGCCGCACGACGCCGCAAACGCCGCAGGAACCGCGGCGACGAAGCCCAAGAGAAGGCCTTTTCTCATCGGTGTCAGACCGTACCAGACGCGAAGCCTTTGGCTAAAGGCGCCCACCGCCGAGTTACTTCTTCGTCATGACCTCGTCGACCGCGCCGAGCACCGCGGCTTCGAACTCGTCCGGCGCCTCGAACATCGGCCAGTGTCCGACGCCCTTCAAGATGCGCGCTTGGAACTGCGGCGCGTACTTCTTGTTGTGCTCGAGCTCCGTCGGATAGAGGTCCGCGTTGACGCAGATGATCGGCACCGTCACTTTCTTCAGCGCCTCGTCCGACTCGTAACCAAAATTGTCTTCGATCGTCGGGATCAGGATCTTCGGATCGCCTTTGAGCTCGTCGGCGAGGACGTGGTCGACGATCGTCGGATCGGTCGTGCGCGGAAAGAGCGAGCGAACGAGCTTGGACGTGGTGCCGGCAAAGTCCTTGCGAAACTCGTCGAAGAACTTCTTCCGCCGATCGGGCGGCATCTTGCGCTCGACGTCGTGGAGGGTGTCGATCGGGACGAGCCCGATGACTTTGTCCGGCATGACGAGCGTCGCATCGAGCGTGATATTGCCGCTCATCGAGTGGCCGACCAAGACGACGTGCTTGAGGCCGAGCTTCTCGACGACCGCGCGCACGTCGCTCGCGAACGAGCGGACGTTCCACTTGGCGCGTTTGGTCCCCGACATACCGTGGCCGGCGAGATCGAGCGCGACGACGCGGTACTTCGGCGCGACCTTTGCGATCGCACCATCGAAGTAGTGCATGTTGCAGCCCCAGCAGTGGACGAAGACGACCGCGGTGTCGCCGTCGCCGCGGCTGACGTAGTGGATCGGGACGCCGTCCGACGACGGGGTCATGCCTTCGACGACGACGGGGAAGTGGGGCTTGGTCGAGGTCGACGTCGCGGTCGCGGTCGACGTCGAGGTCGACGTCGACGTCGCGGCGACGTTCGCGGCGGGGTGAATCGGGATCGAGAACGGACCAGGGACCGACGCGGCCTTGCCACCGCACGCTGCGAGAACGAGGAACAGCGGCGCGAACGAACCTCGGCGGAGGCCGAGGTCCGCGTTGCGGGAACGATTCGTCATGTCGATTCTCCAGACGGAATGCTGCGGCCCGCGAGAAATCTCGCGAGCGCTTGTGCCTTCGGTACGAGCGTCGCGACCTCGATGAGCTCGTCCTTCGTGTGAAACCCGCTGCCGCGCGGACCGAGGCCGTCGATCGATGCGATGCCGAGCGACGACGACGTGCTCGCGTCGGAGCCACCGCCGATGAGCAGCGCCTCGCCGTCGCCGAGACCGCTCGCGCGCGCGCACGCGGCGTACTCGCTCATGAGAGCCGCGCTCGCGTCGGTGCGTTCGAGCGGCTGGCGCGCGACGCCGCCTTGGAGCTCGATGCGCGTCCCCGCGACCGACGTGGCGGCGACCTCCGCGGCGAGCTGCACCGCGCGGACGAGCTCGTCGCCGTCGGCCCGCGTGCAGAAGCGCAAATCGATCTGCGCCTCGGCGCGATCCGGCACCGTGTTCTTCCCCTGCCCGCCGACGATCTTCCCGACGTTGAGCGTCACGCCGCGGTCGTAATCGGTGAGCGCCTGCGCGCGGTCGACGAAGCGCGCGATGGCCCAGAGCGCGTTCGCGCCGTCCTTGTGATTCGCGCCCGCGTGCGCCGCCTTGCCGTGCGCGATGGCCGTCATGCCGCCGGTGCCTTTGCGACGCGTGATGATGAGATCGTTCTTGCGACCGGCTTCGAAGACGAGCGCCGCCGACGAGCCGCTGATCGCCGCCGCGATGATCCCCTGCCCCTCCGGCGAGCCGACCTCTTCGTCCGAGACGACGACGACGCGAATCGGCGGGAGCGAATCGAACGCGCCCGTCGCCGCGAGCGCCTTCAGCGCGTACGCGACGACGGTCAACCCGCCCTTCATGTCGAGGACGCCCGGACCACGCGCGAGATCGCCGTCCCTCCGGTACCCCTCGAACGTGCCCGGTGGAAATACGGTGTCGAGGTGACCGACGAGCGCGATCGCGCCTTTGTTCGACTCCTTCGCGCGTGTGCGAAAGACCAGGTGGTCCGCGAAGCGTTCGCTGTGACGCGACGACGCTTCGACGCCGTCGACGAGGAACAGATCGCGCAAGAGCGTCCCGACCTTGCGTCCTCCTTCGGTGTTCTCGGTGTACGAGTTCACGTCGACCAGCGCGGCGATCGCGTCCTCCATCGCGCGCTGTTTGTCCGTGAGCCACGCTGCGGCTTCTTCTGCGTGCGTACCGGCCATCGCGCGCGGACAGTAGCACGATCGTGCCAACGTCTCTCCGCGCCCTCGCCCTC
>JAYVXB010000195.1:0-7091 GCA_043785585.1 Deltaproteobacteria bacterium | reverse complement strand
TTCAGGACGAAGTCGCCGGCCAGGTGGCCGTGCACGTCGTTGATGCGCTTGAAGTGATCGATGTCGAAAATGAGGATCGACAGATCGCGCTCGTGGCGGCGGCTGCGGATGATCTCGCGGTCGAGCGCCTCGTACAGGTACCGCTTGTTATGGATCTGCGTGAGACCATCCATGATGGTCATCCGGTAGATCTCTTCGTGGTACTGCGCCTCGACGTCGGCGCCCGAGAGGAACTTGAAGATCGTCGGCCCGATCTTCACGCGGTCGCCGTTCTTGAGCACGACCTCGCGCGAGATCTGCTCGTCGTTGCAGTAGGTGCCGTTGGTGCTGCCGAGGTCGACGACGAGCCACGCCGCGGCGCGCTGCTCGAAGTGCGCGTGCCGGCGCGAGACCGAGTCGCCATCGAGGACGATGTGGTTGTCGGCGCCGCGCCCGACGCGCGTCGAGTTGTGCTCGAGCACGAAGCGCTTGCCGAGGAGCGTCGGCTCCTTCGTATAGATGACGACGAGGCAGTCGTTCCCCTTCTCGGCCGTTCCGTCCTTGAGCGGCTTCTGAACGATCGCTGTGACTCTGGTCTTCTCTTCCGACTCCGTCACGCGCACGCTCCCCCAGCGCTCACCCTTGGACGACGTGAGTACGCAGCGACACCACGGAACCGTTCGTTCGAGTCAAACGTGCAATCGATCATGGACCGTCGCGATGCATTCCCCCGGCGACTGATTGGATCTACGTCGCACGCGCGTGTTTTCCGTGGTTCTTCGCTTGATTTCAGACTATGGCCCCTCGCCTTTAGGGTCAAGGCGTCGCGAGGTGGTCGATGTGGGCCATCGGGGCACCTCGAACCGCACGCCGCGCCCATTCGTGCAGGCGGCCGTCCGCGGTCGAGACGTGGGCGGCGCACTTGGCGGTCGTCAGCCAGAGGTCGACGCGATTCGTCGCGAGCGCCGCCAGCGGGAGCTCGCCGTGGTCCGCGCCGAAGACGACGACCGCCGGAGCGATCCCGCGTCGCGCGAGGAGGGCCGTCACGCGCGTCGGGCGGGCGATCGACGTGGCAAGGCCGATGCGGAGTGACGCGAGCTCGCTCCACGGCACGAGCGCACCTTCGAGCCACACGCCGCGGCTAGAGACGTCGACGAAACGAACGGCGCCCGCGCCCGCGCCCGTCATCGCGTCACGGCTCGCGAGCGAATCGCGCAGCGCGACGACTTCGTCGCATGCGGCGAGGAGCGACTCGCGTGGCGCGCGCAGATCGCCGAGCGGGGGGGCCTCGCCAGCTCCCCACGGATCCGCCGCATCGACCGCGAGCAACGCGAGCGACGCGCGACGAGGCGCGGTCTGCGCGACGCCGTCGAGCACGAGGACCGTCGCGCCCTCCGCCACCGCGAAATCCATCGCAGCCTGCCTTCGTGGAGCGATCGCGATACGCACGCGCCCCGCCGTCGGCTCGCGCATCACGTCGCGCGCGCACGCGAGCGCTTCGTCACCGACGAGCGCGATCGGATCGTCCGGCGTGACCCAACGCGCCTGGCGCGGCGACGCGCGGTACGCATGCCCGACGATCGCGACGTCCGCGCCGCTCTCGTCGGCAGCGCGGCGCGCGACGGCGAGCGCGAGCGGCGTCTTTCCGGATCCGCCGAGCGTCGCCCCGCCGATCGCGACGACGCGCACCCCCTCCGGCAAGCGAAGCGGCCGCGCCACCCCGCGCGACGCGATCTTCCCCCACCCGTCCGCCGCCGCGCGCGCGATCGCCCAGCGCGGGACCGCGCCGTCCTCGAGAGCCCGCGCGATGCGTGCGACGACCGACATCGCCGCGGAGCCTACCTTTGCGCTAGAACCATCGCCATGCTCTCGGTCGACCCGATCGCCCTCGCCCGCCGCCAGCTCGCGCGCGATCGCGAGAAGACGCTGCATCTTCCCGGTCTCTTCGCGCACAAGCTCGATCGCATGCGCGCGTCGCCGCTCGCGTTCTTGCGCGGCACCGCGCCGCTCTTCTACGAGCTCCTCGCGGCATCACCCGAGCTGTGGCGCGGGCCCGCGGGCGAAGGTTGGATCACGGGAGATTTGCACCTCGAGAACTTCGGCGCGTACCGCCCGCAGTCGTTCGCGGACGAAGATCGCTCCCACGCGAGGAAGAAGAAGCGTCACGCGAAGCTGGCCGCGGAGGAAATCGCGACGTTCAATCTCAACGACTTCGACGACGCGATCATCGGTCCGTGGCGCCTCGACGTCACGCGCTTGCTCGTGAGCTTGATCCTCGGCGCGCGCGAGCTCCAAGTGCGCGGCGTACGCGCCGTCGAGCTGTGCGAGTCGGTGCTCGACTCGTACGTCGGTCACGCCTTCGGGCGCGCGAAGATCCCGCCGGCGCCGCGACCGGTGGCGGCGCTCGTCGAGACGGTGCGCGGTCGGACGCGGCTCGCGCTCCTCGAAGCGCGCACGCGCGTCGTGCGTGGCGAACGCGCGTTCGTACGCGGTGATCACTTCCGCGACGTCGCCACCCCGCTCCGCAAGCGCGCCGCCAAGGCGTTCTCCGTCTACGCGCTGCGCGCGTGCGAGCGCGAGGGCGTCGAGCAAGATCATCTCACGCCGATCGACATCGCGTACCGCATCGCGGGCACCGGCAGTCTCGGCGGCGTGCGCCTCGCGATCCTGACGCGCGGCAAAGGGGGCGCGGACGGCGCGTGGGTGTTCGACATGAAGGAGCAAGGCCTTCCGTCGGCCGCCGTGCTCCTCGGCAAGCCGAAGCTGAAGGGAGGCAAGCGCGTCTGCGCCGCGACCGAAGCGTGCCTCGAGCATCCGCCGCGCATGGTCGGCACGACGAAGCTCGACGGCATGTCGATGTTCGTGCGCCGCCTCGCGCCTCAAGAAGACAAGCTCGATCTGACGCACATTCGCGACGAAGATCTCGAGCCCGTCGCCGCGTACCTCGGCGCGCTCACCGGCGCCGCGCATCGCCGAGGCGCGACGCACCCGGCGACGCGCCCGTGGAAGCGTACCGATCGCGACGCCCTCCTCGAGCGCGCGATCGCGATCGCCGGCATCCACGAGGCGGCGTACCTCGCGTACTTCAAGCTGGCGCGATGAGCCGCGACGCGCGCGCGTTCTTCGACGCGATCGCCGCGCGCTACGATCGCGCGTACGCGCCGGAGGGACGCGCGTCGCGAGCGCGGATGGAGCGCGTCCTCCGCGAGCTACCGCCGCGCGCGCGCGTGCTCGATTTGGGTGTCGGGACGGGGCGCGAGCTCTCGGCGTTGCTCGACGCGGCCCACACGCCGATCGGCGTCGACGTGTCGCCGGAGATGTTGGCGCGTTGCGGGCGTCGCGCGCGACCGGTGCCGCTCGTCGAAGCGGACCTCTGGGGCGCGCTCCCGTTCGCCGACGCATCGTTCGACGCCGCGATCGCGCTCCACGGCACGCTCGCGCATCCGCCGGACGACGACGCCCACGCACGCCTCGCATCCGAGCTCGCGCGCCTTCTCGTACCGGGCGGCGTCTTCGTCGCCGAAGTCCCGTCGCACGCCTGGGTCGAACGCGTCGCGAACGGCGGCGAGACGTACGACGGCGACCGCACGGTGCGCCGCGTCGGCGCCGACGAGTGCGTCTTCGCGGATCTCGTCACGGGCGCGTCGATCACCGCATGGATCCCCGACGACGCGCGCTGGTCGACCCTCCTCGGCCCGCGCTTCGACGCCAAGATCACGCGCATCGACGGCGACGAGCTCCTCGTCGTCGCAAGGCTCGCGCGCTAACGTAGCGACGTGCATCGCGTCCTCACCGTCGCCGCCTCGTGGACCGTCGCGTGTCTCCTGTGCGCAACCCCAGCACGCGCGAACGGCCGCTTCCCCGCGACGAACCAGCTCGTCGTCGCCCCGAACGATCCGAGCACGCTCGTCTTGCGCACGACGTTCGGCGTCCTCATCTCGCGAGACCGCGGCAACCATTGGGATTGGATCTGCGAGAAGGCCGTCGGCTACGGCGGTCAGACCGAGGATCCCGCGCTCGGCATCACCGGGAACAGGACGATCATCGCCGGCACGTTCGAAGGGCTCGCCGCGTCGACGGACACCGGATGCGCGTGGTCGTTCGCGGGCGGCGAGCTCGCACAGAAGATCGTCGTCGACGTCGTCGTCCGACCCGACGCCCCCTCCGTCGCGTTCGCGCTCTCGAACAAGTTCAAGGTCGTGACCGACGCGGGCGAGCCGACGTACGACTCGCACGTCTACACGACGACGAACGACGGCGTCGCGTGGTCGACGCTCGGAGCGGCGATCGATCCGACGGCCGTGCTCGAGACGCTCGAGATCGCGGCGAGCGATCCTCATCGCATCTACGTCTCGGGCTTCCGCGGTGCGGGTGCGAACGTGAAGGGCCTCCTCTTCGTCTCGACCGACGACGGCGCAACCTGGACGACGCGCGACGTGCCGCTCGATCCTGCGAACGAGCACGCGCCGTTTCTCGCCGCGGTCGATCCGAAGAACGCCGATCGCGTCTACATCCGCACGAGCGGCTCGGCCTCGAGCCGGCTGCTCGTCACGAACGACGCGGGAACGAGCTTCACGCCGGTGTTCACCGGCACGCAGCTCGCGGGCTTCGCGCTCTCCGCCGACGGGTCCAAGGTGTACGTCGGCGGGCCGAAGGACGGCCTCAGCGTCGCGTCGACGTCCGATTTCAAGTTCACGAAGACGTCATCGGTCGCGGTGCAGTGCCTGCGCACGTCGGGCGCGACGCTCTACGTCTGCTCGAACGAAGTGAGCGGCTTCATCCTCGGCGCGAGCGAGGACGACGGCGCGACGATCGCGCCGACGTTGCACCTTGCGACGATTCGCGGACCGCTGACCTGTCCCGCGTCGACACCGGGCGCCGCGTGCGCAGCGGACTGGCCGACGCTTCGCGATTCGCTCGGCCTTCCGCCGACGGACGACGCGGGCGCGGACGCAGGGACCGCTCCCGTGTCGACGTCGAAGAGCTGCGGTTGCCGCGCCATTCCGGCGGGCAGTGGATGGCTCACGACGATCGCCGCCGCGACCCTTCTCCTCGCGCTCGGCGTCCGCAAGCGCCGTCGCTGAGCGACGCTGCGCCGCGCGACACGTATGCTGACCGCGTGCGCCCCCTCCTCGCCGCTCTTCTCGCCCCCTTGCCGTTCGCCGCCGCGGGCTGCGGCTCGACGCCGAGCACCCCCAGCGCCAAGACCTGCGCGATCGCCGCCCCGAGCGCGACCGACTGGCGACTCCACACCGAAGGGACGCACTTTCGCGACGCGCTCGGCCGCATCGTCGTTCTTCGCGGCGTCAACGCCGGCGGGCGCAGCAAGTTCGCGCCGTTCGTCGGCTTCGACTACGCGCCGGGCGGCTTCGACGCAGCGCTCGCGTCGTACATGGATCACGCGGCGTCCTGGGGCATCGACGCGATGCGCGTCCCGTTCACGTGGGCCGCCGTCGAGCCCGCGCAAGGAATGGACGACGAGGATTTTCTCACGCGCTACGGAAAGATCCTCGACGCGGCGTGGGCGCGCGGCATCTGGACGGTCCTCGACTTCCATCAGGACGTGTACGCCGAGGTCTTCTGCGGCGACGGCTTCCCCGCGTGGACCGTCCCCGATCCGAAGCCCGCACCGCACCACGACTGCGCGAACTGGGGCGCCGAATACCTGAGCGACAAAGAGATGCAGGCCGCGTTCGATCGCTTCTGGGCCGACGGCTCGCCGATCATGACCGCGTACCTCGCGATGTGGGATCGCATCGTCGCGCGCTTCAAGGACAAGCCGGGCGTCGTCGGCTTCGAGCCGATCAACGAGCCCGGCTGGGGGAGCGGCGTCATCGACACGTTCGAGGCGACGACGCTGTCGAAGTTCTACGCGATGGTCGTCCCGCGGATGCGCGCCGCCGCGCCGTCGTCGCTCGTCTTCCTCGACCCGACGGGCTTCGCGGGCGCCGTCGTGAAGACGACGCTGATGCGTCCACCCGGTGACGGCGTCGTCTTCGCGCCGCACTTCTATCCGCTCGGCCCGCCGAGCGGCGAGATCGACGTCATGACGGCGAAGCTCCAGCCGTGGGCGGACATCGGCGCGAAGTGGAGCACGCCCGTCTTCATCGGCGAGTTCGCCGCCGCGCAAGTCGGCGACACGTCCGCGCCGCACATCAGCGCGCAGTTCGGCGCGCTCGACGCGCTCGGGATGAGCGGCACCGAGTGGGAGTACAGCATCGCGACCGAGGCCTGGAACGCAGAGTACTTCGGCCTCGTCGCACCGGACGGCACCGAGTATCCCGCCGCCGCCGGCATCCTCCGTCCGTTCGCGCGCGCGGTCGCGGGCGACGGCGTCACGGCCGCGTGGGACACCGACAAGCGCGTCTTCACGCTCGCGTACGCGCCGATCGCGGGCACGACCGAAGTCTCGCTCCCCACGCGCGCGGTCCCGAACGGCTACGACGTCACCCTCACGGGCGCGTGCATCGACACGAGCCACGCCGGCAGACTCCTCGTCCAACCCGATCCCGGCGCGACCCACGTCGAGCTCCGAGTCGCGGCGCGCTGAACGAGGTTCGGCTACTCCGCGACCTTCGCGCGCACGCACACGCTCGGCGCGCCCATCGTGTCGGTGCACACGAAGTCGTTCGGGCAATTCGCGTTCGTCTTGCACGTCTTCGCGCACGTGCCTTGCGGCGTCAGCAGGCGCTCTTCCGCCGCGCACGCGTCCTCGCTCGCTCCGTCGATCGCCGCGAACGCCTGATCCCACGTCCACCCGAGGAGCGTTCGCGATTTCTCTTTCGGATCGGCGAACGTGATCAAAAACCATTGCCCGCGCTTGGCGACCTTCTTCACGGGCGTTCCCGCGCGGAGCGCGAGGATGACGTCGCCCTCCTTGGTGCTCGGGACCGTGCGCACGCGCATGTCGTGGTGGATCTTGTCGTCCGCGTCGGCGACCGGCTTTTCGTTGGCGTAGCGCGCGACGTCGGCGGCGTTGGCGGCGGAGAACGTGGAGGCGTCGGCGACGGTCGGCAGCGGGCGCGGTGGCGACGCGGGCGTGGCCGTGGTCGAGGTCGCGTGCGCGGAGACGGTTGGGATCGGAGGCGCGGTCGTCGTCGCGGTCGCGGTCG
>JAYVXB010000194.1:0-7098 GCA_043785585.1 Deltaproteobacteria bacterium | reverse complement strand
CGACCTCGGCAGGCCGAACGGGCTCCTCGTGACGGACAAGGGCGTGCTCGTCGCGACGTTCGGAACGGGCGAGCTCTATCGCCTCGACGACAAGGGCGCGAAGCAAGACGCGATGAAACTCCCGAAGGGGATGCTCGACGGGATCGTCTCGATCGGCGGCGACATGCTCCTCGTCTCGAGCTGGGAAGGCTCCGCGGTCTTCCGCGGCAAGCTCGGCGGGACGTTCGAAGTCGTGGTCGCGGAGCAGAAGTCGCCCGCGGACATCGGCTGGGACTCGAAGCGAAGCCGCGTCCTCGTGCCGCACTTCATGACGAACCTGGTCGAAGCGTACGACGTCAAGTAGACGTCGCTCGACACGCAACGCCTGCGCGCGCGATGTCTGCGGCAACGCAAAGCTGAATCGCGCGCACCCCAAGCTGGTGCGCGCGTGCACCGGCGCGCGTGTCGCCTCTCGGGGCACACGCGCGAAGGGGAAAGCGCTGCGATTTCGAGTCGCAGCGCCGCGGCGCGCGTCGCGCCGGCGTTCGCGCACGCCTGCATTCGTACGCCGACGGTGGAGGCGCAAAGTTTGCTGATGGAGGCGCAGGGGAAATGCGTTCATCCATCTTCAGAGCGGCCGCGGCCGCGCTGGTCCTCACGGCGTGCAGCCAAGCGGATCCGACGGTGTTCCGTCCGGGCTTCGGCGATCACGGAAGCGCGAGCGTCGGTGACGCCGACGTGGGCGACGCGACGACCGACGTGACGACGACGGCGCACGACGGAGGTAGCGACGCCGCGATGGCGAGCGATGCGCCATCGAGCGATGCCCCCAGCGACGCGGTCGTCCACACGGACGCGATGACCGACGCGCACGACGCGAGCGACGCGGCGATGGCGACGAACGCCTTCACGGGAGCGCCCGCGTACGTCGCGACCACCGGAACGACCACGCTGAACGCGTCGCACAACTTCCCGAACAACGTCCCGACCACGAACCCCGCAGGCCAGGCGTGCCTCTCTTGCCACAAGCTCGGCGGCGCGGGCGTCGAGTTCACGATCGGCGGCACCGTCTACAAAGACATCGCGGGCACGATCCCCGCGCCGCAAGTCCAGATGAGCGTGCGCGACAACGCGGGCGTCACGCGCAGCGTCTACACCGACGCAAACGGGAACTTCTTCGTGCTCAAAGCCGACGCCGGCGCGCTGACGCCGCCTGCGCAGTCGGGCGTGCGCGATGCCGCGAACACGCGCTTGATGGGCGGCGCGATCGCCGACGGCAACTGCAACAACTGCCACAAGAACGGCGGGCAGACTCCTATCAACGTTCCGTAGCGAGCATCGCGATCGCGTTGCCGTCGAGGACCGTCGTCACGTCGCAGCGACGCTTTACCCATCGTCAGACCCGCCGCGCGGCCCTACCGTTTCGCGATGCTCGGAAAATCCGCGAAAGACATCGCCGCTACCTCCACGTCGGGCTACCCGGAGCCGTTCCGCTCGCGCGTCCTTCCTCGCGAAGTACGTCGCCTCGGCGACGCGTTCGGGCTCACCGCGATCGGCGCGAGCCTCGTCACGATCTTCCCGGGAAAAGAATCGTCGGTGCGTCATCACCACACGCACGAGGACGAGCTCGTCTACGTGCTCGAAGGAGAGCTCGTCCTGCACACGGACCACGGCGAGGAGACGCTTCGAGCCGGGATGGTCGCCGGCTTTCGCGCGGGGGAGGGAAACGGGCACCACTTGATGAACCGCAGCGGCGCGAACGCGACGTTCCTCGTCGTCAGCAACCGCAGCCCCGACGACGCCGCGACGTATCCGGACGACGATCTCGCCGTGAAGAAGGGAGCGGACGGGAAGTACGTCTTCTCGCGCAAGGGCTCATCTGCAGGACCTGCGTGACCACGAACGCCCAACCGAGCGCGAGCTGCGCTTCGCTCAACGCCGGAAACATCTGCGCGCGGCGCGACGCGAGCCAGTCGGGCGACGGCGACGTCGTGCTCACTCCTGCGAGAGGAACTTGTCCTCGGCGTAGCAGTACGCCCACGTCTCGCCGACCTCGGCGGACGTGATGCACGGATGCTTCGTCCCTTTGTAGTGCGCGGTCGCGTGGCGGTTCGGAGAGTTGTCGCAGCAGCCCGTGTGGCCGCACGAGAGGCAGATGCGCAAGTGCACCCATTGGCCGCCGATGGCGAGGCAATCGACGCAGCCGGGCGTCGGGCGCTTCACCTTGCGCGGCATCGATGCGGTTACGTGCTCACATGCTTGCGACAGGTCGACGGTGGTTTCGGTGGTCATGGTCTTCTCCTACGCTTCGCCGGAAGGCTAGCCTGGCTCGTGAAGACCAGGTGAGCGCTACGATGAACCGCTTCGCGCGCCGCTCGACGATCGCCCGGTCCGAGCGCGAGCTCTCGTCGAGCGCGCGAACGCAGCGCTCCCCCCCGCGTGCGCGACCTTACTTCCCGAGCTTCGCCGCGAGCACGTCGACCTTCTCGATCCGCGGAGGCTCCGACAAGAGATCCGCGGCGTTCGCCATGAGCGCGGCGGCGATCGGGCCGTTCAGGTGCGCGTCGCGGCCCGCGTTCTCCGCGAACGCGTCGACGATGTAGAACGTCGATCGGTCGGCGCGGAGCGCGAACCACGTCACGGTGAGCGCCTCGGCCTCGGCGAGCGGCAGCGCGCCGGCGAGGAACGTGGCGACCGCTTCTTCTTTTCCGGGCTTTGCGACCAGGCGAACGACCAATCCAACGCGAACCATCGGGATGTCTCCTTTTCGGTCCGATGCGGGCCGATGACGAAGAAGGTACGCGGGAGCGCTCTCGGGAGGCAGTGGCGGAACCGACAACAATGGTATCGTTTCCGCCATGCGCATCTCCGTCCTCGTTCTCGATGGAGTCTTCGACACGGGGCTCGCGACGGTGCTCGACACGCTCGATACCGCGACCGCGCTTGCGACGGCGACGCGACACCTGAGCGCGCGCTTCCAGGTGACCAAGGTGGGCTTCAAGCGGCGCGTGCGCACGAGCCAAGGGCTCACGGTCGACGTCGCGCCGGCCCGCACCTCCGCGCGGCCTGACGTCGTCATCGTCCCTGCGCTCGGCGCGAAGACGCCGGATACCCTCGCGGCGCGACTCGAAGCGCGTGACGTCGCCGATGCGTGCGCGCTTCTTCGCGAATGGAAAGCCGACGGCGCGCGCGTGACGGCGGCGTGCACTGCGACGTTCGTGCTCGCCGCGAGCGGCCTGCTCGACGGACGGCGCGCGACGACGACGTGGTGGCTCGCGCCGATGATGCGCGAACGATTCCCGGCGGTCGAGCTCGACGACTCGCGGATGATCGTCGAGTCGAAAGGGATCGCGACCGCAGGCGCCGCGCTCGCGCACGTCGATCTCGCGCTTTGGTTGGTGCGTCGGCAGAGCCCGTCGATCGCGCGCGCGACGGCGCGGCACTTGGTGTTCGACGAGCGGCCCTCGCAAGCGTCGTACGTTCTCCCCGATTTCGTCGCGCACGCGGATCCGCTCGTCGAGAAGTTCGAGCAGTGGGCGCGGCGTCACCTCGCGGAGTTCTCGCTGCTCGAAGCGGCGCGATCGATCGGCGCGAGCGAGCGAACGCTGGAGCGGCGGCTGCAGAGCGTGCTCGGGAAGTCGCCGCTGTCGTACGTTCAGGATCTCCGCGTCGAGCACGCGGTGCATCGCTTGGAGACGACCGACCAGAGCATCGACGAGGTCGCGTCGTCCGTCGGGTACAGCGACGGCGTGACGCTGCGAACGCTTCTGCGAAAGAAGACGGGGCGCGGCGTGCGCGAGCTTCGCGCGCGCGGCTGAAGGCCAGGCCAAGTTATGCGCGGCTACCTGAGGAGCGACTCGGCCGGGTTCGTCGAAAGCGAGTTTGCTTCCCCGAGCTGAACGTCTTTGCGCGGTTGGCTTTCGAGATCGACCCACACGCCCCAGCATCGTCGGCGGACGACGCCATTGACCACGTTCGAGCCGTCGACGATGACCGCGTAGCGTCCTCGCGACGGGAGCTCTACGGCGAAGTTTCCCTTGGCATCGCTCGTCGCGCTGACGGCGAGCGACGACACGAGCGACGGAAGGTCCGTCCAGACGTCGGCCTCCCACGCGACGAGCATCTCGATCGCCACGCGCCAGCGTTCGCGCGCCGCGCCGACTTGCGTTTTCAGCCCCGGCTGCTGCGCGGCTTGTTTGCGCGCCGCTTCCTGCGAGGCGATCTCGTCGCGTCGTTGCGCTTCGGCAAGCGCCTGCTGCGCGAGAGCCTTGGCTTCGCCGCCGTCCATCGTCGACGGATCGTACAGGTACTGCGACATGCCGCCGGCGCCCGGCGCTTGGACGACGACGCCGCCCGACGCGCCGCCCGACGGCGGGAGCGGGCGATTCAAATCCGCGATCTGCCCGGCCGCGCCGTTCATCGCGCGCGATGCCTCTTCGACCTCACGCCGAAGCGCCGCGAGCTGCGCGCCAGCGACGGGTCGCTTCGTGTCGAGGTACGCGGCGATGTCCTTCTCCGCGATCACGAGCACCTGCGCCGAGCCCACCGGCTTCGTGCTGATGACGATGTGTCCGTCGAGCGCGCCTTTGCTACGGCACGCGGCGACCAACGTCAGAGAGGCGACGAAGAGCACGACGACGCGGAGCGCGCGCATGCTCCTCACTCTAACTTTCCGTCGACACGAAGTCATGCGCGCCGAGCGCTGCCGTCTCCTGCTGCACTGACGAATTCGGGGAGGTCGAGAACGGCGACCCTTCGTCGTCGAGTGGGAATCGAACGGCTTCCTCTCGCGACGAGGTGCGTGACCCTCTCGACGGGCAAGTGCGCCGACGGTGGCGCGCAGATGAAAAAAGAGTGCAGGGCCATCGGCACGAGCGTCGAGTGTCGCTAGCGAGACGAGAAATCGAAGATCGTCCGCGGGTCGGCCTCGGCGGCGAAAACCTTCACGGTCGCCATGCGTCGAGCAGGAAAGGGCGGAGTGCTTCAGGCGTCGAGCGACCGCGCGCCACCGGCGGGGTTGCGCTGGAGGCCCGCGCCGAAGTGTTCCGCAGCGCGAGGTCGCGCACTGGCGCGAGACGTCGCCGGTCACCGATCAGGGCGTCGTCGTCGTCGCGGGGCTCACGGCCGCGACCGTCGTCGTCGCGACCGGGATCGCTTCGAGGTGAATCGCGTAGACGAACGACGTCTCGTGCTTCGTGCCGACCTTCGGGAGCTTTGCACCCTTGAACACGCCGACGACGCACTTGCTGACGTCGGCGTCCGAGAAGTGCGTGTCGCCTTCGCCGACTTCGACGATGTCGCCGCTGGGCTTCACCTTGAAGCGAACCTCGAGACGTCCGCCGAGATCGCGCTTCTTGTCGAGGCCGACCTTGTAGCAAACCTCGACGCCCGACCAACGCGCGCGGAGCGCGTCGCGGAGCTTGTCGGCGTGGGGCGCGGCGTGGGGAACGGGGACGGGCTCGTCGCCGACGGCGAGCGTGACGACCATCGCGACGGTGGGCGTGCCGCTGTCGGGGCGCGCGAGCGAGGCGAACGTCAAGTGCGAGGCTTCGCGGACGACGCACTGATCGACGCTGGCGTCGCCGACGGTCGATGCCGTCTTCTTCGCCATCGACACGGTGCCGTCTGCCGCGAGCACGAGATCGATCGAGACCTTGCCGCCGAGCTTTTGATTTCGACGGAGGCCCTCTTCGTAGCAGTGACGGAACGGCGTGTAGCCCTTGGCGCGCGCGAGGCGCTGCACGTCGGCTTGGTTGGCGCCGGCGCCGACGGACGTCACGTCGACGATGATTCCGGGATCGGGATGATAGGGGCGTTGCGTCGTGCCGGCGGCCACGCGACGCCGACCGTGCTGCGTCGAGCGCTGACCCGTCGTTCCGGGCGGGAGCTTCTTCGGGCGGCCGGCTTTCGTCGGCTTCGTGTCGTGCGCCTTCGTCGAGGACGATGCAGCGGTCGCCAGGAACGGAAGCTCGTCGGCGACGTTGACGGTGACGGGTCCGGGGAGCGGCGGCGTCGCCGCTGCGATTCCACCCGCGGGCGTCGCGGGAGCGGCGGGCGTCGCGGGAGTCGCGTCGGTCATCGGCGTCGCGGGCGGCGTCGTCGCGGGATCGCCGCTCGGCGCTTGCGTCGACGGATCCGCGGGCGCGGCCGGCGCATCCGGCTGCACAGCGATGAGCTTCGTCGGCTGCGTCGGCGTCGCCGCGGTCGGCGCGGCGTTGGCCGTCGGCGCATGCGGCGGAGTCGCCGCACGATTCGACGCGCACGCCGGCGCGAGAAGGATCAGCCCTAGGCCGACGAATCGGCCATGCCCCGCGAGCAACGATCGGAACCGCATGGCCCCCTATATGCGCCTTCAAAGCGAATGGGCAAATAGCAAACAGAGCGTTCGATGAAGGAAGATCGCGTCCGTCGGCGAGCGCGTTCGGAGCGCGCGCGCGTCGCCCGAAACCGTCGCGAAACGGCAACGCCGATCACCGAATCCGGACGCGCGCGACGCGCTCGCGAAAAGCCGCTGCCCTGAACGCGCAGACAGTATAAGTTTGCTTTCAGGTTGACGCCCGCAGTCAGGCGAGCTTAACCCATCGGTCCCTCGGGAAATCCCCACGCATGAGCTCTCCCTTCCTCGCCCGCGCACTCGCAGCCGCGCTCGTCTCGTCTCTCGTCGCGGTCGTCGCGTCGGCAGAGGGACCTGTCGCTGCGCTCGGCGCGACGCGCGGGTTCGAGGCGGGCGGGACGCCGACGGCCAGCCAGGGATGCCCCGACCCGGCGCACATGGTCATGGTCGAAGGGAGCTACTGCCCCGAGGTCCGTCACGAGTGCGCGCGCTGGCTCGAGTCGACCGGGCGCTATGCGTTCTACCGATGCGCCGAGTATTCGGCTGCAAAGTGCATTTCGAAGGAGCGCGTCCACATGCGCTTCTGCATGGACCGCGACGAGTGGGCGCCGCCCGGGCAGTCGCTCCCGGCGAACCACAAGTCGTGGAACGACGCGGTCAAGGTCTGCGGCGGGCAGGGCAAGCGCGTGTGCATGGAGAGCGAGTGGAACTTCGCGTGCGAGGGGGAAGAGATGCGCCCCTACCCGTACGGTTGGAAACGCGACGCCGATGCATGCAACGCCGAC
>JAYVXB010000193.1:0-7104 GCA_043785585.1 Deltaproteobacteria bacterium | reverse complement strand
CCCGGCGTCCGGTCGCGAGCGGCTCCGCGTAAATGCCGAGGGCGTGGGTCGGAGTGATGCGCGGTGCGGACGGTTCGGGCATGTCGGAGGAGGGTTCTAGCCGCTTCGGGTGCAGTTTGCACCCGTCGGCGGAAGCGGCCGTCCTCGGGGGGGGAATCTCGCTAGGCGGCGTTTTTCGTGACGTTGCGCGGCAGGCGGCGCTCGGAGCCCCGCCAGGCTGGCGCCGGAGTCGACGAGGCAAGGCGCAGTCGGCGGTCGACGAGCTCGCGGCCCAGCCGTTCCACCAGCGCGAGGGTTCCGCGCTTCGTCGGCAGCCGCGGCTCGAGGCGCAAAACACGCTCGTCCACGCGGCGTCCGGGCACGGGTCGCGCGAACGGTGCGAGCGCCGCCATCCTCGCTGCCGCCGCCGTCCCCTCCTGAACACGCACGAGCACCTCGGGCGTCGCGCCGTACCCGGTCGGCGTTCGTCCGTACGCGATCCCGATCTCGATCGCCAGAAGCCCGGGCATCGCCACGCGCGGCAACGTCATGAGGCGGAGCTCGTCGGGCTCGGTATGACCCACCGGCACGCGCGCCCAAGGCACCGTCCTCAGCGCTTCGCGTTTTCGAAGCCGCGTGAACATCGCGCGAAGCGCACCGGCCGGCGCGACCGACAGGCTCGGCGGGAGCTGCGACGCGCGCCCCGTGAAGAAGATCGGCACGAGCGCGAGCGCGTCGAGCAAGACGAGATACGGCGCCTCCGCGTCGAGACGGCGCGAGACCACCGCGGCCGCGAGGAGGAGCGCGCACGTCAGGAGCGCGGCGATCTTCCCCGATCGCGCACCGACGTCGAGCCAGTGCCTCGCATCGTGCGTGCGCGCGAATGCTTCCTCGGGACGAAGCGCGAGCCACTTCCCCGGACCGCGCACTTGCGCACGCGTCGCCGGTGAACGAAGCGCCGCGAGCAACATCGCCGCGCCGACGATCCCGGCACCGAGCGTCGGCCGCCCCGTCACTTCGAGCGCCACGCCCGCCGAGAGCGCCGCGCCCGCGAGCAGCGCGCGCCACGAATCGCCGAGCGGAACGAGCGCTTGCGACTTCGCGCCGCGCGCCGCGCACGCCGCTGCGAACGCTTGACCCTTGTGCCAAACCAGGAGCGCGAACGCGAGCGCGAGCGCCAAGAGACCCCCCGCGAGCACGCCACTACGTTCGTGATCGGGCGGCGGCGGAGGCGCGGGCGGCGGCGCTTGCTGAAGCTCCGGCGACTGCACGCCGTTGAACGCCTTCGGATCGATCCGGAGCGTCCACGACACCGCCTCGCCGCGCGCGACGTGCGGCCGCACGACCACGAGCTCGTCGTGATCCTTCCCGCGCGTCAACGTCGCGAGGACGCTCTCATCGACGTTCCCTGTCTCGGGATGCACGACCTTCGGCTCGGCTTGCGCGGGCGGCAGCTCGAACACGATCCGCGCGCCGTCGAAGCCTTCGGTCGCAACAGGCGCGCTCCACGCGAGCTTCCACAGCGAGCCGTCACGCGTGAGCTCCTTCGCGGCGACGAGGTCGACCGTGTACTTTACATGGAATGTGAAGACGCCTCGGAGGAGCTGTCGCGGCTCTTCGATCGTCACGCGCAAGACGTGGTCGGTCAGCGTCGTGACGTGCGCGCCGAGCTCCTTGCCGTCCTCGGCCGTGAGGATCGCCGCCTCTTCGACGACGACGCCCTTCTCGACACCCGTGATGTCGAACGATCGCAGCGGGCCACGCTTCACGCGGTACGGGATCGTGTGCTCGACATGCGCGACGCCGCTCGCGTCGACGCGAACGTGGATGTCGTCGCCGGCTTGGTGCGACTCGACCCAGGCGTGCGCGGGCGACGCGAAGAGCGTCGCCGCGAGCATCCCCGCCGGGATCCATCGGGTGTAAGTCATATCCTACATGTACTTACCGGCACCCGGCGCGCGGGCCAAAGAATCCGCGCGGAATCGCGCTTTGCCGTCAGCCGCCAGTGAGCTTCTTAATGAAGCTCACCACGAAGTCCTCGATCGCCGCGCGCGGCAACTGCACCGTCGCGGTGAACGGACCCGACGGCTGCGCGGTGAAGCCGAAGAGGATCGGCGTCGTCCCGCCGTGCTGCGCGGCGGTCGCGTCGTCGTAGTGCTCGCCGATCCCGGTGAAGCTTCCGCCGATCGCACCGAGCCGGTGCTGAAACGTCGGCCATCCGCGCTGCGTGAAGAATCCGCCGGCGCCCATCTTCCCGGTCTTGAGCGCGTCGAGCCCCTCGCGCCGAAGGAGCTTGTCCGAATCGGGAGACGAGGCGAGCACCGCCGTCGCCTTCGCGGTCGCGGTCGATTCGTCCGCCGACAGAACGATCCACGTTCGCGCGGCGCCGTCGGGCACGATCAGCATGTGGATGCGGAGCGGCTTCGGCGCTTTCGCCGCGTCGTCCTTCGCGACGGGCCGGTCGCCAGCGGGCTTCGGTGACTGCGGTTTGTCGCCGGGCTTCGGCGTCGTCGTGGGGCTCGGCGGCGTCGACGACTGCGGCGCGACGTACGGATAGAGATCGATCTCGAGGTGAAGCGTGTCCTTCGGCATCCCCTTGGGGGTCGCGCCGATGCGCATTGCCGGGACCGGGCCATCCTTTCGCTTCGTCTTGAACGCCGTCGTGACCTTGGGCTTGCCGAACGCCGTCACGAGATCGCGCGCCGCGCCCGCGAACTTTGCCGCGCCTTCGTCGATGCCGAAGACGCTCCATCCGAGCACCGCCTCGGCCGCACCGCGACGCGCCTCGATGCGCGCCGCATCGGGCGCCGACGTGCGACTGAAACGATCCGCCGTCCGCTGATCCGCAAACGCGCGCCGCACCTTCGGCGCATCGAGCCCCGCGCCGAAGACGGCGGCCGCGCCCGACGTCATCTTCTTGAACGCATCGACGATCGCCGCGCGCTCCGGATCGGTGACGCCGTCGCCCGAGAGCTGCGAGCCGATCACGTTCGCGAACAGATCGCGCGCGCCCTCGAGCTCCGGCTTGTCGAGACCGCGGTAGAAGACGGCGAGCTCGGAGTCGCCGGGCAGCTGCCAGAACGAAGCGGGGGCCACGTCGGTCCGCTCCGGGTGCTGCGTGGCGAGCTTCGTGAGCGCGGCGCTCTGCCCGCCGAACTTCGCGGCGAGCGTCAGGTTGGCTCCGGCGTCGTCGAGCTTCGCATCCAGCGTCGCGCCGTCGAGATCGAGCGCGAGATCGGCGAGGTCCATCCCGAGCGAGCCCGCGACGTCGGCCATCCCGCGGTTCAAGCCGCGCATCCCGAGCATCGTCGACACCAGCCCGCGCACCATCGACTTCTGATCGCTGATGAGCTGCTTCACCGGCGAGGTGCGCAGCTGCACCGTCACGTCGGACGTCGTGCTCGTGCGCGTCGCGTTGCGCGTCAGGTACGGCCCGAGCGTTCGGAGCGCACCGAGCGACCAACCGCACACGAGGCGCACGGGCGCGGCGCCGAACGCGGGCGCGAGCGCGCAGTGACGGCGATCTTCGATCTCGTCGTCTTTCGGTTTTTCGCCTTTCGCGGGCGCATCGTCGTCGTCGTCGTCGCCCGCAGCGGCCGCGCGACCGAGGCCGTCGATGTGGAGCATCCCGCCGTCGAGCGTGAGCTTGAAGTGCTCGAGGAACGCGACCTTCGCCTTCTCGAAATCTTTGATCGCCGCCGAGACCGCGATCTGTTCTTTGAGGCGCGTGCCGCTGCCCGCGACCGCGACCGCGAAGTCGATCGGTTGCTCGAGATCGACGAGACCGCCGACCGCTTCGGTCGTGAGAAGCTCGGTCACCGCGTCGTCCTTCGGCATCGGGAGCTGCGACCACGCGTGCACCGACTTCAGCGCGCGACCGAGGCTTGCCACGCGACCGGACACGAGGAGGTTCTTCGGCTCGGGGACGGCGCTGGTATCGGTGCCGAGCGGCGGGACCACTTGCGACGTCGACGCCGTCGGCTTCGCGGACGCGATCGGCGTCGGGTTCACGACGGTGGGCTGCTGCCCGCCGCATGCGCCGGACGCGCCGACGACGAGCGCGGCGAGCACCGCGAGCGCCAGAGGCGCGAAGGAGGATATCGGCGACTTCATGGGCGAGAGCATACGCGAGCCGAATTCGCAATCTAGTGTCCTGTCGACGTCCGTGGTTTGAAGGCGGTTCGTCGTCGTCATGAAGTTCCCTCTGAACCCCGCACAGCAGCAGGCCGTCGAGCACCAGACCGGGCCGCTGCTCGTCCTCGCCGGAGCCGGCTCCGGAAAGACGCGCGTCATCACGAATCGGATCGCGCGCCTCGTCGAGCGCGGTGTGCCTCCGCACGCGATCGTCGCGCTCACGTTCACGAACAAGGCCGCCGGCGAGATGCGCGAGCGCATCGCGTCGACGATGGGCGGCGACTCGAGCGGGCCGAGGAAGCGCGCGAAGAAAGGCACCGTCGGTCCTCCCTCGGCGCGCGACCTGACGATCTCGACCTTCCACTCGTTCGGCCTCGGCGTGCTGACGCGCGAGCGGACCGCGCTCGGCGGCGCGTTCACGATCTTCGATCAGGGCGACGCGCTCGGGACCGTCAAAGAGCTTCTGCGCACGGTGCGCGCCGACCGCAGCTACGACGCGATCGCGATCCTGACCGGGATCTCGAACGCGAAGAACGCCTTCCTCTCCGCCGAAGAGCTCCCGGACTCCGACGATCCCTACGAGGAGATGATCAAGCTCCTCTACCCGCGCTACCAGGCCGCGCTCCGCCAGTTTCGCGCGTACGACTTCGACGATCTCGTCTGCGAGGTCGCGCGCCTCTGGACGTCGCGCGCCGATCTCCTCGCGAAGTGGCAGGAGCGCTACCGCTTCATCTTGGTCGACGAGTACCAAGACACGAACCGCGCGCAGCTCCAGCTTCTGCGGCTGCTCGCCGAGACGCACCGGAACATCTGTGTCGTCGGCGACGACGATCAATCGATCTACGCGTGGCGTGGCGCCGACGTTCGCAACATCCTCGAGTTCGAGGAGCACTTCCCCGGCGCGACGGTCATCAAGCTCGAACAGAACTACCGCTCGCGCGCGCCCGTGCTCGAGGTCGCGAACGCTGTCATCGCGAAGCGCCAGGACGCGAAATACAAGAAGGCGCTCTTCACGGATCGCGCGGGCGGCGAGAAGGTGTGCACGCTCGTCGCGCCGTCGCCGGAGATCGAAGCGCGTCACATCGGCAAAGAGCTGCGGCGGATGATCAAGGACGAGCGGCGGTCTGCGCGCACGCTCGCGGTGCTCTATCGCTCGAACGGCCAGGCGAAGGCGATCGAAGAGGCGCTCCGCGAAGAGGGCGTGCCGTACCGGATGATCGGCGGGACGCAGTTCTTCGAGCGCAAGGAGGTGAAGGATCTCCTCGCGTACATGAAGGTCGCGCTCCATCCGACCGACGACATCAGCCTCCGCCGCATCGTGAACTACCCTGCCCGCGGGATCGGCGAGGCGAGCCTCGACAAGCTCGCGTCGTACGCGGTCGCGCGCGGGTGGTCGCTGTGGCAGGCGGTCGAGCGCGTCGATGCGCTCGATGACGTGTCGCCCGCTGCGCGCGAAGGATGCAAGGCGCTCGCGGTGATCATCGAAGAGACGCGGCGCGAGATCTTCGCCGAGAAGAAGCGCGCGAGCGAGGTGATCCGCGGGCTCGGCGATCGCTCGGGGCTGAAACGCGAGGTCGACGCGAGCTCGCCGACGCCGGACGTCGCGGGCAAGCGCTGGGCGAACGTCGAAGGGCTCTTCAATACGTTCGTGCGACGCGAGGTGCGCGAGGACAAGAAGACCGAGGCCGAGAAGTCCGGCAAGGGCGAGGCGGCGGATCTCGCCGCGTTCCTCCAAGCACTCACTCTCGACTCGAGCGAAGAGGAAGAGAAGGCGGGCGACGCGGTGACGCTGTCGACGCTGCACGGCTCGAAGGGGCTCGAGTTCGACGTCGTCTTCTTGATCGGCTGCGAAGAGGGCCTGCTCCCGCACGCGCGGACGCTCGACACGAAAGCGAACGACGTGTCGACGACGGCGAACCCGAGCGGCACGGAGAAATTCGCCGCGGACATCGAGGAAGAACGCCGCCTCTTCTACGTCGGCGTGACGCGGGCGCGCGAGCTCCTCTTCTTGTCGCGCGCGCGCACACGAGTCTCGCGTGGAAAGGCGATGCCGCGGACGCCGAGCCGGTTCTTGCTGGACGTGCCGCGCGAGATGCTCGACGAGCGCGAGGTGCGCGACGAGCCGAGCATGAGCATCGAAGAGACGACGAACGCGGCGAACGCGCTCCTCGCCGCGCTCGATGCGCTCTAACCCGTAGAGAGCGCCTGCTCCAAGTCCGCGACGAGGTCTGCGGCCTCTTCGATCCCGACCGCCATCCGCACGAGCCCGTCGTGGATCCCGATCGCGGCGCGCTCCTCCGACGTCATCTCGTAGTAGCTCATGATCGCCGGCGGCTCGATCAGCGACTCGACGCCGCCGAACGACGGACCGATGCGCGCGATCTTCATCCGGTCGACGACGCGCCGAGCGGCATCGAGCGGCTTCACCGCAGCGCTCCCCTTCACGACGAAGCTCACGACGCCGCCGAACCCGCTCATCTGCGCCTTCGCGATCGCGTGGTCCGGGTGCGACTCGAGCCCCGGGTAGTAGACGCGCTCGATCGCCGGGTGCGCCTCGAGGCGGCGCGCGATCGCGAGCGCCGTCGCGTTCTGCCGCTCGACGCGGAGCGTGAGCGTCTTCAAGCCGCGCGCGACGAGGAACGCGGCGTGCGGATCGCACACCGTCCCGAGCACGCCGCGGAGATCGCGCACCACCGAGCAGATCCCCTGCGAGCCGCACATCACGCCCGCGAGCACGTCGTTGTGCCCGCCGATGTACTTCGTCGCGCTGTGCACGACGATGTCGATCCCGAGCTCGGCGGGGCGGCAGTTCACCGGCGTCGCGAACGTCGCGTCGATGAGCGTCTTCAAGCCGCGCCGCCCTTTGCACGCCGCAGCGAGCGCTGCGAGATCGACGCACGACAGGTACGGGTTCGTCGGCGACTCGCTTATCACGAGGCGCGTCTCCGGTCGGAGCGCCGCCGCGAGCCCCTGGATGTCGCCCGCGTCGAG
>JAYVXB010000192.1:0-7105 GCA_043785585.1 Deltaproteobacteria bacterium | reverse complement strand
CGCGATCGTCCTCCACTTCGATCGCGAGCGATTCGCCGACACGAAGCGGAATCGGAAGCCTCGTCGCGAGGACCTGCGCGTCGGGATCCGCGAAGACGAGCGCGCTCTTGATCGTCGGCCACGCGACGCCCGTCGGCGGTGCGCCGAATCCGAAGAGGTACGTCGCCGGAAACGGACGCTGCTCGCCGATGCGCACGCGCAGGCGCGGCATCTCCTCGCGCGCGAAATACAGCGCGAGCTCCGTCACGAGCGTCGGCCCCGTCGCGATCGTGAGCGGCGTCGTCCGCGCGACGCGCGCACGTGCATCGGGCGACGGCGTGCGCTTCCACCACTCGTCACCCAGAAAATGCGCGACCGACGCCGCCGTCGGCCCATTCGCGCTTCCGGGACCTTCGCGATGGCTCACTTGGAAGTAGTGAGGATCGCCGCGCACGAGGATCTTCGCGCTCGCGCGGTACGCAATCGGGACCCAACTGATGTACGCGCCGGAGCTGTGCGTCTGATCGAGGACGAGCGGCGCGGCGAATCCCCCTTTGCCAGCAAACCAATCGACCGGCGGGCCGCGAAAGACGGTCTTGCCATCGACGACGATCCACATCTCCTTCCAATCGTTTGGAATGTCTTTGTCGTAGTCCGCATTCATCCAAAGACGCGTGATGCGCCCTTCGCCCTCGGCCGCGAACATCTGCACGTAGCCGTCCTCGCGCGGGAGATCGTCGCAGTCGGCGTCGCGGTTGCCGCCCCAGGGATCGTGGCTGCTCGAGAGGCGCGTCACGCGCGAGGGATGCGGCACGAGGAGATCGCCGAGGACGCGATCGATCGACGACGGGAGGAGCGCGCCGTCCGAGTGCTCTTCTCCGCGCGAAGGCGCCCGCGCCGCGACCGTCGCGCCGCCGAGCACGATCGCCACGAGAGGCAACGCCTTAGGCCAACGCATCATGCGTTCGTCCTCGAGCGCCCCACTCCGCCGCGCCGATCGCGGCAAGACAACGGGGCATCATCAACGCTACGCGGATCGCCGACACGCTGCTTGCGCACTCCGCCAACAACTGCTCATATGTTCAGCACGAACGGAGACAACCCATGATCGACCCGATCCCCGCCCCCATCGTCGCGCTTCTCGTGCTGTTCGAAGGAGCGCTGGCGTCCGTGAAGTTCCCCGACGTCGACTCCGGCGTCCTCGCGTCGGCCGTCGCGCAGAGCCGCGCCTCCGCAGAGGCCGTCGCGAACGCCGAGGCCGCGCTCGAGGCCGCCCGCGCGTCTTATCAAGAGAGCCACGATGCGCTCCTCGTCCGCGCGCAACGTGCGCTCGCGTACGCGCGCGTCTACGCCGAAGGCGACGAGACGCTCGTCGCGCAGCTCGATGCGATCACCTTGCCGCGCGCGCCACGTCGCGCGGCACGCGACGTCGAGACGCTCGCCGCGCCCATGCCACCGGTGCGCCGACGCGCTCGTCCGCGCAAAGACGACGAGACGGGACTGCTCCTCGAGTCGCAGGCGAGCGGCGACGCGTAGCTCCTCCGCCTCGCGGCGCTCGAACATCTGCTCTACTAGCGTGCTCTCGTGAAGCCGCCGGGCCCGCACAAACGCGTACGCATCGTCGTCGAGGTGATCCTCGCGCTCGCAGGCCTCGCGATGATCGTGTGGGCCCTGGTCGCGAACCGCGCTTGGTACGAGCACCACATGACGTGGGCGTTCTGCGTGAGGGATCCCGAGGAGCTCGTGAAGGCGGGGCGGCAACGGTGGGTCGGCGCGATCGTCGGCCTCGTTCTCATCGCCGGCGTGAGACCGCTCGTCGGCCGCTGGGCATCGCGGCGATCGGCGCGCGCGCTGTCGATGATGCTCCTGCGCACCGCGGGTGCGACGGCGCTCGCGCTTCTCCTCTGCGACGTCGTTCTCCGTTACCGGCCGCCGAAGCAGGGTCCGCGGATCGATCCGCCGCACGCCCACACGCTGCCGCATCCGGACTACGGCTGGTGGCTCGTGCCGTCGTACACGACGCGGCTCGACTACGGCGAGCGCGCCTTCGAGTACCACACGGGCGCGCTCGGCGAGCGCGTCGCACACGCGCACGACGAGAGCGATCCCGCGTTGCCGACGATTCTCTTTCCGGGTGAGTCGATCACGTCGGGCATCGGGCTCGAGTACGACGAGACCTATCCGGCGATGGTGAGCCGACAGCTCGGCGTGCAGTCCGTCAACTTGGGCGTGCAGGGCTACGGCAACGACGAAGAATATTTCCGCGCGAAGGGGACGCTGCCCGTGTTCGCGAAGCCGCTCGCGATCGTGTCGATCGTCATCCCGCCGCAAGTCGAGCGCAACACGTGGGAGGGGAAAGATCACTTCGAGCTCACGCGCGACGGCCGCCTGGCGCGCGTGTCGGCGACGCCGGAGCTGATTCGCAACTCGCCGGTGCGAGACCTCTTTCGTCGCATCGTCCGGTACCGCTCGGACGAAGCGCTCGGCGTGACACGCGCGCTCCTGCGCAGCATGCGCGATCTCGCGCGCGCACGCGGCGCGTATCCGTTCTTCGTCTACACGCACTGGGGCCCGCCGTGCCTCCCCGACGAGACGGGCGCACCGTCGCAGATCCGCGCGCTCTTCGAGGGCGAGGACCTCGACTACGTCTACGTCGATCTCGAAGGGACGTGGGTCGAGAGCATCCATCACCCCGGAGTCGAAGGCCACAAGCGGATCGCCGATGCGATCGTGCGCGCGCTCCGCGGAAAGATCCCGCTAGCTCACGAGTGACGAGCGCTCGCGACGTCGACCGATCGTCACCCACAGCCCACCTTCGCTCGCGAGCGCCTTCGACCACGCGATCTGCGACAGGACGTTCTCGAATCCCCAATTGTCTTCGGCGGGCTCGAAGAGCTCGGCGCCCGCGAGCGGCTCGGCACCGATGAGCGCGTTCGGGTACGTGCGCACGTACTCGATGTCGTTCTCGCCGAACCAACCGAGCACCTCGGCGATCGTGTGCCGATGCTCCTCCGGGTGCTCGTACTGATCGCGAAACCACGCCTTCTTGCGCTCGGGCTCGGCGTCGCGCGCGCGCAGCACGGGATCGAACGGGATCACCTTGAAGCCGGTGAGCCGCGCGATCCCGCGACGCAGGCGATGCGGAATGCGCGCGTACACGTTGTAGAGACCGAGGACGATGACGCCCCCCGGCTTCACGAGCTTTGCCATCGCGCGAAACGACGTGCGCGGATCCGGCGTGTGGTGCAGGACGCCCGACGAGTACACGACATCGAACGCCTCGGCGCGAAGGCCGGGCGCGCGCAGATCGGTCTCGACGAAGCGGACGCCGCGGAGATCGTAACGAGCCGCAGCACCGGCCGCGAGCTCGAGCGACGCTCGCGTGAGGTCCGCGCCGACGACGACGCGATCGGCCGTCGCGAGGAACAGGCTCATCTGTCCGGTGCCGCAGCCGAGCTCGAGGACGCGCGCGTCACCCGGAATCGCTTGCTCGAGGAGGCGCGCGAGCTCGCTGCGCGCGGCGCGCCCGCGCAGGCCGGAGAGCGTGTCGTTCGGCGGGTAGTTCGGAAACGGCGATTCCGTGTAGAACGCACGCACCGTCTCGGTGCGATCTTCGGACGAGACGCGCAAGTCCGGGATGTCGCCGCGCGTGGCGTACCGCGCGTCGCACGCGATGCACCGGAGCGCATCATCGTCCTCGCGCCGCAGATCGCCCTGACACGCCGGGCACGCGAGCAGCGGCTCGACGCCCATCTCAGAAGATCGTGTAGATGAACGGCGCGAGCGCTTCGACCGTCGCCGCGAGCACGAGCACGAGCCCGGTCACGCACAAGAAGACGACGAGCGGCGCGAGCCAACGCTTGTCCTTCCGCGACATGAGCGCGCTCGCGAAGCCGCCGATCGACGGAATGGCGCTCCCGATGACGATGAACCCGCGATGAATCTTTCCCCGCTTCTTCAGCATGCTGCCGCCTCGTCGCTCGTGGATGGAGAGCGCTCGCGCTCGCTGCCGCCGTCGCGCCGTGAGAGCGCGTCGGCGGACCTCTTCGTTACGATGTGCCGCCCCGCGACGAGGAGATCGATCCCGCATCGCCGAAACGTCGAGTACCCCTCGACCGCGCGCGTGACGATCGGCTCGCCCGCGAGGTTGAATGACGTATTGAGCAGCACCGGGATGCCCGTCTTTGCGCCATAGCGCTCGAGCAGTGCGTGAAATCGCGGCGCGTTGTGCTGGGCGACGGTCTGCACGCGCGCGGTGCCGTCGACGTGCGTGATCGCCGCCAGCTTGTCGCGCCACTCCGCGCGCACGGCGAAGACGCCGGACATGTACGCACCGAGGCGCGCGCCCCCGGGCGGAAGCTCGAAATACCTGTCCGCGACTTCGATAGGAACCGCGGGCGCGAACGGGCGAAACTCTTCTCGGTACTTGATGTCGCGATTGAGTCGATCCTTCATCTCGACCGAGTGCGGCGCGGCGAGGATGCTTCGATTGCCGAGCGCGCGCGGCCCGAGCTCGGCGGCACCGTCCATCCACCCGACGATCTTGCCGCTCGCGAGTGCCGACACCGTGAGATCGAGGAGAGCGTCCTCGTCCTTCGCGGTCTCGAGCGGTAGCCCGTCCTCTTCGGCGACGCGCGCGAGCTCGTCCGCGTCGACGACCGGCCCCCAATACGGATGATCGGGAATGTCTCTGTCGGGCTGACCAAAGTGAATGCGATCGGCATAGAGCGCCGCGCCCAATGCGCAGCCACTGTCACCCGGCGCGCTCGGGACGAACAGCCGCTCGAAGCCCGACTCGCGCAAGATGCGCGTGTTCGCGACGCCGTTGAGCGCGACGCCGCCGCCGAAGCAGAGATCCGCGAGGCCCGTCTCTTCGTGGAGGGATTGCGTGATCGCGACGAGCGTGTCCTCGAGCACGCGCTGCACGCTCGCCGCGATGTTCGCGTAGCGCGCGCCCTCGGGGGTCGTCGGATCGAGCGGCTGGTGCGGCGCACGCGGCGGACCGAGGAGCCGAACGAGCGCGTCCGAGAACGATCGCTTCGCCGTCGTGTGAAAATCGAAGTAGTCGAGGTCGAGCGTGAACGCGCCGCGCCCCGACGGAAGGATGACCTTGCGAACCTCGTCGAGGAATTCGGGCTTTCCGTACGACGCGAGCCCCATGACTTTGTATTCGCCCTCGTTCACTTGGAATCCCAAGTACGAAGTGAATGTCGAGTAGAGCATTCCGAGCGAGTGGGGAAAACGGAGCTCGCGCAAGAGCTCGATCGACGTCGACCCGTCGTCCCTTCGCTCGCCGATCCCGACCGACAGCGTCGCCCACTCGCCCACGCCATCCGCCGTCAGAATGGCCGCCTTCTTCGTCGGCTGCGTGAGGAACGCCGCCGCGGCGTGCGACTGGTGATGCTCGGTGAAGAGGATCTTCTTCCCCGAGATACCGAGGTGGCTCGTGATGATCCCTTTGACCCAGAGCTTCTCACCGAGCGAGCTCTTCATCGCTTTCGGAAAGCTTTTGTAGCTCTTCGGGAATGCGCGCAAAGCCGTCGTGAGGATTCGCTCGAACTTGAGCATCGGCTTTTCGTAGAAGACGACCGCGTCGAGATCGTCGGGCTCGAGCTTCGCCGTGTCGAGGCACCACTCGATCGCGTGAAGCGGAAAGGCTGCATCGTTCTTCTTGCGCGAGAGCCGCTCCTCTTGCACGGAGCATACGGGGACGCCGTCGATGACCAGCGCGGCCGCCGCGTCGTGGTAGTGCGCCGAGATGCCGAGGATCTTCACTGCGACTCGCTTCGGAAGTGGATGCCCCCACCCGTCGACGCGCGCAGGCGCGAAGCGCCGAGCACGGCGGGTGGGGGCATGATGAACATCACGTGAGTCGATCCTAGTACTGCGAGCGGAGTGACGCGGACGCGCTCGGCCGTGCGTCGCTCCATCCCGGCAGCTCGCGCTTCGCGGCGCGCTTCGCCAAGAGCGCGAACACGGGAAGGATGACGAAGTACTGCACGGTCAGGACGATCGCGCCCATGACGCCGGCGATCGCGGCGGCGATTCGCAAGTAGCCCTTCCACAGTCGCGTGAGGCGCGCCCACCACAGACGCGCGCCATGGCGCTTGGGCGAAACTCGGCGCAGCTGCGCATACGTGTAATTCATGTGAAACGCCTCGTCTCTGAGGACATCCGTGAAGACGTCGCGCGTCGTCGGATCGACGTCGAGCACGTCGTGGTAGACGGCGAAGCGACGCGCCGCCGCCTTCTCCGAGAGATGCAAGAACGCGAGAAGCGCGTCTTCTCCTTCTTGGTCGACGTCGAGATCATCGAGACCGCGCTCGCCCGGCGCGAACCAGTTCGCTTGAAATCCTGCCTCGGTCTCGGCCGCGAGCGCGACGAGGATGGCGCGGCCTCGCACACGAAACAGATTGGCGTGGCGCTGCTCGTCGAGCGCGTGACGCAAGTACAGGCGGCGGAGGAGCGCGTCGTCGGTGCGCTCGGCGGCGCGCGCGAGATCGCGTCCACCGTCGGCCTCGGTCTCCGCGAAGCGCAGGAGCTTCTCGCCACGGCGCCGCGCGTCGGACCAGACCCAGCGGTGCACCGGTCGGAGGACTCGATCGAACCCCTGCGTCGGCATCGGCCGCGACGGTAAACGCGACCCGCGGAGAGGGCAAGCCAGGCTCCTCCCTCCGCGAAGGCGCCTTGACAATAAAACGAACGGTCGTACTAATTATCGTATGTCCAAAGGGCAGGACACCCGCGAGCGGATCGTCGACCGCGCCTTCCGCTCGGCGAGCCGCGACGGGCTCGTCGGCCTCAGCATCGGCGGTCTCGCCGCAGAGTTGGGCCTGTCGAAGAGCGGCCTCTTCGCGCACTTCTCGTCGAAGGAAAACCTCCAGGTCGCGATCCTCGAGGAGGCCGTCGCGCGCTTCGTCGCCCTCGTCGTCGTGCCCGCGCTGAAGAAGGCGCGCGGTGAGCCCCGCGTGCGCGCGCTCGTCGACAACTGGCTCCTCTGGTCGAAGCAGGAATTCCTCCCGGGCGGCTGCATCTTCGTGGTCGCCGGCGTCGACCTCGACGATCGCCCTGGTCCCGCCCGCGATCGCTTCGTCGCATCGCAGAAGGACTGGCTCGCGACGCTCGC
>JAYVXB010000191.1:0-7121 GCA_043785585.1 Deltaproteobacteria bacterium | reverse complement strand
TGCGCGCGAAGGAATGACCATCACGCTCGGAGGAGTCGGGACGACGCTCGCGGCGTGATCTGACCAAAGGGGGCGCGTGATAGCGTACGACGGCGTGTACGAGCGCGATCACAAGCTGTCGCTGCTGCTCGACGTCGGCGCGATGCTCGCGCGCGAAGTCGAGCTCGACGCGCTGCTCGGCGCGCTCGGCTCACGCATCGCGCAAGCGATGAGGGCGGAGCGCGCGACTGTGTACGTCGTCGATGCGGCGACGGGGGAGCTGCGATCGCGCGTGGCGGACCTGCCGGAGCTCGAGGAGATCCGCCTGCCGCTCGGGCGTGGCGTCGCGGGGTACGTCGCGGACAAAGGCGAGATCGTCAACGTGAAGGACGCCGCGCAGGATCCGCGGCACTTCGCCGGCGTCGATCGCGCGACCGGGTACACGACGCGCACGATGCTCGCCGCGCCGATCACCGACAAGAACCACGCGATCCGCGGCGTCGTGCAGGTGCTCAACAAAGTCGACGGCGAGTTCACGGCCGAGGACGAAGCGTTCGTCCAGACGCTCGCGTCGCAAGTCGCGCAAGCGTTCGAGAGCACGACGCTGCGCCCGTCTCCGGACGCCGAGCGCGGCGTGAGCTTGCGCGGCCCGCTCAACCACATCGTCGGCGCGAGCGCGCCGATGCGCCGCGTCTACGAGCAGATCCTGCGCGCCGCCGGGACCGAGGCGACGGTGCTCCTTCGCGGCGAGACGGGCGTCGGCAAGGGGCTCTTCGCGCGCGCGATTCACGCGAACTGCGCGCGCGCGTCGGCGCCGATGGTGACGCTCGACTGCACGACGTTGCCGTCGGCGCTCGCGGAGAGCGAGCTCTTCGGGCACGAGCGCGGCGCGTACACGGGCGCGGATCGTCGGGTGCTCGGCAAGGTCGAGATGGCGGCGGGGGGCACGGTGTTCCTCGACGAGGTCGGCGATCTGCCGCTGAGCGCGCAGGCGAAGCTGCTCAGGTTTCTGCAAGAGCGCGCGTTCGAGCGCGTCGGCGGACGCGAGACGCTCCACGCGGACGTTCGCATCGTCGCGGCGACGCACCGCGATCTCGAGCAGCTCGTCGAGCGCGGCGACTTTCGTCACGATCTGTTCTACCGAATCCGCGTCGTCGAGATCGCGCTGCCGTCGCTTCGCGAGCGCGGCGCCGACGAGATCCTCCAGCTCGCGCTGCATTTTCTCGAGATGTACACGCGCCGCCACGGACGCGACGCGCTCAAGCTGACGAACGCTTCGAAGGCGGCGCTCGCCGCGCACTCGTGGCCGGGGAACGTGCGCGAGCTGGAGCACGCGATCGAGCGCGCGGTGGTGTTGGCGAACGGCGAAAAAATCGAACCGGAGCATCTCGGGTTGTCGTCACGCGGGAGTGAGCGCGCGGTGGCCGGCGACGCGGCGGGCGGCGGAGTGAAGCTGCCGCTCGGGTTGGCGCTCGAGGAAGTGGAGCGCCGGTATGTCGAGGCCACGCTCGAGGCGATGGGCGGGAATCGGACGCGCGCGGCGGAAGCGCTCGGCGTCGGGAGGAATACGTTGAAGAGGAAGGCGGCGAAGGCGGTGCGGAAGCGGTAGTCGACGAGCGCGACGACGAACGTCGCGTCGAGCTACCATCCGCGTTTCAATCCCTCGCCGGAGATCTCGCGTGACCACCCAGTTCGACCTCGTCAATGCTGCGCGCCGAGTGATCGAGTCGGCGCTCGGCGTCGTCCGTGGCGAGCGCGTCGCGATCATCGCAGACGTCGCGCGCCAGGATCTCGGCGTGGCGCTCGCGGACGCGGCGCGCACCGTGGGCGCGGAGGCCGAGGTCGCGCTGCTCGACCGGCTCGGGACACGACCGCTGCGCGTGATGCCCGCGGCGCTGCGAGCCGTGCTCGAGCGCGCGCAAGCGAGCGTGCTCCTCGTCTCGTTCGAAGAGGGCGAGTTCGCGATGCGCGGCGAGATCATCGCGCTCGTCGCCGAGCTCCGTCTCCGCCACGGCCACATGGTCGGCGTCGGACGCCGCGGCATGCTCGCGGGGTTCTCGGCCGATCAAGCGCGGATCGTGGACATGACGCGCGCGGTGCGCAGGCGGCTGCGCCCCGACTCGCTCCTTCGTCTCCGCTCGACGTCGGGGAGCGAGCTCGAAGTGCGCCTCGATCCGACGTGCCGCTGGCAAGAGCGCATCGGGATCGTCCGCACGGGCGGCTGGGAGAACCTCCCGTCGGGCGAGCTCTTCACGTGCCCCGCCGACGTCAACGGCGTCTTCGTCGCGGACGGAAGCTTGGGCGGCCCGATCGGCGCGGCGGCCGGCGGCCTCGCGCGTACGCCACTCCGCGTGGAGGTGAAATCCGGCGTCTGTCGATCGATCCGCTGCACCGACCGAACGATCGCGCGTCAGGTCGAGGAGCTCTTCCGCTCCGAGCCTCGCGGCGATCGCGTCGGCATGGTGATGCTCGGCACGAACGTCGGGATGCACGAGGCGACGGGCGAGATGGTGTGCGATCAAAATCTCCCAGGACTGCATCTCGGCTTCGGCGCGACGTTCCCCGCGCAGACCGGCGCGTCGTGGAACGCCGCAACGCAGCTCTCGATGACGTGCGTGAACGGCGACGTCGACCTCGACGGCGCCCCGCTCCTGCGATCGGGCCGGTACGTCATCATCTGACGTGACTCGCGTCCGCTAGACTGACTCGCGCCGTGCTGCATGCCGCCGTCATCGCCCTCTACATCGTCGTCCCGATCCTGGCCGTGCTCCTCGCATCGCGCGAGGTGCGCGCTTGGCTCCGGGGGACGGGGAGCGTCCGTCAGACGTTTTCGAACGCCCGGGTCGGGCTCGTGTTCGTCGGGTCGCAGCTGCTCCTGCGCGGGACGCTCATCGCCGCCTTCGCGGGCATCGCGGCGCTCGTGCCGTACAAGCTACCCGCGCACGCATGGTCGAGCTGGGTCGTCGCGTTCGTGCTGCTCGACCTCGTCTACTACGCGCAGCACCGACTCGAGCATGCGGTGCCGCTGCTCTGGGCGATCCACGCGGTGCACCATCAGTCGCGCGACTACAACCTCTCGGTGTCGTTCCGCGTCGGCGCGCTCGCGTCGCTGTCGACGTTCGGCTTCCATTCGACGCTCGCGTTCTCAGGCGTGAGCGCCACCCAGTACGCGGTAGTGGTGACGGTGCATGGCGCGATCCTCTTCACGCTGCACGCGCGGACGAAATTCACGCTGGGTCCCGGGCGTCTCTTCAACGCGCCGGTGTTCCATCGCGTTCATCACGGCGCCGAGGCCGCGTACATCGACAAGAACTTTGGCGGCGTGCTCCTCGTCTTCGACCGCGTCTTCGGGACGTTCGCGCCGTACACGGACGAGCCGTCGTTCGGCGTCGCGGGGGAATCGTCTCCGGAGAACCCGCTGGCGGCGAACGCGGCGCCGCTTGCCGCGCTCGCGGCGTCGCTCAGGGCGCAGCCGACGCTGGGGAAGAAGGTGCGGGCGCTGTTCGTGCGGCCGGAGGCGAAATGAACGCGGCGGGCGCGCGATTCGCCGTCACTCGCTTTTGGGCTGAATTCACGCGGTGCTTCGTCTGCATTCACTCGAATTTCGTCTGCATTCACTCGAATCTCGTCGGAGAGCAGTCGGTTCACCGCCTGCGTTCAGTCGAATTTCGACTCAAGCCACTCGGTCGGGGAGTGAACGCGAACGCGGATCGCCTGCGCTGAGACAGCGGGCGCCAGCGGTTAGACGCACGGTGATAGATGCCAGAGATCGACCTCGACCTCGACCTCGACCTCGACCTCGACCTCGACCTCGACCTCGACCTCGACCTGAGGAGAACGGCAGGAACGTGCCGCCTTTCAGGCGTCACTGTTCCTGCAACGTACGTTGGCTCTTCGCAGTTTTTGCGTTTGGCTGCAGACGTTCATGTCTGCCACCTGTCGCTTCGCTTGGAGGTGGCAGACATGAACGGAGAACAGTTTCCTCATCAACGGCTCGATGCTTACAAGCTCGCGCGTGACATGGCGAAGGCTGTGTTCGACGCGAAGATTCGCGATCGCGAGCTGCGCGATCAGGCGCAGCGCGCGGCTTCGAGCGTGTTCTTGCAACTTTGCGAAGGGCTGCCGTGCGATCAACCGGCGATGCGCGCGAACTACTTCGGGCGTGCGCGCGACAGCCTGTTCGAGCTCGTCGCGGCGGTCGATCTCGCGCAGGTCGTCGGCGCTTGCGATGCGGCGGAGGCTCGCGAGGTGACCGACCTCGCGCTTCGCGTGCGCGCGATGCTCGTCGCGCTCTTGCGCGTGCGTCGCTGATGCCATCGCGCCGATCGCCGCCACGCGCGCGGCGATCGGCGCGAACGCCGTCAGCGAAGCAGCGCGACCAGGATCGCCGCGACGCGCGCGGCGATCGCGTGAAGCTCGCGCCACGTCGCGTCGCCGAGCACGTCGAACTCGCGCGCGAGATCCAGCGCACCGACGAGCTCGTAGAGGCTCGCCTTCGCGCGAAGGAAGTACTGCTTGCGCATGCGAACGCTGCCATGCGGCAGCCCCTCGTTGATCGCGAGAAACACGCTGACGCTCGCACGCTCGCTCTGGTCACGCAGCTCCCCGTGCGCGATCGCCGCGCCGCGCACGCCTTTCGCGAGCTCGCGCGATAGCCGATAAACATCGAGCTTTTGATGAGGAAATAGACGGTCGTTCATTTCGGTCACCTCCCAAAGCCGGCGAAGCCGGCGGTGACCGAAACGAACGACCGACGCAGTCCGCAACAAGATGAAGCCCGGCCCAATCGCGGCGCGCCCCCCCAGTTGCAAGCCCAGTGACGGCGAAGCCGGCGCGGGCTTGCTACCAAGCCGACGCACGTCCACCCTCGACCTGGACCTCGACCTCGACCTCGACCTCGACCTCGACCTCGACCTCGACCTCGACTACCGCCGCGTCACTCGCATCACCGCCAACCCCGTGTCCTCCTCCGTCACCCCCGGCGGCCGAAACACGATCTCCCCCGCCCCGCGATCCCGCAGCTCGCGCATCTTCCTCAGCCACGTCGCGACGTAGACCGTCCCGTCGCGCGCCCCCGCGTCGGCGATCCGATCCGCGCCGCCCGGTTCGTCGACCCAATGCCGATCGAAGCGATGCCGATCGAGCCCGCTGATGATCTCCACAGTCGCCTCGTCGCAAAAGATCGTCGCGTTCGGCGGGAGCGCCCGCAGATAAACACCCACCGCTTCGCGGTCCGGCCACCCGTGCTCGATCGCCCCGCGCCACTCGTGCATCCACGGATCGAGCACGCTCCACGTCGACGCCACGATCGCGACCGACATCGCCGCGTTCACCACCGCGAGCCCCCACGTCTTCCCGACGCGCGCGACGAGCTCGCCGATCTGCACGGCGCCGTTCGCGATGAGCGCCGCGTAGAGCGGCAGCAGGACGACGAAGTGGCGGTCGAGCCCGAGCGACGAGCGCGTGATCCACGTGAGCGTGACGAAGCCGAGGCAGGCCGCGAAGACGAGCACGAAGAGCGCGCCTTGCTTTCGAAACGTTCGCACGAGACCGAGCGGCGCGAGCCACACTGCGGGACCGAAGACGCGCTTGGCGACGTGCACGCCGTAGTACATCGCGTCGCTCACGACGTGCGCGATCCCCGCGCCGAGCGAGCCGCTCGATTTCATCGCGTCGTTCGCGAACTCCTTGGTCTGGTGGAGAAACGAGAACCACTCGCCGTCGTTGATGCGCCGCGCGATGGCCCACGCGAAGATGCCTGCGATCGGGATCGCGACGACGACCCACGCGCGAGGCGCATACCGACGCTTCGCACCGCGACGTGCGAGGAGCGCATCGCCGGCGAGCACCATCGCAACGGCCGCGATCGCCGCCCACGCCTCGTACCGAAGCAGCGCCGCCGACGCGAGCATCGCCGCCGACGCGACGTACCGCGCGCGATCCATCGCGACGACCGCGCCGAGCACGAGCAGACAGAAGAGCGGCTCGGGCTGCGCCGTCGTCGCCATCTGCATCCCGATCGGAGACAGAGCGCACGCGATCGCCGCGACGAACGCCGCGACGTCCTCCGTCCCCCCCATGTACACGAACAACACGATCGGCACCGCCGCCCAGAGCGCGACGTTCGCGTACCGCACGGTTTCCATCACGCCGCCGCACAGGACCATCAGCGACTGCGCGTAGTGAAAGAGCGGAAGCCACACCCAGTGCACCGAGAGGTCGCGCGGATCGACCAGGATTTGCCGCGCGATCCCGTGATGACCGTACGAGTCGCTGTCGGGATCGGGGCCCGACCTGAGGAGCACGATGCGCCAGACGGCGAGCGCGATCACGATCGCGACGAGGAGCGCAGGCGCTGCGAGACGGCCCAGGTTTCCGCGCGCCCGCATGCCGCGAGGTCATACCCGAGGTCTTCCCCGTGGGCCAACCCGACTCGCGTGACGGCCCGCGTCGCATGGAAGATGGCGCGGGCGCCCGGGCTGCGGTACATCGGACGACGCTCCTGTGCAAAGTCCCGAGGTCGCATCTGCCGTCGAGAGCCCTGAGGTCCGTTCGGACTCGGACGCAGGGAGCGCGTCGGCGACGGCAAGCGCGGCGAGCGCGACCGGTGCGTGGCCGCTGCCCCGCGGGCTGCTCGAGCACCTTCGCCTCGAGACGGCGCGCGCGACGCTGGTCTATTGGGCAGGCCTCTTCTTGCTCGCGGGCGCGCTCTTCATCCCGAAGCTCTTGCCGTGCGTCGACTACCCGCAGCACTTGGCGCTCGGCGACATGGCGCGGCGGCTCGCGGATCCGAACGCGCCGGAGCAGGCGACGCATCAGCTCAACTACTTCACGTACAACGGGCTCTTTCACATGTTGGTCGCGAAGCTCTCGCGCATCATGCCGATCGAGCTCGCGGGGCGGATCGTCGTCGCGGCGTCGCTCCTCTTGCTCGGCGCGGGCGTTGTCGCGTTGCTCCGTGTTCTGCGTCGTCCGCCGAGCTACGCGGCGATCTTCACGCCGCTCGTCTTCTCGTTCTCGGCGGGCTGGGGCTTCGCGAACTACACGCTCGGCACGGCCGTGTCGGTCATCGGCGCGGTGTTCGTGGCGCGAAGCCTCCTTCGACCGTCGATCGCGAGCACGATCGGCGTCGCGGCCGTGGG
>JAYVXB010000190.1:0-21135 GCA_043785585.1 Deltaproteobacteria bacterium | reverse complement strand
CGCTCCTCTTCGCGATCATCGGCGGCGCGATCGTCGTCGTCCTCGCGCTCGTCGTCGTGTTCTTCGTGATCCTCAAGTCGCCGGACGAGCCGACGGCGAAGACGACGCCGAGCAGCACGGCGTCCGCGAACGCGACCACGACGACCACCGTCACCGCGACGACGCCCGTCACGACGACGCCGGTCGCGACGACCGCAGCACCGCCCGACACCGCGCCGACGGCATCAGCGACCGCGAGCGCGCCCCCGTCTGCCACGACGACCGCGACCGCGACCGTCACGACGACGGCCAGCACGAAGCCCACGGCGACCACGACCGCGACGGTCACCGCGCCTGCGACGACGACCGCGCCGACGAGCGATGCGCCTCCGTTCAATATCGAAGCCGCGAAGGTCAGCCTCAAGTCCGTCGCAGGCGGCGTCGCTGGATGCGCGAAACCGGGTGGGCCGACCGGCAGCGGCACGGTGCTCGTGCAGTTCCGCATGAACGGATCGGTGCAGACTGCACAGGTCCAAGGCGCGCCGTTCGCGGGAACGCCGGTCGGAGCATGCGTCGCCGGGCGATTCTTCGGCGCGCGGGTGCCGGCGTTCAGCGGCAGCGCACCCCCGCTGACGAAGTCGTTCACGATCAACTGAGGGCGCGGTCGTGATCGTCGGCGCGATCGTGACGGCGATCATCGCCGCGTGCGCCTTCCTCGTCGGGCTGCGCGCGGGCATCGCGATCGGCTACCGCGGCGAACGCCGCCGCGCCCTCCTCGCCGCAAAGGTGACCTCCTCCAAACGCGAGGCGTAGTCTCGCTGGCGTGCGCAGGAGATTTTTTTTCACAGGAAGATCGGAAGATCGGAAGCCGAGATTGGGGATCCCCTCTCCGCTTCCGATCTTCCGATCTTCCTGTACATCCCTCTCGGCGGCGACGTGCGCGGTCGCGGTCTCTGCCATCGCGCTCTCCGCGCACGCCGACGTGCCGGTCACGTGGGCGACGTCGACCGAGTCGCCGCGCGCGATCGAAGTCCGCGATCTCACTGTTCGCGAAGCAGAGCTGCTCGCGCGCTGCGGAGTCGGCGACGTCGGGCTCCGCGACGTCGCGCGGCGCGTCCTCGATCGCAAGCGCGCGGGGCTTCCGTCGCCCGACACCGAAGCGCTCTCCGCCGCGCAGCGTACCGCGGGCGAGCCTCACGTCTGGCCGCGCGCGTGGATCGTCTCGGGTCGCGCGCTCGACCGCGACATGCTCGCGCGCAAGCTCGACGCATGGAAGCAGAGCTCCCCGAGCTTCGGCGAGCGCCGATGCGGCATCGCGGCGAGCACGGCGCCCGACGGAACCGAGATCGTCGTCGCCGTCGCCGTCGACGCGCTCGCCGATCTCTCCCCACTCCCCGTGCGCGCGCGGCAGGGTCAATGGATCACGCTGGACGCGCGAATGCTCGTGCCGGCGACCGCCGCGCAAGTCATCGTCATGGGCCCGAGCGGCGCGCCGCGTTCGGTGCCCGCGTCGATCGCGAACGGTCGTGTGCGCGCGCGGTTCGCGCCCGAGAGCC
Organism: Deltaproteobacteria bacterium; assembly: GCA_043785585.1. Taxonomy (GTDB): domain Bacteria; phylum Myxococcota_A; class Polyangia; order Polyangiales; family Polyangiaceae; genus JBBQXV01. The sequence continues at coordinate 19,600 of JAYVXB010000190.1, read as the reverse complement.
CCGGCGCGTACACGGTGCAAGTCGTCGCCGACGTTTCGACGGGGCCACGCCCCGTGCTCGAAGCGAGCGTCTTCTCCGAAATCGCGCCGCCGCAGACGCTCACGCCGGCGGCAGCACCGGGCGAAGAGGCCAGCGCAGGGAGCGGCGACGCGACCGACGCGCTCCTCCGCATGCTCGTCGCGATGCGCAGGGCAGAGCAACTCGCGCCGCCTACTCGCGACCCGCGCCTCGACGCCCTCGCGCGCGCGCACGCCCGAAAAATGGCCGCCGTACGCACGATCGGCCACGACGTCGGCGACGGCGATCCGTCGACGCGCCTCCGCGACGCCGGCATGACCGCGCGCGACGCCGGCGAAAACGTCGCGCACGCCGCCACGGTCGCGCTCGCGCACCGCGCGCTCTACGCGAGCCCGTCGCACCGCGCGAATCTGCTGCGCTCCGATTTCGATCGCGTCGGTGTCGCCGTCGTCGAGGATTCCGACGGCTCGGTGTGGATCGCCGAGCTTTTCGCGAGCGGGCTGCGGTAGCGAGTTTCGCTCGGGCTTGGCGAGTCCGCGGGGATCCTTCGCTTTGCTCAGGATGATCCGTCGGCCTTCGCCGACGGATCACTTCGGTGGGGTGTCTTCCTCGGTGATCTTGAACTCGACGCGCCGGTTCGCGGCGCGCCCGGGCGCCGTGTTGTTGTCGGCGATAGGTTTGCTCTCGCCGTACCCGATCGACGTCAGGCGCCCGGCTTCGATCCCGTGCTGAACGAGCCACATCCTCACGGACGCGGCGCGCGCCGTCGACAGCCCCATGTTGTACGCGTCGCCGCCGTCGCTGTCGGTGTGCCCCTCGATGACCATCTTCTTGATGCTGGGGTTCGCCTTCAGAAGATTCACGATCTCCTGCAGCATCGGGAAGCTGTCCGCGAGGATGACCGCGGATCCCGTCTGGAAGTGCACCTGCTGGAGGATGCGCACCTGCGAGCCCTCGAGCTTGATGAACTGCGGGCAGCCGTGCTTCTTCGGATCTGGGTTGGGTTGTCCAGGCTCGCGCGGGCAAGCGTCTTGCGCGTCGACGATGCCGTCTTGGTCGGTGTCGACGTTCTTCTTCGGGCAGCCGTCGGCGGTGCCCGGACCCGGCTCGTCGGGGCAGTGATCGTATTTGTCGGGCACGCCATCGCCGTCGCGATCGGGGAGCTTCGGGCAGCCGTCGTTCGGATCGGGCTCCTGGTGATCTTCGGGATCCGTCGGGCACGGATCGATCTCGTCGGGGATCCCGTCGTGATCGGTGTCGCGCATGCTGTCGCGATCGAGCTTGGTCGCGCGCCTCGGATCGGGGGAGATCGCGTCGCTGTCGGTGATCGGGAGGTACGTCCCGGCGAGAACGAGCACGCGCACGTCCGGCGCGCCGTACCCCTTCGCGATGCGCGATCCGCCGCCCGCGCCGATCCACCACCGCTCGAGCCCGCCGAGCTTCATGCGCCACTCGGCGTTCCACTCGACCGGCGTGTTACGTCCGGTGAAGAACGTGTCACCGATGATCGCCGTGCTCTCGAGCCCGGTCTGCCCGAACACGGTGCCGCCGACGCGGTGCTTGCCGTTCTTCAGCGGGATGAACGCGCCGACGGCCCAGCGCCACTCGTCGCCGACGCCGACGCCCGAGTTCGCGGACGGCGAGTTGATCGCGTTGTACGGGCGGAGATGAACGCCGGTGTTCGCGACGAACGTGATGAACTTCACCGTGTACTCGCCGGTGATCATCGGCAGCGCGCCGATCGCTCCATCGCCGCCGAAGTTCGACCGCGAGCCGCTGCCGCTCGGCGCGAAGAGACTGAGCTGCAGCCCAATCGCCGCTTTGCGATCGGGGCTGCGCCACGCGACGTATCGAAAATCGAGGCGCGCGTCCGAGATCGACGGGCCGCTCGTGTCGACCGCAGTGGTCGCGTTGCTTCCCGTGATTCCGCTCGCTCCGTAGTCCGGGCTATGGCCGGCCTGCCACGGCGTGATCGGCAACGTCAGGCCAATTGAGACGCGATCGGCCAGCTGAAGCCCGAACGATCCGTACGTCGTGAGCTGATGCTGGACGACACCGGACGGCGACCTCAACAGCGTGCCGCGGTCGGTCGTGATCGTCGACGTGTGGAGCGGGTTGAGCGAATAGCCGAGCGCGAGCTGGCCGTAGATGATCGCCCGCTCGTTCGTCACGGGACGGAACAAGACGAGGCCGTCGTCTGGACCGCCCGGGATCTCCAAGCGATCGAGGTGGAACGTCGTCTGCTGCGCCTCTGCCGTCGTCGGCAACGAGAGGATGCTCCCCGCGAGGGCAGCGGCCGCCATCACCCGAAATCGAGCCATCGACATTCGTCCCGTCGCCTCGCGTCACCGTTAGCAGCGTGGGGGGCGCCTGCGTAAACGAGCCCACCGGCGGCACATTTGGACCGCAACTTCCGTGTCGAGGGTACACGCTCGGGAGAGACGGCTGCGTCAAAAAAGTGAAGGCCAGCAAAGGAATGAGAACGAAGCGGACGGCACTTGCCTTGACGGGCTCTCCTTTCGGTGCTTTCTTTCGCCGCCCTGCCATGAAACGCACGTACCAACCCCACAACATCCGCCGCGCCCGCACGCACGGCTTCTTCGCCCGCATGGCGACCAAGGGAGGCCGCAAGGTCCTCCAAAACCGCCGTCGCAAGGGTCGCGCGCGCCTCACGCCGGGCATCTACAAGAAGTAGGCGCGGTCGTGGTGGCCGCGGTCGCGGGCGCGCGAGCAGCCGCCGCGCGGTTCGCGTTCGGCAAGGACAGACGCCTGCGAAAGCGGGCGGACTTTCTTCGCGTGCAGTCGACAGGGGCGCGCGTCACGTCGCCGCATTTCACGATGCTGGTCGCCGCGCAGGCGTCCGCGAGCGCTCCGTCGCGGCTCGGCGTCGTCGTCACGAAAAAAATCGGCGGCGCCGTCCAGCGCAACCGCATCAAGCGTCTCTGCCGTGAGTGCTTCCGACAGTGGCCCGATTTGGTGCCGAACGGCATCGATCTCGTCGTGATTGCTCGCAATGGCGCGCACGATCTCGGCCTCGCCGACGTTCGTGAGGAATGGGAACGCGCCCGTCGCGCGCTGCAGAAACGTGCGGCCGACGCCCTGGCGCAGTCGCCGGCGAAGCACCATGTTTCCGCACGCGCTCGCCCGCGCAGCCCATGATCTCCCGCCTCCTCCTCGCGCTGATTCATCTCTACCAGCGCACGCTGTCGCGGCTCCTCGGCAACGTCTGCCGCTTCGAGCCGTCGTGCTCGCGGTACGCCGCGCAGTGCATCACCCTGCACGGCGCCGGGCGGGGGTCCTTGCTTTCGATCGTTCGCCTGTGTAAGTGCCACCCCTTTCACCCCGGCGGCTTCGACCCTCCCCCTCCGCTCCCCCCCGTCTCGCCGGCGGACGTCTGAAGAAAGTCCAAACTTCATGGATCGAAGCACCATCGTTCGTTGGGTCGTGATCGCAGTCGCGGTCATCGTTTTCTGGAAGTGGGGCATGCCGCTCCTCTCCGGAAAAGGTGGCGGCGACAGCGTGCAGAACGTCCCGGCGGATCGCTACACGACGGCGCCGGAGTTTCCGCCGGACGAGATCGACAAGCAGACGGGCGATCTGATCGATCCCGCGGCGCCGAAGTGGGGGGAGGCGTGCAAGGTGCGGGGCGCGCGCTTCGAGGCGACGTTGTCGACGCGCGGCGCTTCGCTCACGCATTTCAAGCTGCTCGATCCGCGCTACGCCGGAAGTGAGTCGGCGGACATGTCGACGACGCCGGGCGTCGAGCGACTGCGCAGCTTGCGGACGACGTTCCGATCCGACAACGCGAACGATCAGGTGAAGTACGACCAGTTCAACTGGCAACTCGAGCGCCTCGGCGACACCGGCTGCAAGTTCACCTACCAAGACGACGACGTGAAGATCGTCAAGACGATCGCCGCCGGCGCGCGTCCGTTCGAGCTCGACGTCGAGACGGCGCTCACCAACCTCAGCCTCGCCACGAAGAAGCATCGCTTGTCGATCGGCGCGTTCGCGTATCGCAGGAACGAAGAGGTCAAGGGGAGTCTAGGGCGTCAGTCGCCGTTCATCACCGAGCTCTCGTGCGCGCGCGGCAAGGACGTCGAGCGCAAGGGCGCCGACGATTTCAAAGACGGATGGTTCGCGCAGCCGCTCGTCGATCGCTACGCGGCCGTGTCCAACACGTACTTCGCGCAGGCGATCGTCCCCAACGACGGCGGCGGTGACAAGCCGGAGTGCGCGCTGCTCTCCGAGCAGATGTACGGCCTGCTCGACGGCGTCTACGTGAAGGCCGACGACGACAAGGCCGGCCACGTGTTTCACGCGCAAGTGCAATACCCCGCGCGCCAGCTCGAGCCGAACCAAACCGCGACGTACAAGCAGATCGCCTTCTTCGGTCCGAAGGAGCGCGACGTTCTCGGCGCCGCGGCCGGCGGGCGCGGTCTCGGCGATCTCATCAACCTCGGATTTTTCACCGTCGTCGCCAAGGTGCTCGTCGGATTCTTGATTTGGATCCACTCGCACGTCACGTTCGGCAACTGGGGGATCGCGATCGTCTTGATGACGATCTTCGTGCGCACGGTGCTCTTCCCGCTGACGTGGAAGTCGATCAAGTCGACCGTCGCGATGCGCCGCTTGAAGCCGGAGATCGACGCCCTGAACGCGAAGTTCAAGGACGACGCTCAGGCGAAGAACATGGCGATGATGCAGCTGTGGCGGACGCACAAGGTGAATCCGCTCGGCGGGTGCTTGCCGCAGCTCGTGCAGATGCCGGTCTGGTTCGCGATGTACACGACGCTTCAGACGGCGGTCGAGATGTACCACACGAAGTTTCTCTGGTTTACCGACCTCTCCGCGCCGGACAAGTTCTACATCCTGCCGCTCGTGCTCGGCGGCTTCATGATCCTTCAGCAGCGCATCGTCCCGCAGCAGGGGATGGATCCGATGCAGCAGAAGATGATGACCTGGCTCTTGCCGATCATCTTCACGGTCATGATGCTCTTCTTGCCGGCGGCGCTCGGCGTCTACATGCTGACGAACAGCATCCTCGGCATCGTGCAGCAGCTCGCGGTCGAGAAGTTCGCGCCGCGGAGCGGCCCGAAGAATGACATCGTCGTGAAGCAAGGAAAAGGCGATGATGGCGACGCCAAACAAGGTAAGGGCGCGTCCGTAGCGCTCGTTGGAAAAGGAAAAGCGCGTGTCTGACAGCACCATCGAGAATCCGGTTCCGCCGGCCGCACACAGCGGCGGCGACATGGTCGACGAGTCCCAGCTCGACAAGCAGACGCTCCGCGCGATCGGCTTCGTCCGCACGCTCGTCAGCAAGATGCAGATGGACGCCGACGTGACGGTGGCGCCCGACGACGGCGAAGGATCCGAAGACGAGATTCGTCTCGAGATCGAAGGGCCGGACGCGGGACGCATCATCGGCAAGAAGGGGAACGTCCTCGAGGCGATCCAGTACCTGACGACGCGCGTCGTGCATCGCCCCGGCGATCCGCGGCGGCACGTCAGCGTCGACGCCGAGGGCTACCGTGCGCGTCACGAGGATCAGCTCGGCGAGATGGCGCGCAGGCTCGCGGCGCGCGTCGCGCAAGAGGGCAAGGTCATCACGTTCGATCCGATGAGCGCGCGCGATCGTCGCATCGTGCACAAGGCGCTCGAGGGCGCAGAGGGCGTGCGCACCGAGAGCCTCGGCGAGGATCCCGAGCGCCGCGTTCAGATCATCCCGCTGAAGAAGGCGTAGACGCGGGTCGCGAGGAGCGTCGCGTGCCGAAGTACAAGTACGTCAACCTCGACGGCACGTGGCCGGACAAGTCGCTCGCCGACGTTCTGAGGTGGCAGATCGGCGATCGGATCTCCGGACGAAAGCCGAAGAACGTCCCGTTCACGACGCCGCGTCGCGACAACGACGCGAGCACGCTCGCCGAGCTCACGCCGCACCTCACGTGGATCGGGCATTCGTCGTTCGCGATGCGTCTCGGCGGCAAGCTCGTCGTGACGGATCCGGTGCTCGGCGATCGCATCGGTCCGCAGCGACGCAACGTCGCGCCGGGGATCGCGATCGATCGCGCGCCGAAGGTCGACGTCGTCACGGTTTCGCACTCGCATTACGACCATCTGGACTTGCCGTCGCTCAAGCGAATCGGGCCGGACGCGCTCTACGTCGTGCCCCGCGACGTCGGCGAGATCCTCGTCAAGGCGGGGCTGCCGCGCGTCGTCGAGCTCGGGTGGTGGGAGACGCACGTCGAAGGGGATTTGCGGATCACGCTGGTGCCTGCGCAGCACTGGTCGATGCGCGTGCCGTGGGATCGAAACGCGCGCCTGTGGGGCGGCTTCGTCTATCAGGCGTCGGACGGCTCGGCGTACCACGCGGGCGACACCGCGTTCAGCGAGCTGGTGTTTCGCGAGATCGGCGCGCGCTTCCCGGGGATCGGCCACGCGATGATCCCGATCGGCGCGTACGATCCGACGTGGTTCATGTCCGAGCAGCACATCGGGCCGGAGGACGCGGGGCGCGCGTTCGATCTCCTCGGCGCGCAGAATTTCGTCGCGATGCACTGGGGCACGTTCAAGCTGACCGACGAGCCGCTCGGCGAGCCGCCGGAGCGCATGCGCGCGTGGTGGCGCGAGCGCGGCCACGCTGCCGAAAGGCTGTGGATCCTCGACGTGGGCGAGACGCGCGAGCTCTAGCTCACTCGCGGTACGCGGGCGGCGCGAGGCTCCGCTTCGCGCGCTCGACCTCCGCGGTCGCCGCCTCGTCGCCGCGGTTCGCGACCTCGACGACGAAGTCGCGGAGGTCCGCGCGCCACTTCTTGAGGTCCTCGATCTGCTTTCCCTCCCACTTCGCGTCGTCGAACGCGGCTCGCGCGCGAAACGCCTCGTGAAGCGCGCGCAGCCAGCCGACCTCGATCTCCATCGCGGCCGACTGCTCGCAGAAGAGCGTCCAATGCCACGACGTCGCGGCGGCTGCGTCGATCTCTCCTTGCACGCGGCGGCGCGCGATGACGCTCACGACGGTTGCCGCGGCGAGCGCGAGCCAACCCAGGAAGGCGAGCGCGCCGAGCGCGATTCCGCCGCCGCCGGCGTCTGGACGAGTGAGCGCATAGGTCGCGAGGATCGTCGCCATGAGCGCGAACGCAGCCACGGACGGCACGATGAGCGTCTCGGCGCGAGAGCTCGCGTAGTCGCTCCGCGCGAGCAGCCGCCCCGGCGCGACGACACCGAGCTTCGCGCGCGCCTCGCCCCCTCGACGCGCGACCTCGACTGGATCCTGAGGCAACGACTCGCGACGATCGGCGAAGCGCCCCGACTCCCAGATCGCGATTTCCGCCTCCGAGGGACGCGGCGGCACCGACGCTTGCCACCACTCGAGCTTCTTCAGCCCCTCGTCGAGCGCCGTCGCCGCTTCTGCTTCGGTCCGCGGCGCCCGCGTCGGATCACGCCGTGCGGCGCGCGACGCCTTCACGCTCTCGCGCGCCGTGAGGATCGCGCGATCGAGGCGGTTGCGCCGCCGAATGAGATCCACCCAAACGTAGAGCGGAGCGAGCACCTCGTCCCCGACCTCCTGATGCAAGGTGAAGATCTCCGCCTCGAGCTTCGCCCGAAAGCGCTCGATGTCCGCCCTCAGCGTCGCGTCGTCCGAAGCCATGTCCGGGAGCTTCGTCGCCGTCTCGCGGATCGACGTGAGCTCGAGCCAAACGCGCGCCGGGTCTTCCTCGCGCTGCGCCATCGCGAGACGAAACTGTTGGCGCGCGTTGCGAAACGGCGCGGCAGCCGGATGCGTCTTCCCGCGAAGATGCATCGACTCCGCGCTCGCCGGGACCATCGACTCGCCTGTAGACGACGGCACCATCGAACATGCGTGCCCGGGATGATCCCCGCCGCAGTACCTGCACGCGCTCATCGCGACGTATCCTCGACGATCGAGCGTACATCCGTCAAAGAGCGCGCGGAGCCCAATCTACGCCGGCGGCTTCAGCATGAGGTAGCGCGCGAGCATTTGCGAGAGCTCGGCGGCCAGCTCGCCGCTCTTCGTCTCGCGCGGATAATCGCGCGCGCCGGTGCGCACGACGGCGAGCGCCGTCTTCACGACGAGATCCGCAGCGAACGCGATGTTCGCGGGGCGTACCTCGGCGCGGCGTTGCCTCAACGCTTCGCCGAGGACGGCCGTCGCTTGATTCGACATCTCGAGCCCCTGCCCGAGCTGCCCGAGATGCGACGCCTCGCCGTACCATCGCTTGTAGAGCTGCTGCTGCTTCGCCATCACCGCGACGAGCGCGCCAATGATCTCGCGGATGGCGACGTCGAGCGGGGCGTCGAAGAGGAGCGACGCGCGCGCTTCGACGGCAGCGAGCTCGCGGCTCCACATGCGATGCACCACGGCTTCGATGAGCGCCTCGGTGGTCGGGAAGTAGTGATAGAGCGTGCCGATGCTGACGCCCGCGGCGGTCGCGATGCGGTTCGTCGTCGTCGCGTGGAAGCCGTGCTTCGCGAGGACGATCGCCGTCGCGTCGAGGAGCACGGTCACGGTGTCTTCCGCGCGCTTCTGGCGCGGGGCGCGGCGCGGAGACGTGCGGAGGCGGCGGGGCACAGGGCGCAACGGTACGCTCTTCGTTCGGGCGCGTCCCGCATCCGCGCCGAGCTTCGTTCGCGCCGTCGCGCGCGACGCGCGTGTAGACTTCGTCGATGCGGAGCTTCGTCCTGGCGATCGCGGTCGCAGTCGCGCCGAGCTGCAGCCACGCGAAGCCCACGCCGCCACCGATCGTCCTCGCGAACGATCGCGTCCGCGTCGAGATCGCGCTCGCGCCGCTGCGCCTGTCCGTACAAGACAGCGCGGGCAATGTCGTCCTGACGTCGCTCGGCGGCGCGACCCCCGACGGGTACGCGCCGATCGCTGCGACCGTCGATGCGCCGGCGTTCGCGGCGCGCGTCCTTCCGGGCTGGGACGGCTACGCGGCGAACGAAGCCCCGTGGCGCACGTCGACGACGGCCACCGCGACCAACGTCACCGGCGACTCGGCCGATCTCGTCCTCGGCGGCATCTCGGCTCGCTTGCACGTCGCGCTCGCGGGCGCGCGTGTAAAGCTGCGGCTCGAGTGCGACGACGCGAACAAGACGACGATGGCGTTCGCGTCGGCCGACGACGAACATTTCTTCGGGCTCGGCGAGCGGTACGCCTCGATCGATCACCGCGGCCTCGCGCTCTACTCGTGGGCCGAAGAGGGCGCCCTCGGGCAAGGCGAGAACGCGCCTCGCAGCGACACGAACCCGTACCCGAACGGGCCGTCGATGACGTACTTCCCGGTCCCGTTCTTCCTGTCGACGCACGGCTACGGCATGCATGTCGCGACGACGTACCGCAGCGAGATGCACCTCGCGAGCGAGCGGCCCGATGCCTGGCGCTTCGCCGTCGGCGCGGCTTCGTTCGATGCCGTCGTCTACGTCGGCGACCCGCTCGCGATCCTTGCAGATTACACAGAAGACACGGGGCGCCCAATGGTCCCCGCGCCGTGGGTGTTCGGCGCGCGTCGCCGCGTCGGCGTGAACGCGATGGTCGGGGGCGTCCCGGAGATCCAGAAGATGCGCGACGCCGACGTCGCGATCACCGGCGTCGACGACGCGACGCATTTTCTCCCGGCGCTCTCGCACGTCGGGCGCGAAGACGAGCTCCGCGCGTGGACCTCCGCGCTCCACGCCTCCGGATACAAAGCGCTCGCCTACAACAACCCGTACGTCTCCGCGGATCCCGGGAACGCCGAGGCCGACTACGCCTTCGGCAAAGACCACGGCTACTTCGTCAAGCACGCGGACGGCACGCCACACGTCACGCAGTTCATCTCCGGAAAGCTCGTGAGCGTCTCGCCCGTCGATGTCACGAACCCCGACGCGGTCGCCTGGTTGCAGTCGCTCCTGAAGCGCACGCTCGACTTCGGTTACGACGGCTGGATGCACGACTTCGGCGAGTACACGCCGCGCGACGCGGTGATGTTCGACGGGACGCGCGGCGATGAGGCGCACAACCGCTATCCCGTCTTGTCGGCGAAGGCGGCGCACGATCTGCTCGAGCGCGAGCGGCCGGGCGACTACCTCTTCTTCGTTCGCTCCGGCGGCGCGGGGACGCAAGCGTTCGCGCCCGCGGTGTGGGGCGGCGACGCCGAAGCGACGTTCGACGAGACGCTCGGCCTTCCGTCGTCGCTGCGCGGCGGCGTGAGCTTGTCGATGACGGGCGTTCCGTATTGGGGGAGCGACGCGACGGGCTTCAAGTGCATCACCGACGCGCCGCACGACAAGGAAGTGTTCCTCCGGTGGATCGAGCTCGCCGCGGTGTCGCCGATCATGATGGAGCAGAACGCGTGCGCGAACCCGATACAGGGGACCTTGCCGAAGTGGTCGATCTGGAGCGACGACGAGACGACGAAGGTCTACGCGAAGCACGCGCGCACGCACACGCGGCTCTTGCCGTACTTCACGGCGCTCGCCCGCGAGGCACACAAGAGCGGGCGGCCGCTCACGATGCATCCGTTCTTGCTCTTCCCACGTGAGCCGGCGGCGTGGAGCGTCGACGACGCATTCTTTCTCGGACCGTCGCTCTATGCGACGCCGGTCGTGCGACGCGGACAGACGTCGAAGGTCGGATGGCTGCCGCCCGGGCGCTACGTCGATCTCGACGACTACCGCGTCTACGAAGGCGCGCGCGTCGCGACGATCCCCGCGCCGCTCGCGAAGCTCCCGCTCTTGATCGTCGAGAATCATCTCGTGCCGATGCTCGATCCGACGATCGACACGCTCGCGCCTTCGAGCGATCCCATGGTCGTGACGCCCGCGAACGTCGCCGATCGGCTCGACGTCGTCGTCGCGCTGGGCGCGACAGGAACGGCGACGATGACGCTCGACGACGGGACGACGCTGACCGCGAAGCGAATCGCGACGAACGCGGGGAACCCCGACGCGCTGACGCCGGTCACGGCCGATCGACTGCCCGCTTGCTCGGCCTGTTACTTCGCCGACGTCGCGGGCGACGTGCAGCGGATTCGCGCGAACGGGACGGCGGCGGTTCGGATCGAGGACGTCGAGCTCGCCGTGAGCGGCGGCCCGCCGCGGCGCGTGAGGTGGGAGGTCCTACGGTTGTGAGCGCGCGTCGGCCGTGCGCCGGCGACGGGGCGCAAATTTAATCCCGATTTCATCGCGCGCGCGCGGACGCGTCCGGTACACCTGGCACGGTGACGATTGCCTCGCACGCGGGCGCTCGCGGCCATGGCGCCGCGCCGATCGTCGAGCGCGCGGGGGCGAAACCGGCAAGGGGGCGGGAGACATGGCCGAAAGCGGCTGGCTGGGGCGCTACGAGATTCTCGGGCGGCTCGACGCGAACCAGAACGACGAGCTTCTGCTCGCGCGCGCACACGGGCCTGCGGGGTTTCAGCAGACCGTAGTGTTGAAGCGCCATCTCGCACGGTGCGCCGAGGGTGCACCGCAGCTCGAGCGGCTCGCGCGCGAAGCGCTCGCGTACGCGCTGGTCACGCACCCCCAAATCGTTCGGCTTCACGATTTCGTCCTGCTCGACGGCTACCCGGTGCTCGTGCTCGAGCATGTGCACGGACTGTCGTTGTCGCGTCTCGTGCGCACGCTGCGCGGTCGACGGGTCGAGATTCCGGACAGCGTGGCGCTCTTCATCGGCCACGGGGTCTTCTCGGCGCTGGCGGCAGCGCACCGCGCGCGCAACGCGGAGACGGGCGAGTTTTTTCCCGTCATCCATCGCAACGTCAACCCGCGCAGCGTGCTCGTCGCGTGGACCGGCGACGTGAAGCTCGGAAATTTCGGCATCGCCAAAGTCGCCGGTACGCGTCGGTCGGATCTGACCGCCCCCGGCACGCTTCATGGAACGTATGGATACATGGCGCCCGAGCAAGTGTTGGGCGATCCGCTCACCGTTCGCACCGACGTGTACATGGCTGCCCTCATGCTTTGGGAGCTCTTGGCGCGACGGCGCGCGTTCCGCACCGACGGGATCGCCGAGTTCGAGCTGCTCAAGGCGATGGCGATGCCGGCCCTGCCCGACCTCGCGACGCTGCGATCGGGCTTGAGCGCCGCGCTCTGCCACGGCGTGCGCGTTTCGCTGTCGCCCAGCGCCGACGCGCGGAGCCTCTCGGCGATCGAGATGGCGAATTGCATCGAAGAGGCGGTCGACCTGCGCGCGGCGCGGGAAGAGTGCGGGCGGCTCGCGTCGTCGACACGCGACACGATGAAGCGCGCGCCGCCGCCGTCGCAGGCGATCGTCGCGATGGAGCAGTCGGGCGAGACCGAGGCGTTTCGGACCGAGGATGTGCGCGGCGTGGCCGCTCCGCGCGCGCCCAAGGATGCGTCGAACGCGAAGACGGTGCCGCCGCCGCGTGCGGGAGCCGACAGCGCCGCGCCACCCAGCGCGCCGATGACGAGCGCTCCGCTCTCGACACCGATACCGCAGTCGCTCGCACCGCACGCGCACTCGGTCGGGCCGCGCGCGCAGTGGGTCGCGAGCCGACCGCCGCGCTACCGCGCGTCGAGCGTCGCGATGCTCGCGTTGGCGGCGATCGCGGCGATCACGATCGGCTTCGTCGCGACGGGCGCGGTGACCGGCGCCGTTCGACGGCACGCCGCCGCGCGTCCGACATACGTCCCCGCGCTCGCGCCGACGCCCTCGGTGAGCGCGACGACCTCGTCCCCCTTCGCCTCCGCAGCGGCGTCCGCTGAGCCGCCGCGGACGACCGGCCGCATTGTCCTTCCCGCGCGCGCCGCCGGGCATCGCATCTTCATCGACGACCGTGTGGTCGGCGAAGGGCAAGGCGTATGGCCGGTCGCATGCGGGCGCCACGTCGTCAGGATCGGCAGTCGCGCAAAGACTCAGTCGGTCGATGTCCCGTGCGGCGGCGACGTGGACGTCGAGTGAGCGCGCGGCGACGACGCTGCCATGAATGAGCGCGACGTCGGAGCGTCGACGTTCGACGTCGCGAGTGCTATCCACCGCACGAGATGGCGCGCCGCCCTCTGATCACGGAACGCGAAGAGCGCGCGTCGCCACCTTCGCGCACGCGGTCGCGCGAGCGCATGCGCGCCGTCGTGGCCCGAACCGACTCGACGTTCTTCGGGCGCGCGCGCGAGCTCGAAGCGCTGGAAGCGATCGAAGCGAGCGTGGTGTCGCTGGTCGGTGCGCCGGGCATGGGCAAGAGCAGGCTCGCGCGCGAGTGGGCACCGCGCGCACGCGGCGACGGTCGCTCGGTGGACGTGCACGAGGTGGCGCTCTCGGCGGCGCGGACGGAGGACGACGTCGTCGCGGCGCTCGCGTCGGCGCTCGGAGTCTCGCTCGCCGGCGATCCCGCGAGCGCGACGGACCGTTTGACCGCCGCGGTCGAGGCCCTCGGCGACGCGGTCGTGCTGTTCGATGACGCCGACGGATCGCTCGACGCGCTGCGCGCGCTCTTGCCTGCGTGGGCGGCGCGCGCACCGTGCGCGATGTGGATCGTCACCGCAGCAGAGAGGATCGATCCGACGGGGTGCGCCCTCGAGGTGGGACCGCTCGCGCTCGACGCGCGCTTCGGCCTTTCCGATGCGGCACGCCTGTTCGCGGCGCGGGCGCGCGCCGTCGCGGCCGACTTCACGTGCAGCGACGACGACGTCGAGGATCTCGTGCGCGCGCTGGATGGCTCACCGCTCGCCATCGAGCTCGCTGCGGCGCAGGTCGGCGTGGTCACCCCGCGCCAAATCCTGGAGCGCCACGCGACGTCGGAGTCGCCGCTCGATCGCGTGCTCCTCGACGCCTGGTCGACGCTCGACGAAGACGCGCGGCGCGTGCTCGGGGCGGCATCCGTGTTCGCCGGCGGCTTCGATCTCGAGGCCGCCGAAGCCGTGCTCTCGCCCGAGGTCGACGGCAGCTCGGTCATCGCGGTGCTCGGCGTGCTGTACGGACGATCGCTCTTGCGCAGCGAGCGCGACGCGCACGGCGAGCCGCGCTTCTCGCTCTACGAGTGCATCCGCATCTTCGCGCGCCGGATGCTCGCGTCGGGACGCGAGGCAGTCCTCGAAGCACGGCACGGTGCACACTACTTTGCGCGCGCGCGCGCCGGGGCGCCGCGGTGGGACGGCCCCGACGAAGCGGCGACGCGCGACGCGCTCGATCGCGACCGCGCGAACCTCGTCGCGGCGATGAGTCGCGCGCTGGCACGCGGCGCGACGGACGCGCGCGACGTGCTCGAGGCCGCGCTCGCGATCGATCCGCTGCTCGCGGAGAGCGTGCCACTCGGCGCGCGCCTACGAAACCTCGACGCGGCCATCGCGGCCTGTGAAGGTCGCGCGACCGACGAGCCGCTCGCGCGCGCGTACGCTGCGCGGGCCGAGGTGCTGTGCCTCGGCGGTGACCTCGCGCGCGCGCGCCTCGACGCGGGGCGCGCCTTGGTACGCGCCCGCACGTGCGGCTCGACGAAGCTCGAAGGGCGCGCGACGGCTTGGCTCGGGGTGGTCGACATGTGCGAACGGCGCGAAGAGGCGGCGACGGCGGCGCTGGAGCGAGCGCTGGCGCTGCACCGCGCGGCGGGCGACGTCGTCTATGAAGGACGAAGCATCGGATGGCTGGGGACGATCGCGCTCATGGCCGGGCGCATCGACGGAGCGTCGTCGCTCTTCGAGCGCGCGATCGTCCTGCACGTGCGCGCGGGCGACCGTCGCTACGAAGGTGCGAACCTCGGCAACCTGGCGTCGGCCGCGTGCGAGTCCGGCGCAACGCACGAGGCGGCCGCGCTCGCCGACCGCGCGGTCGCGCTTCACCAGCGCCGCGGCGATCGACGGCTCGCCGCGATCTGCGCCGCGCTCTCGGCCTCGATTCACTACGAGCGCGCCCACCTCACCGACGCGCACCAGGCGTTCCTCGAGGCCGAGCGCGTCCTCGACGACACGGGCGAAGTGCGCATCGCGACCGAGTGCCGCATCAAGCACGGCATGCTCCTCGCGGAGTCGGGCGACGTCGAGGCGGCGCGCGATCTGTTCGAGCGGGTGCTGCGCGCGAGCGAGTGGCGCGACGAGCCGACGATCAACGCGGTCGCGGTCGCGGGCCTCGCGGTCTGCGACGCGCTCACGGGCTGCGCGGCGCTGTCGCGCGCGGGACTCGACCGCGCGCGCGCCAAGCTCCGCGGCGCGAAGCACACGGGCGTGCACGGCGGCGCGTACGAAGCGCTCGTGGAGACGTTCGCCGCGCACGTCGATCTCGCGCGCGCCGACGAGGCATGGGCGGACGGAGACGACGCCGCGCGCACGCGCCACCTCGACGCGGCCGCCGAGCGGGTGGCGCGGAGCGCGCCGCATCGCGCGCGATCGATGGATGTGCGACTCGCTGCACGTTGGGTCGAGCAGCGCGTCGCGCACGCGCGCGACCGCGGCGTGGCTCCTGCGGACGGCGCGACGACGCTCTCGATATCGGTCGACGGTCGCTGGTTCCGTCCGCCGGGCGGTGCTCTGGTATCACTCGAGCGCCACGCCGCACTCGCGCGCGTGCTCGCATGCCTCGCCGCGGCACGCCAGGCGGCGGGCGAGCCCGTCCCCGCCGTCGCGCTCGTGCGCGCGGGCTGGCCGGACGAGCGTCTGCTCCCTCGCGCCGCGCGCTTGCGCCTGCACAACGCGCTCTCGCGCTTGCGCACGCTCGGGCTGCGCGACGCGCTCGTTCGCTCGCACGGCGGCTACGCAATCGCGCCGTCGTGCCCGTGCGTCGTGGTGTGACCCGTCGGCGATGCCAGGAGCTCCGCAGGATCACGAACGCTGTCGTCGGTCCCGGCGCGACGCTTCGGAACTACGGAGGCGAAGGCCGCGCTCGGAGTATCGTGGACGGATGGCGAAACCCTTGGCGGACGAACGCTCCGCCTGGGCTCGCTGGAAGCAAGGAAGCTTCCGTCTCGTCGCGGCGGTCGTGTTCTTCCTCGGTCTGGTTGGGTGCCACGCGCCGGCGTCGACCCTCGAGCTTCGCGACTGGAAGCTGCAAGTCCCGTCGAGCGCGCTCGAAACGAGCCTCGAGCTGCCGGCCCGAATCGACGACCGCCTGCCCCGACATCGCTGCACGTACGTCCTTCGTACCCGCGTCGCCCTCCCCCCCGAGTTGCGCGGGCAGGCCCTCGCGCTCTCCGTGCCGATGTTGCGCGCGCTCGCCACCGTGCGAGTGAACGGACGAGACGTCGCATCGTCCAACGAGCCGCTGATCGCCGTCTATCGCGCGAGCGGACCGCACCGTTGGCTCGTCCCTACCGAGCTGACAACCGACCCTGAAATCTCGATTGAAGTGACCGTCCACCACGATTGGCAGCAGAGCGCATGGCTCGACACGACTCCCCATTTGACGCGCGCCGATGCCTTCGATCCAACCATGCAATGGGCCCACGTCTTCGGAGACATACTCCCCATTCTCGCCGTGGGCTTGCTCTTCGGCACCGGCTTCGCGTCGGCCGTGCTCTACGCGTTGGATCGACGAAACAAGGGCTTTGCCGGTTTGGCAGTGACCGGATTCACCGTCTCCGAGTACTTGCTCTTCGAAGCGGGAATCACCCAATTTCTCGGGCCGCAGCTCGAGATGGCGTTCATGGGCATGTGCGTGACCACGGGTGCCTTGTCTCAAGTCGCCATGCTTCACTCCCACTTTTCTTTGCCACCTCCAGGGCGAGTCTGGACGGTCGGGTGGATTGCCACGTTGCTGGTCGACCTGACCTTTCGGGACCCGTTCAGCTCGTCGCTGATCGTCGGCCGAGTCAGCATCGCCTTCATCACGTGCTGCGTGATGTACCTCCTGTTCCTTTGTGTCCGCGCATACCGCCGTCCCGTTCCGGCGCCGACGTCGATGATCAACTTCATCGCCTTCGCGGCATTCGGTGCGTGCCTCGTCCCTACCGGTTTTCATTGGACGGGCATTCGCACCGAGTCTGCCGCCGCCGTGCAGAGCGCCGTCGTCGGGATCATGCTTTATGCGCTCACACAGTTCTACGCTTTGTCGCAAATGCACACGTTGGCGATTCGTACGTCCGAGATGCGTCAGGGCGAGATTGGCGTCTTGAACCAAGAGCTCCGTCGCCAGCTCGCGGAGCGGTCGGCGCGCCTCTCCGAAGCGCTCGCCCGTTTGGGCGCGAGCCAAAGCGGGACGCCGCAGCTGATCGGAGGGACGGAGGTCGATGGCGAGTACCGCGTCGTGCGGCAGCTCGGCAAAGGGGCAATGGGGACTGCCTACTTGGTCCACCGGATCTCGGACGGAGCCGTCCTCGCCATCAAGGTCCTCACCAACATCTCGGACGCGCGCATCATGGCGCGCTTTGCCCGAGAAGCGCACATCGCGGCGAGGATCCAGCACCCGAATCTTCTGTCGATCATCGACATCCGATTCGCCAGCTCGGGGTTCATGTATCTGGTCATGGAGTACGTCGACGGCTCTCCGCTGGTCGCCCACAGGCACCGATTCGGCGAGCTGCCGTGGGCGCTCGTCACCTTGCGCGGCATCGCGGAGGGGCTGGCGGCGCTGCACGCGGAAGGAATCGTGCATCGCGACATCAAGCCCGACAACATTCTCATGACGCAAGGCGGCCTGCCAAAGATCGCCGACTTTGGCATCTCGAGAATGGTCGACGATCCGCGACCGCCCGAATCCCGCCCCCCCGTCATGCCCTCATCCGGGCAACGAGCCGAGCTCGATTCTGCGGATACCACGGCGTCGCTTTCCGCGCTGCCGCAGGGCGGGTCGTTCTTGACCGAGGAGGGCGAGGTCGTCGGAACGCCCGCCTATATGGCTCCCGAGCTGGTCGGGCTCCGGGAACCGCCCGGTCCTGCGGCGGACGTCTTCAGCTTCGGCGTCCTCGCGTTCGAGCTCCTCACGGGTCGTCGTCCCTTCGACACCGCGCCCGCGGTCGCGCTGCTTCGCGGGGACGCTCCGAGCGAGCCGCTCGCGGTGGACGCGGTGCGCCCCGACGTCGATCCACGACTCGCGCGATTGATCGAGGCCTCGCTGCGTTCCGCTCCGGAGCTTCGTCCCACCTCCCGCGAGCTGGTCGAAGTGCTCCACGTCATCGCAGTGCCGCATCGATCCGCGCGGGGACGGGAGTAGCTCACGCGAAAGCCTATCCTGCTTCGCATCGCCGGGCGCGAAGGCGTGGACGACGTCGCTTCACGTACAACGTGTGAGCGCGAATGGGATCTTCGTTCGGAAGCCCGAATGGCGCGCGCTCACCTGGCCTCGAGGATCCGGTGTGCTAGATGGCTCACGGGCTTTGTTGGGTCGGAGGAGTCGAAGATGCGTCTAGGCTGGCTGGGGATGGTGTCGTGCGCGCTGTTGGGGGGATCGAGCGTGACGGCGTGCGGGGCTGCCTTCAGCGAGAGCACCGACGGCGGGGTCTCCGGTAGCGATGGCTCGACGACGGACGGCGCGGACGACGGCGACTTGCTCGAAGCGGGCGAGGACGGCCCCGGGATGACCGATGCGACGCATCGCGACGCCCTGGCCGATGGCGGCGCGGACGAAACCGCCGTGGACGGCGCACCGGGAACGGACGGCGCGACCGCGGACGGCGCAGCGCACATCGATGGAATGGCGGGCATGGACAGCGCGCCCCCAGCCGACTCGGCAATCGACACCGGCCCGGTCGGCGATGCATGCTCGCTCCTCGTCGCGACCGAGTCGAACGGCATCTTCGTGTCGATGGGTGGGGCCGCGAGTGCGTGTGGAAGCAAAGCCGTCCCGTGCAACAGCATTCAAACGGCGATCAACGTCGCTTCGTCGCTGAGCAAACCGTACGTGTACGTAGACAATGGAACGTACGTCGAGAGCCTCACACTCGCGTCGAACGTCACCATCCTCGGCGGTTGGATCGACACGGGAGGCACGTGGAACCGGCAGTGCGGCGTCGGAAACGCGGCGAACGTCATCGTCAAGGCGCCGCCCGGATCGAACAAGACCATCGTCGCGAACAACGTGTCGGGCGCCGCGATCGACACGCTCACCGTTAAGAGCAAAGACATCGGCAGCGTCGCCTCGGGCGAATCGATTTACGGCATCTTCGCGACCCAATCGTCGGTGGTGCTCACCAACGTTCTGGTGCAGGTCGTCAAAGCGGGCGACGGAGTCGGCGGTGCGTCCGGCACGACCGGCACTGCAGGGGCGAACACCTGCGCGAGAACCGCCGCGGCGAACGGCCAAGACGCTCCTTCCGCGGCGAACGGGGGCGGAGCGGCAAGCCCGTCGTTCTCGATCGCGGGCTACACGCCGACCAGCGGCTCCGATGGATCGATCGGCGCGTCGGGCAACAACGGAACGGCGGGCGTCAGCGCAGCGTCGCGGTGCGCTACCGGAACGACGTGCGGGTACGACACCCTCGCCGGCCTTTGCTTCACCGACCAACCCGATCAGAGTTGCGGCACGGACGGCACCGAGGGTTGCGGTGGCGGACCTGGGACGAACGGGCGCGGGGGGAGCGGCGGAGGGAGCAGCATCGCGCTTTACGTCTGGGGAGGGAGCGTCGTCACGAACGTGGGGACCCTCGCGGCGGGCGACAGCGGCGCAGGCGGCGGGGGCGGCGGGGGCGGCAGTGGCGGTGCC
>JAYVXB010000189.1:0-21147 GCA_043785585.1 Deltaproteobacteria bacterium | reverse complement strand
CCGTCACGGGCGTCGGCTGCTTCATCACGTTCTGCGCGTCGATGACTTTGAAGAAGCGCCCGTGCGGAACGACGGTGAGGCCGTTCGCGTGGAGGATCGAGAGGAACGCCTCGTACGCCTCGGCGACCGTCACCTTCTGCGTCGAGAAGATCGTCGCCTTGAAGCTCTTCGGGTGCGCCGCGATGATGAAGCGCTTTCCGGTGAGCTCGCTCATCGTCTTCAAGAGCTCGTTGAGATCGGTGTCTTCGAGGACGAAGCTCACGAGGTCTTGCGGCGCGCGCGGCTTCGGCGCGGCGGATCCCGGCGGCGCGGGAGCAGGCGCGTCGGCGCGCACGGGCGACGCGAGCGCGAAGGCGAGAGAAGAAGCGGAGAGCGCAGCGGCGAGTCGCATGCAGCGATGACCGGCGCGCGTCGTCGGCTATTCCGAGCGCGAAGCGATCGACAAAGTGACAGCCTCGGCGGGCGCGCAGGCCATCATCGCCCACGCCCGCAAGCGCGCCGCTGCCCTGATCGATCGGGCAGCAGCGCCGCCATTCAGATCGTTTGGCGCCGGGTCATTTCCCCGGCATGGCCGGCATGGCCGGCATGTTCGCCATCGTCACTTTGGTCGCGCATTGCGCGGCCGCCGACGCAGCGTTCGTGATCGCCTCGGCCTCGCCGCCCTTGGCGGTCGACATGTCACCGCTGTGCGAAGCGTACTTCTGCGCGGCGGCGGTGACGCACGCGGCGTCTTTGCAGGCGCACGTTTCGGTTTGGTACTCCTCCGTCGCGAGGAGCGCTTTGCTCTTTCCGCATCCGGTCACGCCGACGAGCATCATCGAGCCAACCAACACCGCGAACGCACTCTTCATCGTCTTCATGTGAGGTCTCCTCCCGCGGGCTTTGTTGCCACGAGGACGGAGAGGATGAGCCCGACGGGGCGCAAAGTCACTCATTGGATGCCGATCGTTTCATGATTTTTTCAGCACGAACGCTCGACGCGCGGGTGCCGAGGTACCACCGACGCCGTCTTCGTCGTGACGCTCGACGAGAGCGTCGCGAAAGCTCACGCCCGCCGCCGCGCCCGTCTACCCTGTGTCTCATGAACGAGCGCCGTCTGCGCGTTGGTCCGTCGATCGGATCGTTCCTCGCGCTGAACGCTCACCGCAGGGACCGGCGCGTCGCGCGCGTCTTCTTGCCGTCGAATGCGCGCCGCGATCACGGCGACGATTGCTCGCGGCGTGCGTCGACCCCACAGAGACGTCATGAACGCGAGGCGGTCATGATGCTCGTCGTGGGATTGTCGGCCGGCGTGACGCTCGCCGCCATCGGCGCGCTTCACGTCTATTGGGCGTTCGGGGGGAAGCTCGGCGGCGGCGCTGCGGTGCCCGAGCGTGACGGCGCGCCGCTCTTTCGTCCATCGCGCGGCGCGACGCTTCTCGTTGCGGGCGCTCTGTTCACGGGCGCAGCGCTACTCTTCGCGCAATCGGGAGTCGTCGCGGTGGGATCGCCGGCGATGGTCGTGCGCGTCGGATGCTGGGGGCTCGCGTTCGTGTTCGCGGCGCGCGCGATTGGCGATTTTCGTTGGGTGGGGATGTTCAAGCGGGAGAGAAGGAGTCGGTTCGCGCGGATGGACACGCGCGTGTTCACGCCGCTGTGCCTCGTGCTCGCCGTTGCGTGCGCGGTGGTCGCCGGCGGGTAGCGGACGCGCCCTCCGCCTCGCCGACGTAGGTGACGTCGAGCGCGTTCGGATGCCAAAGTTGCGCGGCGATTGCACGCCCAACGAGTCGGCACCGACGACGTTCGAAACGATGTAGAGCCTGCAAGAAGGCAAAGGCCAAGTGCGACGATGCACGTCCATCCGACGCGCGTCAGTGATGAGCGAAGGCCACGCCACTTCCTGGCGGTGTCGCTCGGCGTCGGCGTGCACATGCCCGGAAGCACCTTGACGCGCGTGTCGAGCATGCGCGAAGCGTAGCGCGTGAGCGACCGCCGCGCGGAACGCGAAGCAGCGCTGTCGTCATCGCTCGCGTGTCAGTCCGAGCACGAGCCCGCCGTAGAACGCGCGCACTTCGCGGGGCGGCTGGCCGCTCGCGACGACCGCCTCGGCGCGCATGGCGCGTGCGTCCGCGCAGATCGCGACGGGGGCCGACATGAAGCACAGCGTGCCTTGTGCGACGTCGACGGGCGACACCAAGCGATCGTCCGTCGGCAAGCGCGTCGCGCTCGCTCCGATCCGCACCCACGGCACTTGCACCGCGACATATGCGCCCCTCTCGAAACCACCGAGGCGCCGACGTTCGGCGTCGCCGGCGCGCCAACGGCCGGTCAGCACGACGCCCGTCGTCGCGCCGAGCTCGATGACCGTCGTGCCACGCATGTATTGATATCCGATTTGCACTTGCGGCAGCTCGAGCAACGACGAGTAGAACGCGTCGTTGCCGAGTAGATATCCCTCGAAGCCCGCGCGCACGACAGGACCGTGGCGACGTCCAAACGGAACGCGCACGCCGCCCGCGAGTCCGCCGAGGAGCGCGCCTTCGAACCCTCCGCCGCCTCCACCGATGGCGAGACGATGAAAGCCGCGCGAGCTGAGGATCCCGCTCCGCGCGAATTCCTCTCCTTCTTGAGAGAGCATCAGCCCTGGCCCAGCCCCCGAGGCCGCGCCGCGGACGTTCGTCGCGGCGCCACGCAATCCGAGAACACCCGAGCAAGCCGTCGACAGGCGCACTTCGCCTTCGGTCTCGGGGTCGGAGCAGCGCGCCACGAGCCGCGTCGTCGGCGGCGACTCGGACTCGACGACGGGGGCCGACGTCGACGCGATGGGCGCGGCAGTCGGCGGTGCGGGCGCGGGTGGAGACGGCGCGTCGTCTGCGCGACTCGTCGCCGGGGCGAGGAACAAAAGCAGAATGCCAAGTACGAACGTTTTCATTGGTCGCGCCGTCCGCGGTTCAGGTTTGCGCATGCGTTGCCGGTTTACCCGTTTGCAGGAACCGTGCGACGCCGACGAATCGGGTCCGAACGACCTCGTCGCGCGAGACGCGTGGAGCGAAGTGCCGCGCACGTGGCGATTTTGCCGCGCGTCGGATCGACGCCAGGCGTCCCGCGATCGCCCGCGCCGTGGAATCTCTGCGGGCAGGCGTTCTGGCGCGCACCTTGCTGACGCTGTCGGTCGCAAACAGGCAATTGCGATTGGGTTGTCCGAAGCACGGCGGGCAGGCGGCAAAGTGCCGAAGGCGCGTCGCGGGATGGCGCTCATCTCTGTCATGTTCGGCCGACGCGCGACCGCCTGACGAACGCTCCGCGCGCACGCAGATGATTCGGCCGCGCGCGCCCGCCGTCGGCTCTGGTCTTTCCAATTCGGAAACGCTCTCTGCGCATCCAGCGGATTGTGGGCGTGCGCACCGGGCGGTACATCCGCCTGCATGAGACACCCCATTCGTCACACCCTCTCGATTCTCGTTTCGCTCTTCACGCTCTCGGGCCTCGGCTGCGCGAGCGCCGCGAACGACGACGCCTCGTCGCAGAGCGAAGCCGCGCGCCGCGCGCACGCCCACATTCTCGTCTCGGACCAGTACAACAACCGCGTCGTCGAAATCGACGCGCACCACAACGTCGTCTGGTCGTTTGGCGATGGATCGATCACGCCCGGCCCGCTCTCCGTCGTCGCGCCGAACGACGCCGAGCGGATCGGCGACTATACGCTCATCGCCGGTACCGGCGCGCCCGCGGGCGCCGAGCCCGGATGCGAGAACGGCTGCGCGGACAACCGCGTCCTCCTCGTCGATCGCCACGGCCGCATCGTCTGGCAATACGGACAGGCCGGCGTCACCGGCGCGGACGCGAACCAGCTCAACACGCCGGTATGCGCGACGTTCTTGCCGAGTGGCAACGTCCTCATCACCGACCAGGGCAACCAGCGCGTCATCGAGGTCGACGGCGACGGCAACATCGTCTGGCAGTACGGCACGACGGGCGTCAGCGGCGCGGACGCGAATCAGCTGAACAACCCGAACAGCGCGCTCCTTCTGCCGAACGGCCACGTGCTCATCGCCGACGAGAACAACAACCGCGTCATCGAGGTCAACCGCGCCAAGGCCGTCGTGTGGAGCTACGGCTCGCCGAACGACACCGCGACGCTCAACGGCGCCGCGTTCGCCAGCCGCCTGCCGAACGGGCACACGCTCATCACCGATGCGAACAACAACCGCATCATCGAGATCGACGCGCACGGCACGGTCGTCTTCTCGTTCTCGACGAACGCGCGCGCTGGCAGCGTCGCCAATCCGAACCCGACGCGCGCGGTGCGCCTCCGCAACGGCGATACGCTCATCAGCGATCAGAACAACCATCAGGTCATCGAGATCGACCACACGGGCAAGATCGTCTTCAGCCAGGGCGCGATCGGCGTCGCCGGCAAGGGGCCGAACCAGCTCAACGGGGCTTACGACGCGAAGGTCATCGGCGACTTCACGGGCCTCACGTCGCCGTTCGGCGCGGGCAGCGGGTACTGACGTGCGCGCGCTGACGTCGAAGATCGCCGCCGCCGCGTCGCTCGGGGCGCTCGTCGCGCTCGCGGCGTGCAGCGGCACGAGCGATTCGCAACCTGCTGCGGCGACGGCGAGCGCGGCGCAGAAGGGCGCGGCGATCGTCGCGGCGAAGCGCTGCTCGGATTGCCATCAGAGCGATCCGAGCGACGCGACGCTCGCCGGGAGCATGCTGCCGACGGCGGGCCCGAAGGCCTATCCGCCGAACCTCACGCCGGACACGGAGACGGGCCTCGGCGCATGGAGCGACGTCGCGATCGTGCGCGCGATTCGCGAAGGGGTGAACGACGAAGGACGCGCGCTCTGCAACGCGATGCCGCGTTTCCACGACATGACGGACGCGGAGGCCGCGGAAGTCGTGACGTACCTGCGGTCGCTCGCGCCGGTTCAGCGCAAGGTGCCCGAGACCGAGTGCGCGACGCCGAACGGCGGGTGATGGCGACGAGCCACGAGGGACGAGCGGCGCTCGGAGAGCTTCGCTTGATGCGTCGCCTGCCGAGTGCGCGTAAAAAGATGGGACATGCCGGCCATCGATCTGCGAATCACGGATCTCGTGACGTTCCTCGCGGTAAAGCGCACCGAGTCCATCACCGGCGCCGCGCGCGAGCTGCGGGTGACGCCGTCGCAAGTGAGCAAATCGATCTCGCGCGTCGAGCGACACTGCGCAGTGAAGCTCTTCGTGCGCGGGACGAAGGGGGTGAGCCTCAACGAGGCAGGCGCGCACGTCGCGCGGAACATCGCCGCCGCGGTCGCGTCGATCGAAGCGGCGCGCCGACCGGTGCCGACCGCGAGCGCGGATCGCAAGATCGATCTCACCGTCGCCGGCCCGTCGTATCTCCTCGAGGCGCTCCTGCCCGCCGTCGCGCACTCCCATCCGCGCTTGCGCGTGCGCGCCCTCGAGCTGTCGCCGCCGCTCGTCCGCGCGTACATCACCGAGAATACGTTCGATGTCGCGCTCGCGCCGAGCGACATCACGAGCCGCCCGCCGACGTGGACGAGCGACGAGGTCGGCCTGCTGCGAAAATCGCTCTTCGGATCGCCGTCGCTCGCGAAGCGCCTCGCGCCGCTGCCCACGACCGTCGACAAGCTCCGCGACGTCCCGTGGATCGCTCCGTCCACGACCGGCAATCGCCTCGCGCCCATCGGTGACGACTGCCCGATCCCGATCGGCGACCGCGTCGTCGCTCACGAAGCGCAGACGATCCGCACCGCGCTCGATCTCGCCGCGACGGGCGACTACCTCGTCTTCGGCCCGCTGGTCGCCGCGAGGAAGCTCGTGCAGTGGGGCGGCATCGTCGAGATCGGCGTCCAGGGCTGGGACATCAGCGAGCCGCTGTGCGTGCTCTGCAACGGCGAGGCGGTGCTCGCGAAGGTGCGCGCGGGGATCGTGCGCGCGCTGACCGAAGCGCTCGCGTCGGGGTGATCGGGCGTCAGACTCGTTGCTTCGCCAGCTGGTCGGCGCCGCGGTACGCTAAGGCACTTCGAAGAGCTGCGGCGTCGAAGTGAGGCTCAGCGTCGCCTTTCCATTCGCCGGCATGATCGTGCTCGTCGTACCCGTCGTGGAAAAGTCCCAACCGTGCACGATGACGGGGCCGGCGGCGCTCACGTCGTAGGTGGCTGTCCCGCTCTCGCCGCTCGCGGTCTTCGCCCAGAGCACGACGATCGTCTTTCCGCCCGTCGTCTGAAACGCGCCGCCGGCGACCGCGGCAGGGAGCGCGAGCGCCGCGGTCTTCGTGCGGTCGACCTTTGCTCCCTTCAGGAGCTTGCCGAGGGTCGCATACGCGACGCCGGTCGGCGTCTTCACGGCGGCGTTCTGATCGGTGAGGCCCGTCGTGTTCTCGTAGAGGCCCATATACGAATAGGGATCCTGACTCATGGACACCTTTGCGCCGTCGGCGAGGACGAACCAGTCGAGGCCTATCATGCCGTCGACGTGAGCGAGCACCATCGCCTTGAGAATGTAGTTCTTTGCGTAGTCGACGCCGCCCGGGCTCGTGCCGAGCGCGAAGCGCGGCGCTCCCGTCTCGGTCGCGTTGTAGCTCTTGCCGGTCACGTTGGCCAAGGCGAGCTCTTTGCCCATGTCGTGCTTCAGCGCGAGGAGCCCGGCCACCGCCGCGTCCGAGTTCCCTGGCGTATAGAGCGGGTAGTAATGGAAGTTGAGGACATCGAAGTACGCGTCCCCCTTACGCGGGTAGTCGCCCGAAATCGCGCCGCCTGCGGGATTGTCGGTATAGCGAAGGATGGCGCTGAGAAAGCTCGAATAGCCGATGCCGCCGAGCGCGATCTGCGCGGTCGGATCGACCTTCTTCGCGACCGCCGTCGTGATCCGAAGCATCCGGACGTAGTCGAAGATCGATCCGTTGAAGCGGGGAAGGTCAGAGGCCGTCGGCGCCTGCGTCGTCCACTTCTGCGTGGTCGTATAGTCCGCGACCCAGTCGGGCTCGTTCCACACCTCCCAGATGCGCACCCAAGGCTTGTATGTCGTGACGGTCTCCTCGACGTATTTCGCCCAATAATTGTTCGCGTTCACCGAGCCGTCGCCGGCAAAGATCGGCTCGTAGAGATTCTTTGGAATGTACGCTTCGAGGCTATTCGCCGAAGGGGAGGTCGAGTGCGCCGCCGTGGGCCCGATGAGAAAGCACACGAGGTTGCTCATCCCGTTCGTGACGTAGCTCCGCGCGGCGTCGGTGCGGACTCCGACGCCCCATTGCTGGAGAAAGAACTCGGGCAGCTTGATGCGGTTGCTGTCCGCGCCGGCCTGCGTGCCGAGCCAGCCGTCGACGTTGTCGGTGAAGTTGGGATTGATGTGGCCGCCGTTCATGCCGTGACGAAAGACGCCGCCGAAGTCACTCGCGGGGCCGCCGTCGGAGCCGGTCGAGGCGTCGACGCCCGGAGGCGTGTCTGTGCCGCCGTCGCCGGTGCCTCCGTCAGCGCCGTTGCCATTTCCGTTGCCGTTGCCATTGCCATCGCCGTTGCTGCCGCACGCCGGTACGAGTCCGAGCGAGGACAACGACACCACTGCCGCCACACGAGCTGCGAATCGAAGCGCGAATCCGTTCATTCATGGAAGGGCAGCACGCTCTCGCCGCGAGCGCGAACCAAGAGCGACACGCCGCTTCATTTCAGGCGGGCAACGTCGGCGCGTTCGCTACACGCGCCGCATCGGGCGTCAGGCACCCACTCGTGCTGGCGGAGAATCGAACGCGAAGCCGGTGGCGTCGGGCGCGCGGTGGTCATCCCGTCGAACGCGTGGGCGCTCAACCTTGCAGCTTCGCGATGAGCTCCAGCGCTTGCGCCTGCATCCGCCGAAACGCTGGCCGCTCCCGGATCAGCGCCACATACGGATCGAACGCAGGCCGAGACTCGATGGCGCCCACGTGCAGCGCGAAGGCGATTTGCGCCCCGACGCACACGTCCACCGCGCTGAACGCTTCCCCGAGCAAATAGGGCCCAGGCGTGAGTGCCTTCTCGAGCGCGCTCATCGTGTCCTCGTACGTGCCATAGCCGAGGGTGCCGGGGCGGCTCGCGGGCGGACGCACGAGCATGTGGTCGGCGATCGCAGGGTCGACACAACCCGCGCCGAAGAACATGTGACGGAGGTAGGTGCCGCGAGCGGGGTGATCGAGCGGCGGCGCGAGCTTGGCCGCGGGGAAGGCATCGGCGAGGTACGTGCAAATCGCGCCGACCTCGGTCACGACGACGCCGCGGTGGACGATTGCGGGCACCTTTCCCAACGGGTTGATCGCGAGGTACTCGGGCTTCTTGTGTTCCTGCTTCGTGAAGTCGAGGAGCTCGATGCGATAGGGGGCGCCTAGCTCTTCGAGCAGCCAGTGGATGGTGACGCCTCGGGTCCTCGGGCGGTGGAAGAAGAGGATTTCTTCAGTCATTGCTGGCGCAGCATAGTCGTGCGCACGGTGGCGTGCCGCTCTCCGTTCGACCCGCCGCGACGTAGTCCGCAGCCACGCCCGCGAGCACGGTTCGGATCGCGTGGTAGATCTGCGCGATGGCGTTTTCGCTTCGCGTCCTCCTCGCGCTCGCCGTGCTCACTGCGGCGGCTTGCGAGCCCCACCCCGTGCAGGGACGAAGCCCATCGACTCGACCGCCGTCCTCGCTCTCTTCGACCTCGAGCCCTTCATCGCCCGAGGGGAGCGCCTCCACCGCAGTCAGCCCGCCGACACCGACCGACGACGCCGGCCACCCGTACGTTGGGCTCGTGAAGACGGACAACAGCGACGATCCCAACGCGCCGACCGGGCCTTGGAGCCGGGGTTGGGACGCCGGAGCACGCGCCGTCGACGCAGGCGGAGCCTCGCGACGCCGCTGAATCAGCCGTCCGCCGCGTCGCGCGCGCCGACGACCACGTCTCGGCTCTCCTCTACGGCGAGTACGTTGAGGAAGCCGGAATCGCCATTCCCGCTTCCACTACTCAAACGTGAACTCGGCGTGAATTGACGCGACCGACCGTGCGCGTCCGCGGCGCGAACGCTACGGTGTCGCCCCCATGCGCACCACCAGCATCCACGCGGCGTTCTTCCTTCTGTGCCTCGGCTCCTTCACCGCGTGTGGCTCGACCCACGGCGGCGCGGCCGCCGACACCGACGCGGGGACGACCGATACCGACGCGTCGACCGACGGTGGATCTCCGGAGGGCGCGGCGCCGCCGATGGAGATCGTGTGCAAGCCGCTCGCGCCGCTCGCCTCCGGCACGTGCGAGGTGACGGCGGGGGGCGCGGCGAAGTTGATCACGGGCACCGTGCTCGTGCCGGGCACGATCTACCGAGGCGGCTCGGTGCTCGTCGACGACAAAGGCAACGTCGCGTGCGTCGGCTGCATGTGCGACGCGATGGCCCAAGGCGCGACGACGATAAACTGCCCGACCGGCGTGATCTCGCCCGGCCTCATCAATCCGCACGACCACATCACGTACGCGCAGAACCCGCCGTACCACGACACGGGCGAGCGCTACGAGCATCGCCACGA
Organism: Deltaproteobacteria bacterium; assembly: GCA_043785585.1. Taxonomy (GTDB): domain Bacteria; phylum Myxococcota_A; class Polyangia; order Polyangiales; family Polyangiaceae; genus JBBQXV01. Next base: position 11,641 of record JAYVXB010000189.1, on the reverse strand, counting down.
CTGGCGCTCCGGCAAGAACGGGCACACGAAGATCACGACGCCCGGCGGCGCGTCCGCAGATCAGATCCGTTGGGCCGAGCTCCGGTTCTTGCTCGGTGGCGCGACGTCGACCGTCGGGTCGGGGAGCGTCGCCGGACTCGTCCGCAACCTCGATCGCGCCGCCGACGAGATCGGCCTGAACCAGACGCCCGTCGACTTCGACACCTTTCCGCTCGGCGATTCGAGCTCGACGCAGTTGGCGTCGGGCTGCGCATATCCGAAGATCAAGACCGCGGCGGCGATCGCCGGGGACGATGCGTACCTTCCGCACGTGGCCGAGGGGATCAACGCGTTCGCGCTCAACGAGTTCGCGTGCCTCAGCTCGAACATGGGAGGCGGGCAGGATCTCGTCTCGGCCAAGACGGCGATGATTCATTCGATCGGCCTGACGCCCGCGGACTACGCGGACATCGCGCAAAAGAATGGAACGATCATCTGGTCGCCGCGATCGAACATCACGCTCTACGGCGACACCGCGATCGTCACCGAAGCCGCGCGCCTCGGCGTGCGCATCGCGCTCGGCACCGACTGGATAGCGACCGGATCGATGAACCTCGCGCGCGAGCTCAAGTGCGCGGACGAGTGGAACAAGGCGCGCCTCGACGGCTTCTTCGACGACGAGGCGCTTTGGCGAATGGTGACGATCGACGCCGCGCGCGCGACGGCGACCGACGACGTCATCGGCGTCTTGGCCGTCGGCAAGGTCGCCGACATCGCGATCTTCGACGGCAAGACACACAAGGACCACCGCGCGATCATCGACGCGGATCCGCAAGACGTCGTGCTCGTGATGCGCGCGGGGAAGATCCTCTATGGCGATCAGACGATCGTGAGCACGGTGCCGAACGGCGGCGCGTGCGACACGCTCGACGTCTGCGGCACGGCGAAGGCGGTGTGCTTGCAAGACGAGTACGCAAAGAACCTCGCGGCGCTGCAGACGGCCGTCGGAGCTGCGGCGTACCCGGCGTTCTTCTGCGGCGCACCGATGAACGAGCCGTCGTGCACGCCGAAGCGGCCGATGTCGGTGATGGGATCGACTGTCTATACGGGCGCTGCGAGCGCGACGGACGCGGACGGCGATGGGATCGAAGACGCGATGGACGACTGCCCGAAGGTCTTCAACCCGATCCGCCCGATGGACAACGGGAAGCAGGCCGATGCCGACGGCGACGGCGCGGGGGACGCCTGCGATCCGTGCCCGCTCGTGGCGAATGCCACGACGTGCAAATAGTCGTCGGCGACCGAGACTGCATAGCCACGACCGGGCCGTTCAATCGGCAGCCGATCCGCGCTTCTTTGGTCGCATCCAAAACGGCCGATTTCGTGGAGGCGCGAGAGTTGCGGGGAACCCGCGCGCCATCGATCGAAAACTCAGTCGCACGGCTTCCCGACCTGTACCTTCGCTTCCATGGGGAAGATCGATCGCCAGGTGTGGAGCGTCGTGGTTGCAGCGTGCGTGACGAGCGCGGTCGTGGCGCTCACGGCCTGCCGAGATAGCGCGAAATCGACTTTGGACGGCGCGGCCGCAGCGACCGGCTCGGCGGCCGCCTCCGCTTCTGCTTCTGCAGCGCCGTCCGCGTCGGCGCTGACCAAAGCCACCGGCCCACACGCCGCCGCCGCGCAACCGGGGAAATGCCATCGCGGCATGTGCGATCTCGGCAAGGAGTACTGCTGCGACGCTGCGGGAAGCGCGGAGCATCAATGCGTGTCGCGCGCGAGCGGCGCGAAGATGCCGCATTGCTTCGTCGATGATCCGACTTGGCTCATCGCGATGGAGTGCAACCAGTTCACCGGCTGTGGCGGCAAGAAGTGCTGCAAGCGCCACATCGCCGGCCATCCCGAGATGACCCAAGACATCTGCGCCGACTCCTGCGAGATCGCCGAAGTGTGCGGCCACGGCGGCGCGTGCAAGGACGGCCAGACCTGCAAGTCCGACGACAACGAACGCTCCGGCGGCATCTGCACCGGCGCCGCGAAGGCCGAGCCGGAGTGCACGCCTGGCGCGTCGCTCTATGCCGAAGGACTCTGCCGGATCATCTGCACGAGCAGCGCGACGATGTGCATGAACGGCGACACGTGCACGGGCTCGAAGGGCGGCGAGAAGTACTGCAAGTCGCCGGCACCGAGGCCGAAGATCACGGCCGTGTTCAACAAGGAAGGCTTGTGCCCGCCCGGCTTCGATCGAGCGCCGATGGGCGCGGCTTGCTGGAAGAAGTGCAAGGCGGACACCGAATGCGGAACCGAAGAGAAGTGCCAGGACGGAAGTTGCTCGTGACGGCGAGCGGCGCGCGATAGCTCAGTCGGTTCCCGCGTCCGAGGAGCCGCCGCCACAGAGGACGGCGGCGATCGCCATGAAGCCGGTCTCGAACGTCGTCAGCGGCAGCCCACACATCGAGGCGCCCGCGTCCGTCATGCCTTCGGCCATGATGCACGTCGTCGCCGGAGCCGTGTACGGACGGCAAGCTGCCGAGTCCGCGCTGGTCACGCAGGCAGCCCACGGTTGAAACGAAGCGTTGTCGGTGACGGGGCAGTTGGCGTTGCACGCAGCGAGCTCGCACGCTTCTTCGATCTCGAGCTTCTTCGCGCAATCGAGCCCGGCGGCCCCTCCGACGAGCGCGAGGCACCCTGAGACGTTCAACGCACGCACGCCGTGATCGCCGGCAGCGCCTTGGTACAGGACGGCAGCGCCGCGGGCCGGCGCGTTCCACGGTGTGACGAGGCAGTCCGCGCACGTGGACGGAATCGTCGCCGCGAACGTGTCGCAGCTCGTCTTCGTGTGACCGGTACGGAAACACGCGTCGAGGAAGCCGGAGATTTGCGCTCCCGTGCACGCGCCGGGCACGTGCTTGGGCGGCGCGTACGATGGTGGAGTGAAGCCCGACAGGTCGCTCGGCGCGCAAACATTCTTCGCGTCTGCGGCGTCCGATGCGTCCACGGCCGAAGCGTCGCTCGACGCATCTCGATCGCCTCCGTCGCGCGCCACGCCGCTGTCTTCACCGCCGGCCGTCGCGCCCGAGCTCGTCGAGCAACCGTCGGCGAGCGCGACGACGAGCGCCGCCGTGCTGATCGCCGTGAACGCATGGAATGCTCTCGTCATGACCACGCCTCCGGATTGCACAGCAACCGAAGAAGGTAACACGGCCGAGATCTACTTCGACGCGCGCACGCTGCCGGCACTGCGGGAGGTTGGACCGCCAAGACGCGAAGACGCCAAGCGAGGGAGGGGGGGACGTCCGCACGATGCCGAGGGCGGGACGTTGACAGTGCGCGGCGCATTCCTTCCTCGAGGCGGGGATGTTGAAGGTGGGGACGTGAGCGCGGCGCGCGGCGGGATCATCGTCATCGCCCGCTACTGGCAGAAATTCCCCTGGCACGACTCCCCTTGCATGCAGGCCGCCACGCACGTCGACGTCGCGAGGTTGTTCCCCGAGCAGCATCCGCCGTTGCACGGGTGTTGCGCGTCGCACTCACTCGCGCAGAGCTGGTTGTGACACGACTTTTCCCACCGGGCATTGATTGGCGCTGGCGGGGCCGTCGCAGCCGCATGCGTAGTGGAGCGCGACGAGCTCGCAGTTGGGCCCCGCGGCCGAGCCGGCGCAGCTCGCGCACGTCGCGCCGAAATCGCCGCACGCCGTGCTCCCAACGGTCGTGCACGTTCCCGCTTTGCAGCACGACGTTTGGCACGTCTCCGTCACGGTGGCGCCGCCGTCGCCGGTGGCGCCCACGAATACGGCAAGGGCTCCTCCCCACCAAACCCCCATGTCCTCTCGTCCGCGCCATACGACTCGAACTGCCCGATGACGCTCTGCTCCCCGACTCGAACGCGCACCGCGCGGAGCGGGGCGTACTCCGTGCTCACCGGGATCGTGAACGGCATGACGAGCTTCGTCGTGCCGGCGCCGACATGGAACGTCTTCGACGCGAAGGGCGCGAAGTGATGATCGAGGAGCTCGATGGTGATCTGTCCCAACGGGGCGCGCGCGCGCAAGGTCAGCGTGACCTTCGACCCATCGTGCTTACCGGGATCGCCGATCTCGACGCCGTGCGCGCGGAGGGCGAGCTTCGGCTCGGGCTTCGCGGGCGGCGTGTAACTCGCGGCCCATGGATCGGCGAAGGTCGTCAGCTTCGTCGCGGCCTCGTCGTCGAGGCGCGTCGCGAGCGGGCCGTAATGCTCGTAGGCGCGGGCAACGGGACCGACCACGACGCGCGGGTCGCCACCGCTGTCGACGACGAAGATCCCGAGCCTCGGCGCGGTCGCCCCGGCGTACGCGATCTTGTTCGCATCCACCGACGTGTAGAAGTCCGCGATGAACGCCGCGTCATCGAGCGACTCCTGCCGCCTCTCGCGAAACAGATCGAAATACCACCCGGTGTACGTCGGCCCGCTGTCGCTCGTCGCGGGTCGCATCTCGGTGACCATCGACAAGAAGCGCTTCTCCTCCTGCGACAGCGGACGGCCCGCGAGCTCGTCGTCGCCGATCCTCTTCAGCACCGAGAGGACCTTCGCGAGCTCCACGAAATACCGGCCCCCACCGACCGTGTCGTGCGGATCGATTTCCTTCATCGCCGTGGCGCCGCGCTTCGTGTACGCGAGCAGCGCGCCATACACGGCGGGCGCCGGCTCGACGTATCCGTCCGGGATCTCGCAGCCACCTTCGTTGTATCCCTGGCCCGCCATGAGAACGTAGTTGTGACGGATCTGACCGAACGCGGCGACAGCGCTGTTCATGCGGAGGTCCTGGTACGCATCGCCGTCCATGAACGACGGGATGTCGCCACCCACGCGCGTGGCGAGCGAGCGGATCGCGTCGAACCAGTGCGCGTAGAGATCGTCGCCTGCGAGCGGCGCGTGGACGATGCGGCGCGCGACGTCGAGCTGCGTCGCGAGAGATGGGTACGTCGCGAGCTCGTTGGTGAGGTAGCGCTTCGCGCGATCGTGCCCGAGCGCGTACGCCATGTCGGGGACGTGAACGAGATCGCGGCCGGCGACGTCCGGGTTTCCGAGCGCGCGCGTCGCGGTCGTATCGGCGACGACGCGCGGGCCGAGGAGCGTCGTGATCGCGGAGAGCTCGCCGGTGCAGCCATCGGGCACGTAGTGGAGGCGCGCCGTGCGGGGGAAGCGATTTCCGATCGCGGCGCGAAAGCGCAGAGGCGCGTCGGGCTCGCGAAGATCGCGGATGTTGGCGGCGGCACCGAGCGCGAGGACGTTCGCGAGCGAGACATCCTCGCGCGCGCCGGCCAAGAGCGCCCAAGCGTCGTCGAGGATCGCGATCGCTTGGCTCGCGCGGGCCTTCTCTGCGAGATCGGCGAGCGCGAGCGCGACGAGGTCTTCGCGCGGCGTCTCGAGGCGCGCTTGCGTGTCGTCGACCGCCGAGCTCGGACACGAGCGCGTCGCGAGATTCAGCTCGAGTCGCGAAAGCCACATCGCCGCGCGAAAATACGGTTCGAGCGTCTTCCGTCGTTGCTCGTGCGCGTAGTGCCCGCGCGGCCGGAACGCAGTCCAGTCGACCATCCGATCGCGCCCGAAGATCGCGACGTGCTCGAAGCCTTCCGCCTTCTGCGCTTTCTCGACGAGCGCCTTCACGATCGCATCGTTGCCGAACGAGCTCGCGACGAGCGTATCCGCTGCGAGTGATCGCGCGACGGTCAGGTAGAGATCGACGTCCTTCGCGGTCGCTTCGGGATAACCCTGCGCGGCCTCGGGGAGCGCGCACGCCATCGCGTCGAGGACTTGCGTCTGGATGTCGCGGAGGCGATTGTCCTCGAGCGTCGCGACGAGCGCGTCGTTCGATGCGTAGACCGCGTGGAGAACCGAGTCGAGCGAGACGAAGATCGGGAGCTGCGACTGGTAGACGTCGTGGTACGCCCACGCGTACGACGGGTGCGCGAGGCGCGCGAAGACGACAAAGCCGTTTCGCGTGAGCGCCGCCCGCTCCTCGGACGTCAGACGGAAGCGGCGGTCGACGAGGTCGAGGCTCGCGGGCGCCGTCGCGCGGTTCCATGCGCGCTTGGGGACGGGCGCGTTCATTCCGGCGCCCGCGAGGATCGCGCGCTCCGCGTTGGCGATGTTGTCGTCGGCGACCGCGCATAGCTCGCCGTGGCCGGACTCGTTGCGATCGCGCGAGTACGCCGACAGCGCGGCGTACGTCGGGTCTGGCTTCGTTGCGGGCGCCGGCGGCGGATCGATGTGGACGCCGCACCTCGCGCCCGCATCGGTGGACGCGAGAGGTGCCGGTCCGGCGTCGTGCACGGTCGCCCGTGCGTTCGCACGAAGGTGCTGGGGAGTCGCGCCCGCGCAGGCCAACGCCAGGGACGCGACGGCGAGCGCGAGGATGAGGAATCGGTGCATGCGATTCTCATCGCGCGACGGGGGGAGAGTGTGACGGTGAAAGATGGCCGAGGACACGCGCACGGGCAGCGTCGGGATGGTCGAGGTCGTGCTCGCGCACGGCGGCACGCTCGCCAAGTTCATCGGCGAGGGCTTCCGATGGTGGCACGATGCTCGAGCTTCCGACCGTCTGTACGTAGGGCGACAACGCGGTGCGTGTCGATGAAGGGCGGCTACTGTGGCTCATGGCGTCCGTCAAAGTCGATCCCGACAGGGTCCATGAATTTGCCGACGCCGAAAGCTTCTACACCTGGCTCGCCAAGCACCACGACGTTGACGAAGAGGTCTGGATCAAGATCCACAAGGTCGGTTCTGGGCGCAGATCAATCCGCCCCGTGCAGGCGCTCGAGGCGAGAGGCTGCGTTTGCACCCGCCTCACCGTCCGGGCGGACGCGGGGAGCGCGCGCCCTGTCGCTCGCGGTTTGCCAACCGCCCTCGCCATCGCGCTCAGCGTCTGCGCCTGCACGCCGCCCGCGACCGATGCGCCGCGACCGCCGAGCCCGTCGAGCGCGACTCTCGCGACGCTCGTGGTTCGCTACGACTGTGCCGGCTTCGCGCAGCCGCCTGCGTGCGCGCGCACCCCGAGCGTCGTTTCCTCCGTCGTGTCGGCGCTCCGTTCGCCGTCCGGCTGGGCGGACGCGGTCGCGACGGCGGAGCGCCTCGACGCGGCCTCGCTCGACGACGAAGAACGCGCCGAGGCGCAGCTCGCGATGCGCTACGTCGCGCATCTCGCGGCGAACGATCCCGAGCTTCGCCAGCGCGCCGCGCGCACGACTGCGCGCTTCCTCGTGCCCGTCCGAGACGCGGCCGCAGATCCCGGGACCGCGATCGACGCGTGGATCGGCCCGCGCGCGCAATGGATCGAGAAGCAAGTCGAGCCGCCGCTTCTCCACGAGCACGAGTCCGGCTACGCGCTCGCGTTTCGTCCCGTTCGCAGCGGTGAGCTTCGCGCGCTCGTCGCGCAGCGCGTCGTCGTCGATGCCGCGTGGGGCGTTCGCGTGACCGAGGTCGTGGAGCGCATCATCGTCCGCCGCGGCACCGCGGTCGACGCGCCCGCGTGCGTCGTCGTTCGCGATCTCGAGCTTCGCCGCTGCGGCGGCATGCGCGCGCTCGACGACGCGCGCGACCTCGTGCCGCCGAGCCCCTTCGTCCCCGTCGCCGGCGATCACGAAGCGCGATGCCGATCGTGCCACGGACCCGGCAAGCGCGGCGACCTGGTCGATCTCGACGCCGCGAGCGCCCGCGCGGCGCTCGAACGCCGCCGCGTCGTCTTCCTCGAGCACGCGGCGCTCGAAGCCGTAGCGCTCCGCGCGTGGGCCGACGCTACAGAAGGCTCCCGTCCATGACCCACTGCCGCAGCACCGCGTACTCGGTCGACGACGTCGAGAAGAGGGAAAAGCCCGACATGATGCCCGTGCAGCCGCCGCTCGGGCATTGGTAGATGAGCGCGCCCTCGGCCTTCGCTGCGGTGTAGTCGGCGTTGCCCGACGTCATGAGGGTCGGCGCGTGACCCGAGATGTGGCAACCGGTGCAGGTGCCGGAGCCGTAGCTCTTGCTGAAGATCGCGCGAAGGTTGTCGGCGAGGTACGACACCTTGGGCACCGCGCTCGCGCCGATCGACGGCGCGCTGTAGCCGCCCGCGTTGTGCGCATAGACGAAGAGCGTGTACGACTGACCGCACGTGCCCACCGGGTAGTTGCACGTCGTGAGGTTCGTGGTCGTCCACGACGTCGACGCGGGGGACGCGGTCGCGACGAGCGTCGTGCCGCCCCGGTACGCTTCGACACGATAGGAATCGATCGCGCAACCATTGTTCGCGGGCGCGCTCCAGCTCGCGGCGATCTGCGCGGCGCCTGGGACGAGCAACACCCCCGTCGGGGTGTTCGGCGCCGACGTCGGCGTCGCCGAGCTCGAAGCGGACGACGGCGCGCTCGTACCGACGCTGTTCGTCGCGGTGACGGTGAAGGAGTAAGAGACGCAGTTCGAGAGGCCGTTGAACGTCGTTCCGGTGGCGCCTGTCGCGATCACGACGCCGCCGGGATTCGACGTGACGGAGTAGCCGGTGATCGGAGACCCGTTGTTCGACGGCGCCGTCCACGCAACGCTGACGGAACCGCTGCCGACCGCGGTCGCCGTGACGTTCGTCGGCGACGACGGGACTCCGGCCGGCGTGACCGAATTCGACGGCGACGATGCGGCGCTCGTTCCGTACTGGTTGCTCGCGGTGACGGTGAACGTGTACGCGGTGCCGTTCGTCAGGCCGTTGACCGGCGCGCTCGTCACGTTCGGCGCGACCATCACCGTGAAGCTTCCGGGCGACGACGTGACCGTGTAACCGCTCAGCGTGCCGCCACCGATGTTCGTCGGCGCGATCCACGACACCGTCGCGCTCTGATCGCCGCGGGCCGCGTTGCCATTCGTCGGCGGCTGCGGCGGTCCGAGGACGACGACTTGGTTCGACGTCGCAGAGGGACCGGTGCCGATGGCGTTCGTCGCGGCGACGGAGAACGTGTACGAGAGACCGGCCGTGAGGCCCATCATCGGCGTCGACGTCACGTTGCCCGCGACGGTCAGCAGATCGCCGCGCGAGGACGTGACCGTGTAGCCGGTGATCGGCGAGCCGCCGTTGTTCGCAGGAGGAGTCCAGCCGATCGTCGCGCTCGCGACGCCGCCCGTGGCGACGACGTTCGTCGGTGCATCGGGCGCGTGGAGGAGGGGCATCGCGTCGGAGGCGTCGCTCGCGTCGGCGGCGTCGGCGGCGTCGGGCGCGTCGGTGCCGGCGTCCTTCTGATCCTGGATGCGCCGCAGCGCGATGGCGCGGTTCCAGGCGGCGTCGCGGCCGAGCCCGTCGCCTCCCGAGTCCTCGGCGAGGCCGGGCACGAGCCCGAGCGCCTGATCGTACTCCTTGACGGCGTCCTCGTACTTGCGGCGCATGAACTCGAGGTTGCCGGCGAGGTAGCGCGCCCGCGCGCGCAGCTCGGGCGGGACCTTGGGATCGGCTGCGATGGCGCGCACGATCAGGAGCGCGCAGTCGATCTCCGCGCTCCGCTTGGCCGCGAGCGCCTCCTCCTGCGGGCCGCCGTCGCCCAGCTCCTCGTCGCCGAAGCGACGGCCGAAGCGCTCGCCCAGGTGGAAGAGCGTGAGCCCGAGATCGAAGGAGCCGTTCGGCTTCTGGAGCACCGCGGGCGGCACGCCGATGCCGCCGTCGGCGCTGCACCGGCCGGTGCCGAGGTACCGCTGCAGGGTCTCCTCGGCGGGCTCGGGCTTGCCCGCGTCGAGGGCGCGCAGGGCCTCGTCGACGGGGGGGGCGCTGCGCTCGAAGGGCGCCCGGGGATCCCAGCCGCTGCAGCCGGACGCGGCGGCCAGGGCGGCGACGGCGAGGGACACGCCCCAGAAGCCGGCGCCGAGGGCGCGGAGCCAGAAGCCCCGGCGCGGCGCGGGGGGCCGGGGGCGCGATCGAGGGTCAGGTCGCGGCACGCTTGGGCTCCTTTCCGAGCGCGCGGCGCAGGCGCGCGACGGCCTTCGAGGCCGAGGGCGGCGTGCGCCGCACGAAGACGCGCCGGGGCGCGTCGCCCACGAACACCTCGGCCACGAGCAGCAGGATGGCCAGGCCGAGGGGGTAGAAGTAGATGTCGGCGTAGACGGTCTCGACCTTCTCGCCGAGCTCGCTCTTCATCTGCCGGCGCAGCTCGGCGGCGATCTGGTCGATCCCGGTCGAGCCCTTCTCGGCGCGCACGAGCTTGCCGTGGCCCGCCTCGGCGACCTCGGCGAGCTGCTTCTCACCCTCCACCGTGAGCGCCGTGGTGAGCAGCCGGCCCTCGCGATCCTTGCGCGCCGGCCCGAAGCTCCCGTCGGCGCGGACCTCGGGGATCAGCTCCGGCGTGCGCCCGCCGATCTGCACCACGTGCACCGTCGTCCCGTCGTTGCCGGCGCCGCGCGCGGCGGCCACGGGGTCGCCCTCGAGATCCTCCCCGTCGGTCACCAGCACGATGATGCGCTTGTGCTCCGCCGACTTGGGATCGCGCCGGAGCAGATCGCGCGCCTGCTCGATGGCCCGCGCGATGGCCGTTCCGCCCACGGGCATGTCGTTGGGATCGAGCTGGCGGAGGAACTGCGCGATGGCCGCGCCGTCCGCCGTGAGCGGGAAGCCCATGGGCTCGCCCGCGAAGGCCACGGCGGCGAAGCGCGCGCCCTCGAGATCGCGGACCAGGCGCGCCACCTCGACCTTGGCGCGGAAGATCCGCGAGGGCTGCACGTCGCGCGCGTACATGCTCTTCGAGTAGTCGAGGACGATGACCACGTCGACGTTGGTCGCCGGGATGAGCCGCGTGCCCTTGCCGTACTGCGGCTGCGCGGCGGCGACGAAGGCGACGGCCACCGCCGCCACCAGGAGCACGCCCTTCCAGGCCCGCCGCTTGGCGGGATCGGAGGTGACCAGGGCGCGCACGCGCTCGGGATCGCCGAAGCGCGCGATGGACCGCGTGGTGGCCAGGCCCCCCAGCACGAGGAGCGCGCCCACCAGCAGCGCCAGCGCGGTGCCGAGCAGGAACCAGGGCGCCGCGAAGCTCACGGGAACCTCCTGAGGAGCCAGGCGCGGAGGAGCGCGTCGAGCGCCACCAGGGCCACGCCGGGGAGGAGCAGGAACGAGAACAGATCCTCGTAGGAGGCGATAGAGGCCTCGAAGCGGGTGCGCTCGAGGTGGTCGAGCACGGCGTGCATGCTGTCGGCGAGGGCCTTGCCGTCGGTGGCGATGAAGGCCTGGCCGCCCGTCTCGGCGGACATCTTCTGGAGCAGCGCCGGGTTCACCGGGAAGCGCTGGCGCACGTAGTGAGGCTGGCCGAAGAGATCGGTGCCGTCCTCCACGTCGACGGCCTCGTCGTTGCCGATCTGGATCGTGTAGACCTTGCAGCCCACGGTCGTGGCCAGGTGCGAGGCGTACTCGGGCGCGATGATGCCGGCGTTGGAGTCGCCGTCGGTGAGGAGGATGATGACCTTGGACTTGGCGTCGCTGCGGCGCAGGCGGGCCACGGCGCTGCCCACGGCGTCGCCGATGGCCGTGGCCTCGCCGTCGATGACGCCGATGGTCATCTTGGAGACGAGCTGGGTGAGGAGCTGGTAGTCGAGCGTGGGCGGCGAGAGCACGAAGGCCGACTTGCCGAAGACGATGACGCCGATCCGGTCCGTGCGGCGGCGGTTGATGAAGTCTTGGACGAC
>JAYVXB010000188.1:0-7165 GCA_043785585.1 Deltaproteobacteria bacterium | reverse complement strand
ACATGCTCATCCCGATTGGCCCTTCAGACACGGCCAAGCTCGTCGTCGAGAAGGTCGGCCTCGGAAGCGTCACGAGCGCGCTCGCCAAGTAGCTCGGCGCGCTCCTCAGTTGCCGAGCCACACGCCTTGGCGATTGGCGGCGGAGACCTCGTAGCGCAGGCGCGCTTCCTTCACATCGAGGTCGCGGCCCCGCTCTCCGCGGCGACGACGGTTCTTGATGAACGCGATCTCGACGAGCGCGAGCTGCTTTCGCCGGCGGTTGCGGAACGCGGTCCATCCGTACGAAAAAAAGATCATCCAATTGCGCCAGCCGATGGTGACGTACGTCGTGACGAGGCGGAGCTCTTGCGCATGAAGGAGGCCGCCGACCTCTTCGGTCAGCTCGCGGATGACGATCGCGCGGTCGCGCATGACGAGCAGCGCGAGGACGACGAAGAACGAGATGTCGGTCGCCCACGAGACGAGCTGCATGATGATGAAGCCGCCGAAGCCGAGCGCGAGGATTCCGTTGTGGAAGCCGTGGAGGATCATCGCGACGACGTAGCCGCCGATCGGCGCTGCGAACTTCACGAACGTGTTGCGTGTCTCGGCGGCGATGCCGAAGCCGAGGCCGGTCATCGCGGTGAAGGTGCAGTGCGTGAGCCCGTTCATGACCGTGCGAATGAAGAGCAGAACCGCGAAGCCGAAGAGGCCGTCTTGCGCAAAGGCGTTCGACACGTACTGAACGTCTTCGGTAAGCGTGAAGCCGAGGCCGACGACGCCGCCGTAGATCGCGCCGTCGAGAGGGCCGTCGAGCTCCTTGACGCCGAGCGCGCTGATCGTCGCGATCATCGCGACGCCGAGCGCCTTGAATCCTTCTTCGAAGATCGGCGCGGAGAACGTGGCGACGATGAACTGGACGTTCTCGCTGTCGGGCGGCTCGCCTGTCGCCAGCACCGCGAGCGTGTGGCTGAGGCCGTTCATCGTGCCGCCGCCCGCCGTCGCGATGAGCGCGCCGAAGAAGAACGCGCAGAGGAGCAGCCACCACGGCTCGGGCTCGAAGCGATCGCACCAACGGATGATCAGGAAATAGACGACGACGAACGGCGTCACGAAGACGAGGCCGAGCAGGATGCCGACGAGGACTTCCATGATCGAACGCTAGCGCGTCACGGCGCTTCCGCGAAGCCGGCGGGCGGACCGAGCGTGAGGCTGGGCGGCGCGAACGCCGCCGCGACGGACGGAAACGACGGCGTCATCGAGTCGACGGGCTTGTCTTGGTGGATGTAGAGCATCAAGCCGCCCGCCCACTCGAAGAGCGTCGGCGCCGCCTCGTGCTTGCCGACGGAGTAGAGCGGCGCGAGCTGGCGCGTGAGCGGCCCGGAGTCGCCGTAGCGCGCGGCGAAGCCGATCGTGGTCTGACCGACGGCGTCGCCACCCGTGTAGAGCACACGGAAGTGCAGGCGGCCCGCGGGTGTGGTCCGCGGGAGGAGGCATGGGTCGCCGACGCTCGCGGTGTCGAACGGCGGCTTCTCGCCGGGCGCGAGTGTCGCGGGATCGACGGGATCGCCGGGGCCGAGGATCGGATCGATCGCGGGCGTCGTCGTGTCCGAGTCGCGCCGGCGCCACGCGATGCCGTCCGCGCTCTCCGCTTCGCCGAGGAAGCCGCCCGACGCGTACAGCATGCGGAACGTCCCGTCGGGCAGCTGCGCGACGCTCGGCGCGGCGATCGGCGTGCGCTCCCACGTGACGTTCGCGTCGGGCGCGAGGACCGGCTGCGCCTCTTTGCGGAACGCGAGCCCGTCGTCGGAGCGCGCGAGACCGATGCCGCCCGCGGCCGCGTAATAGAGCCAGATCTGCGATCCGACGCGCAGCACGCTCGGTCCGCCGAGGCTCGCGCCTTCCCACGCCGCGTCCGGCGTCGCGACGACGCGCGGCTTGTGACCGCCGTCGTCGCTCGTGCCGTAAAACGATCGCGCGTCGTTCGCGCGCGACCTCACGATGACGTGCGTGACGTTCATCATCGCGTCGACCTGCTCGGCGACCGCGTAGAGAAACACGTTCGCGCTCCCGTCGCCCGGCGTCACCGCGAGCGCGCTCGGCTCGCGGTAGCGCGCGACGCGGTCGGCGAGGACGAACGGCGCGACGCCGAGGAGCTCGGTCGTGTCGAGCTTGCGAAACGGCCCGACCCCTGTCGACGGCAAGTCGACGTCGCCCTGCCCCGTCGATCCGATCGTCGCGCACGACGACGCGATCGCGACGAGCGCAACGAGCGAGAAGAGAGTGTGCCTTCGTCGCATCAGAACCCCACCATCATCGTCGCACCGATGTTCCAGATGTGACCGCCCGCGGTGTAGTCGCCGACCGTATCGGCCGGGTTCGACTTCAGCGTCGTCGCCGTCGGCAGCTCGCTGAGCTGCGCGTGCACGTCGAGGCGCACGTCGCCCGGCAGCTCGCGGAGCGGCGCGATGACGCGCGCGCCGAGCCCGAACGACACGGAGTGGCGATCGCGATCGATGTAGTTCGTGATGCCGGTCTGCGCGCGGATCGGGCTCTTCGCGTACTCGTAGCCACCGCGCACGAAGCCTTCCCACGTCGGCGTCGCGAGCGCGCGCCACTCGACGCCGACGTGCGGCACCCACCGATCGTGGAGGACGATCGGCTCGATGTGCGTCGGCGCCGGCGTGCTCGGCGGCGTGATGCTCGCGGGCCAACCGCCGACCGGCGCGGGGATGTCGAGCTTCACGTCGAGCGACGCGACCGGCGCGACGTACGCGCTCCAGTTGACCCACGTGACGTCGACGTTCGCCTTGAAATCGTCGGTCACGAGCCAGGTCCCGCCGAGCACGAGCTGCCGCGGCAGAAACGCGTTGATGCTGTGGGTCGCGAGCTCGTAGAGCGCCGTCGTCAGTCCTTCTTGGATCTGCCCATGGAGTCGCGCCTTCAAGTCGAGCGCGAGCTGGAACTCGCCGCGGTACACGAGCGCGAGCGCAAAGCGTTTGCCCAGCGCCGCGCGCGCGCCGAGCTGCGGATACCGGATCGCCGTGAGATCCGCCTCGACCTCGTGGCGGAGCTGCGACTTCTGCGTCGAGATGATGTTCGCGTCGCCGCTGATGTCGAGCCGCCCGTCCGTCGACGACATGAACGACAGGCCGCCGCCGATCTGCAGCCACTCGAACGGACTGATCGCGACGTTGGTCGCGAGAAAGAGGCGTTGGTTGCGGTTGTCGTAGAGCTCCCACCGCGGCTGCTCTTGCCGGAGCGCGCGCACGCGCGAGATGCGATCGTCCGGGAGATGCAGCGCGAGGCCGAACGCGACCGGGATGCCGAAGAACTTCCCCGGCGCGACGAGCCCCGCGACCATCCCCTTCACCGGATCGACGTGGTTGTCGTTGCCGTTCGTGCGAAGCGTGTGGTCTGCACGCAAGTAACCGATCGCGAGCTCGAGGCCCGGCGCGCGCGCGAGGCCGGCGGGGTTGTAGTAGTTGGCGCTGAAATCTTTGACGTCGGCGGCGACGGCGCCGCCCATCGCGGTGCCGCGCGATCCAAGGCCGAACGTGTCGAGCGGGTTCGCGTACGCGCGCGGCGTGGCGAGCGCTCCGACAGCGAGCACGGCGGCGACGAGGGCGCGGCGCATCAGAACGTCACCCCGGCGAGAAGGCCGATCGCGAGCGCGTGACCCGACACGGTCGCGCCGCTCGTCGTCTCGACGTCGAGCTTCCGCGACGGCATCACGTGGTACTGCGCCCAGACGTCGATGCTGATCGGCGGGAGCGGCTTGGTCATCGCGATGCCGCCACCGAGCGTGAACGCCCAGCGATCCGCGTCGAAGAAATTCGTCGGCACGTCGACCGTCGCCTGCGTCGTCGGGTCCCACGCCCGCGACTTCGGGAGGAGCGACGGAACGGGCGTGGGCTCGCGAAAGACGCCGGCGCGCGCGAACGCCTTCGCTCCGCGCGCGAGCACGAAGGCGCGCTCGGCGCCGACACGGAGCACGAGCGTGTTCGAGAAGGCGACGCGCGTCGGCTGGAGCGCGCCGCAATCGGGGTTGTCCGCCGGGCAGAGGATCGTCGGCTCGATCAGACCGGGGTACTTGCTCCACATCTTGATGACGCCGCCCGCGGCGAGCGTCCACGGGCCGCGTTCGTGCGCGAGCTCGACGGCGACTTGCGCGGGATCGTATTGCGCGACGCCGGCGATGTTGAAGATGGGCAAGGTGAGCGAGCTGAGCTTCGTCGCGTCGATCTCGACGGCGAAGCGCGCGTCGAGCGTCCCGCGGAACGTCGCGCCGATGCGCCACTTGTTCGGTGCGTCGACCGGGATGTCCCACGTCGCGCCGAACGTCGGCGCGTACGTCGCGACGAGCTGGTCTTCGACGCGCGATCCGACGCGCCCCGTCGAGTCGGTCGCGACGAGGACGCTCCCGGCGATCTCCGCGAGCGCGGCGAAGCCCGCGCCGACGCGCACGCCCCAACCAACGTCGACGCCGAGCCCGGCGCGCACCATCAGCGACTGCGAGCGATCCGGGAGAAGCGGGAACTGCGGCGTCTCGGGATACAGAATCCGCCCGCGAACGATGACGTCGGTCGGCGTGTAGAACGCGAGCGCCGCGCCGACGCGATCTTTGAGCACGCCGGCGAACGGGATCGGGATGTCTGCGCCGATGACGATGCCGCGCATCGGCTGGTACGAGACGCGCCCGGGCAAGCCTCCGCCGTCGGCGTGGAGATCGAACGCGCCGGACTGAAAGCCGAGCGAGAGCTTCTTGTCGCGAATGTTCGCGAGGAGCGCGGGGTTCGTGTACGCGGCCTCGAAGCCTTGCGACGACGCCGCGCCCGCCCCGCCCATCGCCTGCGAGCGCGCGCCGTAGCCGTAGATGTCTTCCGGCGATGCCGCCGCGGGCGACGCGACGGACGCGAGCGCGACGACAGCGGCGGCGGAGAGCAGGCGCATGCGCGCCGCCGAGGATAGATGAATTCAGTTTTTCGCGGCGAGCTGTCCGCACGCCGCGTCGACGTCGCCGCCGCCGCTGTACCGCTTGTGCGATCCGAAGCCCGTCGCGCGGAGCGCCGCGCGCAGCGCTTCTTCGCGTGCGTCGTCGGAGCGCTCGAACGGATCGTCGGCGCCGTCGGCGATCGCGTTGTACGGAATGATGCTGATGCGCGGGCGCACTCCCGAACGCGCCGCGAATCCGCGCGCGAGCTCTCCGAGCGCGCGTCCGTCGTCCTCGGTGTCGTTCACGCCCGCGAGCGGCGTCACGGCCCACATCGGCGCGAGCCCCGTGATCAGCGCGTGCTCGACGGCGGCGTCGATGACCTCGTCGAGCGGGTTCGCGCGCTCGACCGGCATCAAGCTGCGTCGCACGTCGCGCCGCGCGCTTGCGATCGAGAGCCCGAGCCGAACCTTCGGCATCTCCTTCGCGAGGCGACGAATCCCCGACGGCACGCCCGCGGTGCACACCGTGATTGCGCGCGCGTCGATCGCGAGCGCGCACGGATCGCACATCACGCGGATCGCATCGAGCACGCGATCGAAATTCGCGAGCGGCTCGCCCATCCCCTGAAACACGACGCCGTGCACGCGCTGCCCCTTCGCGCGATCGAGCCCCCGCGCGACGAGGCGCACCTGCTCGACGATCTCCCACGTCTCGAGGTTGCGCTTCAGCCCCATGCGGCCGGTCGCGCAGAACGCGCACGCGAGCGCGCAGCCGACTTGCGAGCTGACGCATACCGAGAAGCGGCCCGCGCGCTCGAGCGGGATGCGCACGGTCTCGATGACGTGCTGGTCGTGCGTCGCGAGCGCGAGCTTCACGAACGGGTCGATGGTGCTCGCCCGCTCCGCACGCACGTCGAGCGTCGGCACCGATCCCATCGCGCGGACGGCAACGAGCGCCGTCCTTCGTATCCCTTGAATCGACGCGGGGAGCTCGGCGCCGAGCGGCGCGCGGTGGACGACGCTGACGATCTTGCGCGCCTCTTCCGGTCGCACGTCGCCGACCGCGCGCGCGAGCGCCTCGGGGGTGACGGCTTGGAGCGCGAGCATCGTGGGCGATGTAGCGGAAAAACCGAGCTGGCGCACGCGCCACCCTCCGCGGCCGCGTGCTAAGTTCGACTCGTGTTCGGCTTCAGCTTCCCAGAGCTCCTCGTTCTCATCGTCGTGGGGCTCGTCGTCATCGGCCCGAAGGAGCTCCCGAAGCTGCTCCGAAAGGCGGGGCAATGGTCCGGAAAGATCCGCCGCTTCGCGCTCGACATGCGCGTGCAGAGCGGGATCGACGACGCCTTGCGCACCGAAGGCCTCGACCAGGACATCGCCGAGATCCGCAAGCTCGCGCGGGGCGAGCTCGACCATGTCATGACCGCGACGCGATCCGCGACACGGTTCGACGACGCGCCGGCGCCGCAGAAGCTCCTCGAGCACGCGAGCGCGCACGCGCCGCCACCACCGCCCCCGACCCACGTCCCCGCCATCGACGATCCCAACGCCGTCGTGATCGAGCGCGAGCGCGAGTTCCCGCGTGAAGGCGCCGACGCGTACGGCGCGCTCCCCGACACGGCGGTCGTCTACGCCGACTCGTTCCCCGCATCGCGATGGGCCGCCGATCCGCTCTACGCCCACGGCGACGCGAACGCGGTGCTCACCACGCCGCCCGCCCCCGTCGTCGACGCGTCACCCGACGCGCCTGTCTCGGCTCCGGCTGCCGTCGGCCCCGACCACGAGCCGAAGCGCGCGGAGACCGTATGAGCGCCGACGTGACGACGCCCGACGATCCGAACGCACCTCCGACTCCCGAGCGCGACATCCGGATGACGATCTGGGAGCACCTCTCGGAGCTTCGATCGCGCGTCGTGCGTGCCGCCATCGGGACGATCCTCTGCGCGTGCATCGCCTGGGTGTTCCGCGTCGAGCTCCTCGGTTGGCTCAAGAAGCCGTACGTCGCCGCGTGGAAGACGAAGTTCACGACGCCGCTCGAGCTGCAGACGCTCGCGCCGGCGGACGCGTTCCTCGGCTACTTGCAGCTGTCGCTCGTCGCGGGCGGCATCGCGGCGGCGCCGATCATTTTCTATCAGCTCTGGAGCTTCATCAGCCCTGGGCTCTACAAGAAGGAGAAGCGGCTCATCGTGCCGTTCGTCTTCTTCTCGACGCTGCTGTTCATGTCGGGCGTGGCGTTCGCGTACTACGTCGCGTT
>JAYVXB010000187.1:0-7186 GCA_043785585.1 Deltaproteobacteria bacterium | reverse complement strand
CGATGCTCGCGATTTGCGGGAGCCATCAGCTCGTCGCGGCGGCGTTCAACGGATTCGGCGCGGTCGCGCACATGACCAACGATGGAGACCCGGTTCGGATCTCCGACGAGCTCTCCGCGTCGCCGCCGCGCGCGATGTGGCCGAGTCCGCGCGTCGGCGAAGAGGGCACGTACCCGATCGTCTCGACCGTCGCGGGGAGCGCGGATCCGCTCGTGCGCGAGATGCCGCACGCGCCGATGGCGGCGACACACCACAAGGACATGGTCGTCGACACGACCGGCTTCACGCTCCTCTATCGCGGCGACGGCGCGCGTGCGGCGGCGACGAGCGCGTCGGATCAAGTGCGCGCGCGATGCCACGTGCAGGCGATGAAGCGGGACGATCCGCGGCGCATTCTCTACGCGTCGCAGTTTCACCCGGAGATGGCGGCGTTCGACGAGAGCACCGGCGGCGACGGCGGCTTCGGCGTCGAGTGGGTGAGCGGATTCCTCGCGCTGGCGCGACGCTGGTGGGAGGACCAGGGCGCGCTCACCAGTCGATCGCGACCGACTGCGCCTGCGCGCGGTTGATCGTCACCAGCACGCCGCCGCCGGGCATCGCCTCGACCTCGGGCACGCTCTTCTTTCCCGCGACGAGCTCCGCGCTCCCGACGACGAGGCGCTTCGGCGCGGCGGGAAGACGAATCACCTCGGTGCCTCGCCCCACGCCGCGGTAGCGGAGCTGTCCCGCCGCGTACGCGACGTCGACGAGCACGTCGTTCGTCCGCAGCACGTGCGCCTCCGCCGACGGCGCCCACGCCGGAACGGCCGCGATCCCGTCCATGAAATGGATCATGAAATCGCCGTACCCGTCCGAGAACCAATACCCCTCGCGATCGTCCGGCCCGACCTTCACGACGCCGTGATCGTCGACGCAATACGTGGCCCACGCGAACGACCGACGCGCGCGGTCGCGCAGCGATGCCTCGCCGGTGATCTCGTAGAGGCGCGCGAGCAGCGACGCGTACCGCGCCGTGTGACTCCCCATCTTCGCCATGTCCGCTTGTTGCTCGGAGATGACCGCGGCGCCGTACCAGTGTCCGGGCGTCTTGCCGGCGGGCGAGTCGACGTCGATCGCGAACGTCGTCTCGATCCACGCGAGGATCTCGCGCGCGTGCGTGACGCCGTCGGGATCTTGATCGAGGTGATCGAGGAGAAAGCGCGCCGTCTCGCCGGCAGAATACTGATTGGGGTTGGTCCCGGGCTTCTCGTGGATCGGAATGTCTTCGAAGAAGCCCTGCCAGTGCATCGTGACCATCGGGTACTTGCGCAGCCACGTCCACGCGACGTCGCGCGCCGAACGATGCGCATCGGTCGCCTTGCCGATCGCCGCGAGCGCGTCGAAGAAGGCGAGCGTGTAGACCCAGTTCGACGTGTACGGCTCGCGGACGACCTTGCCCGTCTTGGCGTCGACACGAAACGGCCAGGGCGAATGCTCCGCGTCGCCCGGCGCGACATGCGACGCGAGCGCGTCCGCGCAGCGGAGCGCGGCGACGAGGTACGTCGCGTCGCCCGTGAATCGGTAGAGCGATACGAGCGCGTGGCCGAGCTCGCCGACCTTGTCGGGCTCGAGGAATCCGCGACCGTCGCCGCGCCCGCACGCGTCGTGACCGTCGCAGTGCTTCACGTCGTCGCCGCCGCGGTACTCGAGCTCGCCCGCGTTCGCGCTCGCGTACGGGACGCGCGACCACGCGTCTTCGATGCGCGTCATGCCATGGGACAGGACATGATCGACGAGCGCACGCGCAGCGTCGAGCGGCGCGCGATCGCCCGACCATGCGTACCAACGGAGCGACGACCGCACGAGCATCGCCGAGAGACCCGTCGGATTGTTGAGCCACGTGTGCGGCGCGAACGTCTCGCCCTCCGTCGGCTTGAACATCGACGAGACGTAGTACGGCTTCTTCCCGTTCGCAGCGGTGGGGATTCCGACGAACGCGCGGAAACCGAGGCGCGCGACCTCCGCGAAGGGCGCCTCCACGTCGAACGCCGGCAGGAGGAACCCACGTTCATCGAGGCGCACCTCGTGAAAGACGATCCGCTCGCCGGGCTTTCGAACCGACGCGGGCGCGGGCTCGCGCGCGAGGCGAGCGTGCCTCGACGACGGCGCGATCACCTTCGGTCGCGGTGACGACGACGGAGCTCGGGCCGGTGTGCACGACGCGATCACGAGCCCCGCGAGCGCGACGAGAAGCGAACGCATGGTCGTCAGTAGAGTATGCGCGTCCGGATGTTCGTGCTGAGCGCCGCGATCTGGCGGTGCACCTCGGACGACACGTCTTGGTCGAGATCCATGACGAGGTAGCCGGTGTCCGCGTCGGTCGCGAGGACCTGCGCGTGGATGTTCGCCTCGAGATCGCTGACGATCCGGTTGATGTCGCGGAGGACGCCCGGGACGTTGCGGTGCGCGTTCAAGATGCGATGCGTGCCGGCGATCGGCGGGAGCTCGACGTGCGGGAAGTTGACCGCGCCGGTGGTCGCGCCGCTGTTGACGAACTTGACGAGGCTGGTCGCCACTTCCCGGCCGATCGCCGCCTGCGCTTCGACGGTCGATCCGCCGATGTGCGGCGTGAGGATCACGTTCGGCAGATCGCGGAGCTCGGTCACGAACGCGTCGTTGTTCGACTCGGGCTCGTCCGGATACACGTCGATCGCCGCGCCCGCGAGCTGACCGCTGCGAAGCGCCGCCGCGAGCGCGTCGATCTGCACGACGGTGCCCCGACTCGCGTTGAGCAAGTAGCTGCCGCGCTTCATTTCGCCGAGCTCCGCTGCGCCGATCATCCCTTTGGTCTGCGGCGTCTCGGGCACGTGCAACGTCACGAAGTCGGACTCTGCGAGCAGCTCGCCGAGCGACTCGGCGGCGCGGTTGTTCCCCATCGGTAGCTTGCTCGCGACGTCGTAGAAGACGACGTGCATCCCGAGCGCCTCGGCGATGACGCCGATCTGCCGCCCGATGTGACCGTAGCCGACGATCCCGAGCGTCTTGTGCCGCACCTCGAAGCAACCAGCCGCGACCTTGCGCCACTTGCCCGCGTGGACCTCGCGCACGCGATCGCCGAGCTGTCGCGCGAGCATGACGATCTCGGCGAGGATCATCTCGGCGACGCTTCGCGTGTTGCTGAACGGCGCGTTGAAGACCGGGATGCCGCCACGGTTCGACGCCGCGAGATCGACCTGGTTCGTGCCGATGCAGAAGCAGCCGATCGTGAGCAGACGCCGCGCGTTCTTCAGCGACTCGGCCGTGACGTGCGTCTTGCTGCGGATGCCGAGGATGTGAACGTCCTCGATCTTCTTCGCGAGCTCGTCGGGCTTCAGCGCGCCGGACAGCGCTTCGATCTGAAAGGCCTCGCCACGAAAGAGCTCGTGCGCGCTCGCGTGGATGTTCTCGAGCAGGAGCACCTTGATGTGCTCTTTGGGAAACGACGTCGCGGGAGGATGCGGTGTTCGCGTGGTCACGTTTGCTTGGGGTGTATCAAATGATGCCGCGCGTCAACTCGTATCGGTTGTAGAACGGCGCGGTGAGAACCCTCCACTCGCTCGCCACCGCGATGATGCTCGCTCCCGTCGCCGCGCTCGCCGCGAGCGGGTGCGATGAAAAGCAGTGCCCACCGCCGGCTGCGACCGCGCCTTCCGCGAGCGCGAGCTCGTCGTCGAGCGGCGCGACCGCGAGCGCCGACGAAGCGCGAAAGTTCGTCGAGCAGGTCGACAAGGATCTGCGTCGCGTCGTCGTCGCCAACTCGCGCGCGCAGTGGGTCTACCAAACGAACATCACCGACGACACCGAGGCGCTCGCCACGGCGGCCGAAGAAGCGAACGCCGCCTATTATCCGAAGGCGATCGCCGAGTCGCGCAAGTTCGTCGGCCTCATCTTGCCGGCCGACGTCGAGCGGCAGCTCCACTTGCTCCGCATCGCGCCGACGGTCCCTGCGCCCGACGACGCCGCCGAACGCAGCGAGCTCGCGGCGATCGAGACGTCGATGACCGGCATGTACGGCAAAGGCCAATACTGCCCGCCGCGCCTCGCGAACGATCCGAAGCAGAAGTGCCTCAAGCTCGGCGACCTCAGCAAGGTCATGTCGACGAGCCGCAAGTACGACGAGCTCCTCGACGCCTTCAACGGCTGGCACGAGATCTCGAAGCCGATGCGCGAGAAGTACGTCCGCTACGTCGAGCTCACGAACAAAGGCGCGAAGGGGATCGCGTACGAGGACACCGGCGCGTTGTGGCGTGGCGGCTACGACATGACGCCGACGGCATTCGCGGAGGATGTCGAGCGACTGTGGAGCGACGTGAAGCCGATGTACGACGAGCTTCACTGCTACACGCGCGCGCGCCTGCAAAAGGCCTACGGCAAAGACAAAGTCCCCGACAGCGTGCCGATCCCCGCGCACCTCCTCGGCAACATGTGGGCGCAGGAGTGGCAGGACATTTACGATTTGCTCGAACCGTTCAAAGGCGAGCCGTCACTCGACGTGAGCAAGTCGCTCCGCGAAAAGAAATACGACGCGAAGAAGATGGTCGTTCTCGGCGAGGCGTTCTTCAAGTCGCTCGGCTTCGATCCGCTGCCGAAGACGTTCTGGGAGCGCTCGCAATTCACGAGACCGCAAGGTCGCGAGGTCGTCTGTCACGCGAGCGCGTGGGACGTGTCGTCGGCGGGCGATCTGCGCATCAAGATGTGCATCGAGCCGACCGAAAACGATCTCACCACGATCCACCACGAGCTCGGGCACGACTACTACTACTCGCGCTATTTCAAGATGCCGATCCTCTTCCAGCAAGGGGCCAACGGCGGTTTCCACGAAGCGATCGGCGACACGCTCGCGCTCAGCGTCACTCCCGAATACCTGAAGACGCTCGGCCTCATCGCCGAGGTACCAAAAGGCGATCACGGGCGCATCAATCAGATGATGAAGTCGGCGCTCGACAAGGTCGCCTTCTTGCCATTCGGTCTCCTCATCGACAAATGGCGATGGGACGTCTTCTCGGGAAAGACGCCGAAGGATCAGTACAACAAGGCCTGGTGGGACCTTCGCGCGAAGTACCAGGGCGTCGCGCCCGACGCACGCTCGCCGCGCGGCGAGGAGTACTTCGATCCGGGCGCGAAGTACCACATCCCCGCGAGCTCGCAGTACGTCATCTATTTCCTCGCGCGCATCTACCAGTTTCAGTTCCATCGCGCGCTCTGCAAGGCCGCCGGATACTCGGGACCGATCGACTCGTGCTCGATCTACGGAAACAAGGCGGCGGGCGATAAGCTCATCGCGATGCTGTCTCTCGGCGCGAGCAAGCCGTGGCCCGAGGCGATGGCGATGCTCGGCGAGAGCAAGGGCGACGCGTCGGCGATGCTCGAGTACTACGCGCCGCTGCGCGCGTGGCTGAAAGAGCAGAACAAGAACGAGAAGTGCGGCTGGTGATAGGCTCGCGCTGTGCGTAGACGGCTGCGGCTCGGGTTGATCCCGCTCGGGGGGGACACCGGCGCGACGGAGCGCGTGCAAGCGTTTGCCGATGCGTTCGGCGCGGTGCTCGGCGCCGCTGGCGAGGGCATCGAGCTGCACAAAGCGGGCGACTACCGCGCGCTCGTCGCCGCGATCGATCAAGGGCTCGTCGACTTCGCGTGGTTGCCGCCGCTGAGCGCCGCGCGTGTCGTTCGATCGGGAAGCGCGGCACCCGCGGCGATCGCCGTACGCAACGGGACCACGAGCTACATGACCGGTCTCCTCGCGATGCGATCGGGAAAGGTAAAGTCGCTCGCCGATCTCAAGGGCGTGCGCGCCGCGTGGGTCGATCGAGAGAGCGCATCGGGCTACGTCGTGATCCGCGCGGCGCTGCGCGCGAAGGGCGTCAGCCTCGTCGACGCGTTCAGCGACGAGATTTTCGTGCGCAGTCACGCGGAGGTCGCGCGCGCGCTGAGAAGCGGTGAAGCGGACGTCGGCGCGACGTGCTTCAACTTCGTCAGTGGTTCGGTCGAGATCGCGCGCTCGGGATACAAGGACGAAGGCGGCTTGCCGCACGACGCGGTCGACATCCTCGCGCACGCAGGGCCCATCCCGTCGGATCTGTTCGCCGTGCACACCTCGCTCGACCCAAAGCTGGTCGAGGCGATTCAGCAGGCGCTCGTCGAGGCGCGGCCGCTCGCGGTCCACGAGCTCGCGAAGGATCTCATGCACGCAGACGGCTTCGGTCGCCCGGCGCGCGCGCACATGAGGATGATCGAGTCGCTCTACGAGATCCTGGACGCGCCGCCGTCGAGGCGCTGAAAAAGCAGGAAGAATCGCTGCCGGCGATGCGTATCACCCAGCATCCCCATGTGCCGTTGCTTGCAGTATGCACCTCTCGCGCTTCGTCGGCAGGACGTCGCTGCGCGCGTCCGCGAGACGCCGGAGATTCGCGCGACACTCGAGCTCGTCGCGACGCGCGCGATGCGCGATACGCAGGCGCGGCTCTACCAGTGTCGTGACTGCGCGCAGCTCTGGCAGGGCGGCAAGAACGCCTGCTTCGGGCGCGACGAATACGTCTTCCAGGTTCCGGAGATCTCACGCGACGCGTGGCTCTCCGAGCCGTACGCGGATCCGGGTGCGCTCGTCGTCTTCACGGAGCAAAAGCGAACCATCGCGCAGCTGCGCCAGCATGGCGTTCGCCCCACGCCGCCGCCGGGTCGCCTCTTCTTCATGAGCCCGGACGCACTGGAAGAGGAGCGAGCCAGGCGCGAAGCCGAGCGTGTTAGCGTCGCGCTTCATGAGGCCCTCGCTCCGCGTCGCGACGCTCAACATCTGGAATCGCTCTGGGCCGTGGACTGAGAGACGCGCGGCGATCCGCGCGGGGCTGAAGGCACTCCAGCCGGACGTCATCGGCTTGCAAGAGGTCGTGCGCGCCACGGAAGGCGATCTCCTCGATCAAGCCGCCGAGCTCGCAGAGGGCCTCGGCTACCACGTCGCGTTCGGACGCGCGCCGGGCGATCGCGGCTATCCGTTCGGCAACGCGATCTTGTCGCGCTGGCCGATCACGCGGACCGACGTCTTTCCGCTCCCGCGTGGCGGCACCGAGGAGTATCGCAACGTCCTCTTCGCGGAGATCGAAGCGCCGTTCGGCGCGCTGCCGTTCTTCACGACGCACTTCAACTGGAAGCTCAACGAGGGTCACGTGCGCGC
>JAYVXB010000186.1:0-7192 GCA_043785585.1 Deltaproteobacteria bacterium | reverse complement strand
GTCGTCGACGCTGCCGTAGTCGAGACAGCGTGCGATGTACGGGTGCTCGAGCTGCGAGGCGATTCGCGCCTCGTCCTCGAACATCTGGATGAACTCTTCGTCCTCCGCGATCTCGGGGAGGATGCGCTTTAGCGCGACGACCGCGCCGCTCGGCGTGTGGATCGCTTGGAAGACCTCGGCCATCCCACCGGAGCTGATCCGGCGCACCAAGTCATAGCGCCCGAAGGCCTGGCCACGCGACACCGGTGCAGCCTATCACCAAGTCAGTTCGGCGCGGTCGACGGTACCGGCTTTGGCGCTGGCTTTTGCGGAGGCGGCGTGGGCGCTTTCGGCGGCGCAGGCGTGGAGGGCGCGGTCGTCGTCGAGGGGAGGGGAGCGGGCGACGGCGCGGACGACGGAGCCGTCGACGCGGAGGCGGATCCCGCGGGGCGCGCCTGCACCTTCACGCGCTGCGCTTGCAGCGGTTGCCACACCGCGTACGGCTCGAGCTTCGTATCGGGGAAGAGCATCTCGCCGCCAGGCGCCGCGCCGCGCACGAGTCGCGCGGTCGGTGTGGTGACGCCAGTCGCGGGCTGTGCGGTCAGATCGAGCGCGCCGCCGAGGAGCGCGCGCGTCGTCGCGGGGACCAGCATGCGCGTCGAGCAGCCCATCTTCTCGAGCATCGAGAGCATCGAAGACGCCGTCGACGCGTCGGCGGGCACGTCGGGGGGGAGCTCGATCCACGTGAGCATGCCGTCTTCGTCTTGGATCCCTGCCGCGGAGCGCGACGACGGTGCGGCCGTCGATCCGCTGTTCGGTGCGAGACCGACGACGAGCGGCACCGCGTCCTTCGCGTACGCCTGCTTCCCGACCGAGAAGCTCCCCGACCCGTACCAGAGCGCCCACTCGTCGCTCTTCGGTTGCGGCGGCGCGCCGGTGAACGACATGACCGTCGCCGCATCGCTCGGCGCGGAGATCGTGCCGGCCGGCTTCACCGCACGCGGATCGACGCGCACGACGCGCACGCGCAGGTTTGCCTTGCTCGCGTCCGGCCTGACCGTCGTGATCGCCAACGCGTACGGGAACCCATGCTGCGGAAGCCCCTTCATCCGCCACGCGCCCTCGCCCGGTTCCTTCGGCGCGATCGCGCTCGTGAGCTCGGCGCCCGGAAGAACGGGCCGCGTCGTGAGATAGAAGAAGTCTCGCCCCTCGCGCTGGATGTAGCGCGGAAAATTCATGTGCCCCATGCCGCGGATCATCCGGCGCCCGCGGAACATCCACCCCGGCATCTGCCCGACCTTGCCTTCGCCTTCCCAGTCGGTCTGCATCGGGCGGCCGAGCGGCTTGAAGTCGACGTCTTGCACGACGTTGTAGAACTCGAAGCCCGCGTGCCCCGGGTTCATGTCGAGGTGCATGCCGAACGCGCATCCCGTCGCGAGGAGCGCGGCGGCGAGATCGTCCGGCGAGATGCTCGCGGACCAGAAGTAGCCGACGAAATTTTCTTTCGTGATGCAGAGCGCGGTGCGCGCGGTGTGGATGTTGTCGCCCCATCCCGGCGGCGTGCCTCCCCACCAGTTGCGTCCCCACGGATTGAACTTGTCGAACTCGACGAGCGCGGTGAGGTTCTGGCGGTAGCTGAGAACCTCGTCGGGCACGTTCGGCGAGTTGGGCCACGTGCCGAACGCCGTCGTCCCGTCCCGAAGCTCCATCACCGTCGCGGCGTACGGCTTCGGCGGCAGGTACATGATGCGGTTCGCCTGCATCCCGTACTCGCCGTGCTGCGCTTGGAATCCACCGTTGAACGCGGCGACGACGCGCTTCATCACCTCGGGCGTTCGCGGAATGAGCCCCGGTCCGCGCTCGCCGGTCGAGCTCACGGGCTCGACGACGCCCGACTCCATGTGGAGCGCGATCTGCCGTGGATCCCATAGTGTGACGTACACACGAAGATCAGCGCGCTTCGGGTTCGGGCGGATGAACGACGTGATGAACGCGGTCGGTGCGCCGGGCGTCTGCGAGATGAACGGATCTTTGTCGAGCGCGATCCACTGGCCTTCGCCGGGGAGCGGCGGTGTGAGCAGCGCTTTGATCGGCGCGGGCGGCCAGCCGATCTCGGGATCCGTGAACGTCGGCGTGGGGCCCGAGCCGCCGCCTCCCGAGTTCAAGTTGCCGAGCTCGTCTTTCACGGTCTCGGCCGTCGTGTCTTTCGCGAACGACGCGCGGATCCAATCGAGCCCCGTGAACGCGATCGCTTTCACCCACTGCATTCGCTCTTCGCCGAACCACGGCATGTCGCGAACGCGATCGACCGCCCATGTCACGACGTTGCCCGGCGTCGCCCGCTCTTCCGGCGTCGCGCGAACGAAGGCTCCGCCGACGACCGCTTCGCCCTTGTCCGGATCGAGCACGATGTCGCGATCGTCGGCCTTGACGATCAGCATGCCGTCCTCGCGCCACGCGAGCGTCGCGTGCGCCGCGACGGGCTCGAGGCCGAAGGAGTTCTGCACGACGCCGCGCATCTGGCCGGTCTGCTGCAAGTTCGTGATCGAGACCTGCATGCGCTGCGTGCGGTTGAAGTCGGAAGGCGCGTCGCTGGCGCGGCCCGCGAGCTCGAGGACGTGGATGCCCGTGACGAGGTTGTCCGCCGACGTCGTGTACGCCGCGAAGTGGCCTTTGAAGACGGGGCGCGATTCGTCGACGGAGGTCGTGCGCGTGAGGTTCCACGTCGCGCCGACCTCGAGGACGGAGCCTTCCGGTGAGAGGCGCGCTTCGACGAGGTAGAGATCGTTCGGGTCGCCGTGCGTGCTCGCGCGAACGAGAGCGCGCGCGCCGCCGATCATCGCGCCCGCGACTCCGGATGCGCCGCTCGTCCACGTGACGTCGTCGGCGGCGCAGTCGATCCCGCGCGTCGCGAGGACCGCGGCGAGCGCAGCCGCGGGGCTCGCCGCGGCAAGGTCGACGTCCGCGCCGCGCCGCGACGCGAGCACTCCGGCGATGACGAGGGCGAAAGGGATCGGTCGAAGCCACGGCCAGCGCCGCCAGCTGCGCACGGCGGGCGAGGCGGTCTGCGTGCCGTCGGAAGCGGCGAACACTGCGCTCGTCATGTCCTTGAAACGCTTCGCGACGTTCATCAATTTCGATGCTGCTCTGGGCGGCCGGCGAGGCGTCGTGAGTCACTGGTCGCGCGCTCCCGAAGGGCGCGCAGGGGAGGGAGGTACCAGCTTCTCACGACACCGTCCACACGGGCTACCCTCCAGCGGGCGTTCTCGTCGGGTGACGGAGCGTCAACCAGGTTGGCGAATCGTTCGCGACGTGGCTCCCGGAATCGCGACGATTTCCCGAGAATCTGACACGGCCCGCCTCGTGCTACATAGTTTGCGTCATGTTCCGCGCTCTGCGCCACGCCGCCCTCGCCGCGATCGTCCTCGTCGCGATCGCGTGCGCCAGCCCGACGCTGCCGCTCCCTCCGCCGGCGGTGCCGAGCGTCGCACCGTCCGCCACCGATCCGGCGAAGGTGCACCTCGTCTCGACGCGCGGCGCCGAAGCCAACGCGATCATCGTCATCGTCAACTTGAACCCAAGCATCCCAGGCGACAGGCGTGTCAGTGGCGCCCAAGCCGACGCGAGCGGCTCCTGGGACGCGGACGTGCAAGCGACGCGCGGTGACGTGCTCGAGATCACGCAGGAGTTCGGATCGACGCGCAGCACGCCGACGAACGTGCAGGTTCCGTAGCATTCGTGACGCAGCGGCCCGGTCGCGGCATGGTGGGCGCCATGCGCTCTCCGTCGAGCCAGGCGACTCGCACGATCCACCTCGAGTGGGTCGCCGTCGTCGCCGCCGTCGTTCAGTGGGTGCACTTCGCACGCATGCCGCTGGACGCGAAGCTCGCGTACGTCCCGGACGATGGCTTTTACTACCTGCAGCTCGCGCGCGAATTCCAGCGGAGCGGTCGATGGTCGTTCGACGGCGAGAGCCTCACGAGCGGCTTTCATCCGCTGTTCGGCTATCTGTGCGCCGCGTCGGAGCGCCTCTTCGGCAACACGTCGATCGACGCGCGTCTCTGCGTTCACACCGCGGTCGCGACGGTGCTCACGTGCGTGAGCGTTCTCTGGATGGGGCGTGTGCTGCGTCGCGTGTTTCCGAGCGGCGTCACGCTGGCGGTGCTCTTCGTGGGGCTCGCCGGCGCGATCATGATGTGCCCGCTCCTCGTCATGGAGTGGCCGTTCGTCGTCGTCTGCGCGACAGGCGCGGTGTGGGCGTTCACGGAGCAACGCGAGCGATGGCTCTTCGCGTTCGTGCTCGTCGGGTGCGCCGCGCGCACCGATTTTCCGGTGAACGGCGCGGCGATCGTCGCGGCGTGCGTCTGGGCCTTCTGGAGAGAGAGAGAGAAAGCGTACGTGCGCCTCGCCGGCGCGTCCGCGCTCGCGAGCTTCCTCGGCGCCGCGCTCGCCGCGGCCCATTCGTACGCGATCAGCGGCCACTTCCTTCAATCGAGCGCGCGCGTGAAGGCGCACTGGGGGAGCGTGAAGGGCTACAGCATCGCGAGCGCCGCCGACGCCGCCGCGTACACGCTCTCTCCTGCGTACGTCCTGATTCGCCCGCTCGACCTCGGCCCCGCGACCGTCTTCGCCGTGTTCGGTTTGCTCGCGATCGTCGCGTTCCTCGTCCGCAACGAGCTGCGCACGCTCGCCACCGCGAAGGCCGCGCTCGTCGTGTACTCGGTGACGGCCATCGCGCTCTACTGCGTCGTCTACGGAACGAACAGCGCCGCCGCGATGCTCTGGTACTCGGCCGAGTTCTGGGTGCCGATGTTCTGTCTCGTCGCGGGGCTCGCGTCGCTGCTCGGCGCGCGCGCGAAGCTCGGCGCACTCGTGCTCGGCGCTCTGTGCGCCGCGGTGAATCTCGTCGACGGATGGCGTCCGACGTGGCGCGAGCACGCGGGGGTCGAAGATGCGCGCGTCTTGCGCGACGACGCGGCGATACTCCGTGCGGGATCGTGGAACGCGGGATGGCTCGCGTACGCGGGAGGCGAGAAGATCGTCAACCTCGACGGCCTCGTGAACGACGACATCGTCGACGACATCATCCACGATCGCGTCCACTGCTTCGTCGCGAAAAAGCAGCTCCGCTACATCGTCGATTGGGGCAACTGGCTCGAGCCGAGCAAGCTCAAGTACCTCGGAGTCTCGAACGGAAAGCTCGTCCACGCGATGAAGCTCGAAGACCACGGCTTTCTCGGACGCGTCGTGTGGCGCGTCGATCTCGAAGAGCTGAACGCGGATCCCTCGTGCAGCGGCGCGCCTCGCTGACGACGAACGCGACTGTGACTACTGCCAGGTCGCCGGCTTCTGTCCGCCGAGCACGTTGAGCGATACGCGCTTCTTCACGCGCGGCGCCGTCGTGGTTTCGTCACGCGCGTCGAGCAGCTCGCCGACGAGATCGTAGTCGCTCGCCTGCGCGATCTCGACGCGCCGGATCTCGCCGGGTCGCGCGTCGCCGCCGGACAGATACACCTGCCCGTCGATCTCCGGCGCCTGGCCCGCGTGGCGCCCCATCATCACGAGCTCGTGCTCTTCGCTCGGACCCTCGACGAGGACCTCGAGCTCTTTGCCGATCCACTGCTTGTTCTTCTCGCGCGCGATGCGGCGCTGCAGCGCCATGAGCTTGCGGTAGCGGTTCGACGCGACGAGCGGCTTGACCTTGCCCTCGAGCGCGAAGCTCCCGCACGACTCTTCGTCCGAGTAGCGAAACACGCCGACGTGCTCGAAGCGCGCCCACGACACGAACTCGCAGAGCTCGTCGAACTCCGCGTCGGTCTCGCCGGGATGCCCGACGATGAACGCCGTGCGAAACGTCAGGTTCGGGATCGCCTCGCGCATCCGAGCGACGACGCGCCGCTGCCGATCCTTGCCGTGCCCGCGCTTCATCCGCTTGAGCATCGCGTCCGCTGCGTGCTGCAGCGGCATGTCGACGTACGGGACGACCTTCGGATGGTTCGCGAGCAAGTCGACGAGCTCGTCGTCGATCGTCTCGGGATACAAGTAGAAGAGCCTGACCCAGTGGACGCCCGCGACGTCCGCGACGCGACGCGCGAGGGCGGCGAGGCGAACGCGAGGTCCCTCGAGATCGCGGCCGTAGGCGATGGTGTCTTGCGAGATGAGGTTGATCTCGCGAACGCCCTGCGCGACGAGCTGCTCCGCCTCGCGAACGACATCGTCGGCGGTGCGCGATCGCTGCTTGCCGCGGAGCTGCGGAATCACGCAGAACGAGCAGGTGCGGTTGCACCCTTCGGCGATCTTCAGGTACGCGCTCGCGCGCGATTGCGTGAGGACGCGCGGATCGCCGGCGCGCACGACCCAGTCGGCTGGGTTGCCGACCATCATGCGATCGGCACCACCGCGCAACACTTCGCCGAGCTTGAGCATGTCGCTCGATCCGAGGAAGTGATCGACCTCGGGCATCTGCGTGCTCATCTCGGTCGAGTAGCGCTGCGAGAGGCATCCCGTGACGACGAGCTTCTTCAGCGTGCCGTGTTTCTTCAGCTCGGCGAGCTCGAAAATAGTGTCGATCGATTCGCGCTTCGCCTCGCCGATGAAGCCGCACGTGTTGACGACGATGACGTCGGCCTCGTCGGCCTCGCTCTTCACTTCGTAACCTTCGGCGTTCGCGACGCCGAGCATGACCTCGCTGTCGACGCGGTTCTTCACGCAGCCGAGGCTGACGAAGTGAATGGTCTTCTTTTTGCGGGCCATGGAGGCGCGCGTCTAGTAGCACGCGACGTCGGTATTGTCCGCGTTCGGCGTGCCGAGGTACGTGCCGCTCCACGCGTGGAACGCCCAGCTCCACCGCGCCCAGCTCGACCGGTCGCTCCACGCGCAGTCGACGGGAAAGCTCAGCGAGCGACCGACGTAGACCGTCTGGAAGGCCGGGTAGACGAAGCTCTCGACGGTGACGGCGCCCGCCATGAAGGTGATCGTATCGCCCGAGTTGACGAGGACGTCGGCAGCGGCGCCGCTCCAGACGAAGATCGGCACGGGGAGGTCGTGATTTTTGGTCGAGTCGGCCGAGTCGGCGAGGACGAAGATCCCGTTCGGGCCGAGCCACGTGTCGGTCGTGATGTCGAACGTGTCCTTGAGCGTGCCGCGCGGCGATTCGACGTGGAGGCCGTTGAGGTTGAGCGCGCACGTTCGGGTGCTCTGCACCTCGAGCCAC
>JAYVXB010000185.1:0-7195 GCA_043785585.1 Deltaproteobacteria bacterium | reverse complement strand
CGCGCGTCTGCTCGCGTGGCGACCGCTCGCGTGGGCGGGCACGCTGACGTACGCGGGTTACCTCGTGCACATGTACGGCGTGACGATGGCGTTCGGCGTCACGCGACGCGTGCCGCTCGGCATCGCAGAAGTACCCGCACGCATCCTGCTCTCGATCGCGGCGACGCTCGCGCTCGCATACGTCGCGCACGTCGTCGTCGAGCGCCCCTTCTTGCGGTGGAAAGCGAGGCGCGCATCGTTGGCCGACACCGTGGAGCCCGCGCTACCCTGCGTCGAATGACGGTCGACGCTCGCACGTGCTCGGACTGCGGCATCCCCTCGCCGGCCGAGGATGACGACACGTCGACGCTCATCAGCGCGAAATACGGATGGCGACTCGTCCGCGAGAAACGCGCGAACGGCGATCTCGTTCCGGTTTGGCGCTGCCCCGCGTGCTGGCGCGAGCACAAACGGCGGCAAGGCCTCGGTAGCTAGATCCCGCGCGCGAAGACGCCCGCCGCTCGCGAGCCGTGAAGCACGTCGATCATTCGCGCGAGCGCGTCCTCGGGCATCTCGGGGTACGCCGGAAGAAAGACCAGCTCGCGCATGAGCGCGTTCGCGATGACCGGCTCGAGCTCCGCGCGAACAGGCGGCGGCGCGATCGCTTCGAGGCTCGCGCCACGACGCGTGGCGTGAAACCCCGCGCGACGCAGCGTCGCCGTCACGGCATTCGGATCGGCCGAGCGCGCGGTGAAGACCCAGTGCGTGTGCGACGCGAGATCGCCCCCCGCGTGCGCGAGCCCCGCCGGCAGCTCGCGCGCGACGCGAGAGCCGTACGCCGCGCGCGAGGCGAGCCTTCGCCCGTCGAAGCGGCGGAGTCGTCGCTCGAGGAGCGCGAGCAACGGAGCGGACGGCTGCTGGCGAATCTGCGGGAGGAGCTCGGCGCCGCTGAACCCCTTCAACAGGTCGCGCGTCACGTCGTCGAGGTCGCGCCCGAGGAGCGCGCAGCCCTTCGCGAAGAGCTCGTACGCGGCCGGGTTGCTCGCGCCGACGAGCCCCGCGTACTTCATGACTTTGCGCCGGAACGTGTCGCGCGATTGAACCGGCCACGCCTCTTGCGCCGCGCGCATCCGCGAAAGCACACGTGCGTCCTCGACGCGAACGAGCGCGGCGCCGAGCGCGGTCGCGGTCTTGATCGATCCGAAGCTATACAGCGACACGTCGGCATCGGGAGCGCCGACGTCACGCGGATCGCGAAACGCCTGTGCACAATCTTCGATTAGCAACGCGCCGTGACGACGCGCGACCTCCGCGAGCGGCGCGAGATTCGAACGCGACCCAAAGAGTTGCGCCACCACGATCGCGCGCGTACGCGGAGAGAGCACTCGTTCGATCTGCGCCACGGAAGGAACGAGCGTCCGCGCGTCGATGTCGGCGGGGACGACCTCGAGGCCGTACGCGCGCGCAATGCGCGGCATGTCCGCCACGTTGATCGCCGAGAAGACGATCTCGTCGCCGCGCGGCCACGCGTGCGCGCCGAGCAGCAAATCGAACGCCGATCGCACCGAAAGACATACGAGCCCTCGTGCCGACCACCCGCGCGCGATCCTCTCGGCGATCGGTGCGTGGTCGCGGACGTTCGCGCATGCACCGAGTGCGAACGCGAGATCGTGGAGCCGAACGTCGAGCCGATGAGCGGGATGCATGTGCGAACGGTCCGTCAGAGGAAGCGGTGCGTGCCCTGCGTGCCGTCGCCTTCGAAACCGGGCGACGTCCGATAGCGCGGATCGAGCAGCGGCTCGATCGGGAGGAAATGGTACTTCTGCGACGAGCTCGTCGCGGGCACCATTTCGTAGCGGGCGAAGCGACCCCGATCGAGCATGCTCCGCGGATGCTAGTGGAAACGCCATGAGCGCGCGCATTCGCAAATACGCGGCGGCCGATCAGAGCTCCGTCGTTCGACTCGTCGAGCGGGTCCTCGCGGAGTACGGCTTCTCCGTTCACGTCGGCGGCATCAAGGAAGATCTCGATGGCGCGATCGATCGCTACGCGGGCGCGCGCGCGGGGTTCTGGGTCGCGGAGACCGAAGGCGAGGTCGTCGGCACCGTCGCGGTGCGGCCGAAGGAGGGGGCCACCTGCGAGATCAAGCGCCTCTATCTCCGCGCCGACATGCGCGGGTCCGGGCTCGGGCGATCGCTCTACGCGCACGCCGAGTCGTTCGCGCGCGCAGCCGGGTACGATCGCATCTGGCTCGAGTCGTCGCGTCGCTTCGTGAATGCACGTCGTCTCTACGAGAAGAACGGGTTCGTGCTGATCGAAGAGATCGACAACGAGTGGGAAGACAACGTCTACGAGAAGGCGCTCCTTGCGCCGGATCAATCGACGATCGCGACTCCTTGACGGCACGCGCGCCGAGCGCCACCGTCGCCGCATGCCCGAGCTCACTCTCTACATCGGCAACCGCAACTACTCGTCCTGGTCGCTTCGTGGCCACCTCGCCGTCGCGCACGTCGGCGTCCCGTTCGACGAAGTGCTCATCCCGCTCCATCGGCCAGACTCGCCGCCGGCGATTCGCAAGCACTCGCCTTCAAGCCGTGTCCCCGCGCTCGTTCACCGCGATCTCACTGTCTGGGATTCGCTCGCGATCGGGGAGTACCTCGCCGAGACCTTCCCCGAAGCGAAGCTCTGGCCGGACGATCGCGCCGCGCGCGCCGTCGCGCGTTCGGTCAGCGCCGAGATGCACTCGAGCTTCGCCGCGCTCCGCCAGCACATGCCGATGAACCTCCGCGGTCGTTTTCCCGGGCGTGGTCGCACCATCGGAGCGCTCGCCGACATCGAGCGCGTCCTCGAGATCTGGCGTGACTGCCGCGCGCGCTTCGGCAAGGGCGGGCCGTACCTCTTTGGAAGATTCAGCGTCGCCGATGCGATGTACGCGCCGGTCGCGACGCGCTTCGTGACGTACGCCGTGACGCTCGACGAAGTCGCGACCGCGTATGTCGAGGCGATCCGCGCGATGCCCGCGGTTCAGAAGTGGACGCGCGAAGCGGAGGCCGAGACGCTCGTCATCGCCGACGAGGAGTACCCGGAAGCGACGCGCTGAACGCGGCCGCTCACTTTCGTCTCATGTTCGCGCAGGCATCCTCGTCGGACGCGCGCGGCGTGAACACGACGTAGTCGAACGGGAGCGTCGCCGCGTGCCACTTCGCGGCGTAGGCGTGCGGCTCGAGCACTGCGTCGTCGACCTCCACGAACGCTACGCTCGCAATCGTGATCGTCGCGTCGCGCCGCGCGAGCGCGCGAGGTACACCGCGATCTCTTCGAGCGTGCCCCGCGCCCGCGATGAGGACAGCGCCGTCGCCGCGTGACGCGAGAAGCATCCGCGCAGCCATCTGGCCGTCGCGCGCGCGCTGCGCCAGAGCCATTCGCTCGACCGCGTCGCCGCGCAAGTGCCCGCAGTGCGACGCCACGAGCTCGTCGCGCAACGACGCCGCGAGATCTTCGGGCATCGGCTCGTTCAATCCGAGCTCGCCCGCTTCACGCGCGTCGATCGCGCCGAGCCCCTGCCGCGCGATCGCACGCACCTCGCGCAGGGGAAGATTCGCCGCGACGATCGGGAGCCCGCGATCGATCGCGACGTTCGCGATCTGCGCGTACGCGGGCCATGGTGCCCACCCCTTCTTCTCCCAGCCGACGGCGCGCGCGATCGCGTCACTCGATCGAGGCGTGACCATGAGCGCGTCGTCCATCTTCTGTTGCTCGTCGGTGTCGAACATCTCGAACGCGACGGCGGGGTGACGCCCCGCATCGACCATCGCGCGCAGCAGCGTCGCCTGAAGCCGATGATGGTCGTGGTTGTCGTGACTCTCGCCGAGCAAGACCATGCGCGCCGACGCGAGGGCCGCCACGAGATCGCGCTCGCGCGTGAAGCGTGCGCTCTGCACGTTCCAGATCTGCCCCGCGAGCGGATGATGACGGCCGAGCGGCGAGTACCACGTCGATGTCACGGTCGCGCTCGCGGGCCCCACCCGTCGCGGCAACGGCCCGTACGAGACACACGCCGACGCGAAGAGCGAGAGCGAGAGCGCGAGGCACGACGAAGGGCGCATCGTGGATGGTGATAGCGCGATCGCGTGCCGCTTGCCCGCTGCTCGAGGCGACGTCGACCGCCTGCCGCGATTAGTTCGGTAGTCGCTCGTCGTCGTCGCCGTGGTTCTCCGCGGCGCCCTTGTGATCTTCCCGCGCCTCTTCGCTCGTCGCCGGCGGATCGGGGAGATCGAACAGGTGCTTCAGCGCCTCGGCGAAGTCGGCGCCTTCGTCGCTCGCCGCAGCGGCCTTCAGTCGTGTCGTCGGCGCGTGGAGCAGCTTGTTCGTCGCGCTCTCGATCATCTGCGTGAGCGCGGCGCGGTCGCCTTCGTTCAAATGCTTCAGTCGGCCGCCGAGGCTGCGCTCGAGCTCCGCGAGCAGCACCGCGCGCGTCTTCGCGCGGAGAGCGACGACGGTCGGCTGCACGTTGAGCCCGCGCGCCCACGTTTGGAACTCGGCCAGCTCGTGCGCGACGATCGCCTCGGCCGACGCGACCTCGCCGTGGCGCGACTTCAGTCCGTCGGCGACCTGAGCTTCGAGATCGTCGACGTTGAAGACGTACACGTTGTCGATCTTGTGCACGCTCGGTTCGACGTTCCGCGGCACCGCGATGTCGATGAAGAAGAGCGTGCGTCCGCGGCGCGCCTTCATCGCGCGCTTCACCATGTCGCGTGTGATCACGTACGTCGGACTTCCCGTGCTGGCGACGACGACGTCCGCGACGACGAGCTCGTCCTCGAGCGACTCCCACGGCGCGACGCCGCCGCCGAACTCGCGCGCGAGCGCCGCGCCGCGATCGAAGCTCCGATTGCAAACGCGGATCGCGTGCGCGCCTTTGCCGAGGCTCTTCGCCGCTTGCTCCGCCATCTCGCCGGCACCGAGAAGCAGCACCGTGTGCTTCGAGAGATCGCCAAAGATGTTCCGCGCGAGATCGACGGCGACGCTGCTGATGCTGACGGTGCCCGCGCCGATCGCCGTCTCGCTGCGGACGCGTTTCGCGACGGTGAACGCGCGATGGACGCACCGCCCGAGGAAGCTCCCGAGCGTGCCTGCGGCGATCGCCGCGTCGTACGCTTCTTTGACCTGGCCGAGGATCTGCGGCTCGCCGAGGACCATCGACTCGAGGCTCGCGGCGACGCGGAAGATGTGCCGGATCGCGTCGTCGCCCGACTTCTCGTAGAGCGCGGATGCGATCGTCTCGGCGCTGTCCATCTGCCCGTGCGCGGCGAGCACCTCGCGAATCGCGCGCGTCGCGTCCTCGGTCTTCCCGTTCGTCAACGCGACGACCTCGACGCGGTTGCACGTCGACAGAAACATCACCTCGCTCAACTCTTGCCGCGCGCTGAGGCGTGCGAGCACTTGCGGCAACACGTCGGCACCTGTCGCGAACCGCTCGCGCAGCTCGACGGGCGCGGTGCGATGCGACAGCCCGACGACGACGATCACGACGGCGTTCCTCCGACGATCGCGACGGCCGCGGGAACCACTGCACCACGAAGCAGATAGAGGAGGAGGACGAGCACCGCGAACCCGAAGCCCGCGATCGTCCCGTACGCCGCGCGCCGCCCGCGCCAACCCGCCGCCGCGCGCAGCAGCAGCACGCCCGCGAAGAGGAGCCACGACACGTAGCTGAACGCCGCGCGCGCGACCTCCGAAGCGCTCCCCGCCTCGACGTGCCCGGCCCACAGCGTCCCGGTGAGAATGCCGATCGTCAGGAGAGGAAAGCCGGCGAGCAAGAAACGATGCTCGGCTTTGTCGAGCGCATCGAGCGGCGGCAATCGCTGGAACGCGCCGCCGATCCGCTTCTGCTTGAGGCGATGCTCTTGCACGAGGTACGCGACGGCCGCCGCGAACGCGAGCGTGAAGAGCGCGACGCCGAAGAGGTTCGACGCGATGTGAAACGGGAGGATGGCGCTCTTCACGCGCTGCGATGGCTCGGTCGGCGCGAAGTGCGACGCGAGGAGAAACGTGAGCGCGACCGGCGC
The DNA here is from genome assembly GCA_043785585.1 of Deltaproteobacteria bacterium. Lineage (GTDB taxonomy): Bacteria > Myxococcota_A > Polyangia > Polyangiales > Polyangiaceae > JBBQXV01. The sequence continues at coordinate 1,148 of JAYVXB010000185.1, read as the reverse complement.
GACGAACGCGCCGACGACGTCGATCCGAAATCGCGTCCGCATCGCGAGGTACACCACGCACGCGAGCATCGAAACGACGCTCATCGCAAAGTGGATCCCCTCGACCGGGCATACGTGCCAGACGAACGACGCGACGACGATGTGCCCCGCGTGCATCGCGGCACCGAGCGCGACGAGTCGCGGCGCGACCTTGAGCGCCCACTCGGCGCGCCCCGCGAGATACGCGACGAACAGCGCGCACGCGCCGAGGTACGTCAGCGCGGTCACGAGGAAGAGGATGTCGGCGAGGCGGGAGCTCATGCGAGGCGCGAGGTTGAGAGACGGCGTTCGGATCGTGACGCGACCGGCGAGGGTTCGCCAGTCGTCGGGTGCTTTCAGAGCTCCTTGGCGAGGAAGCGCGCGAGAAGATCTTCTTCGTTGCGGGGCTCTTCGTAGTCGCCCGTGCGCTTCTCGCGCTCTTTCATTCGGGCGGGCGATGCGATGTGCTCGTCGAAGGTACCCACCGGCGCGCCGAGCCAACCGGGGATCACGTCGTACGCCTGGTCGCCGAGGATCATCGACGACTCGACGATCTCGCCGCCGAGCTCTTGCAAGTACGCCATCGACTTCACTTTGCCGATGAGCTCGTTCGTGTCGGGCGAGCCGGTCACCTCGCGCATGATGCGCACCGCTTCGGCGAGCTTGTAGCGCCGCCCTTCGCCGACGATCGTGAGCTCGGTCTGCTGCAAGTCGACCGTGCTGTCGGAGAGCCACGTGTCGAGCGCGATTTGGGGGAAAAAGACGCGGTTTTGCATGGTCGTGCGTTGTCGTTCGCGAGATTACCTCATATAGCCTGAGGACCATGACGAACCGACTGATCTTCCTCGCGGGCTGCGTGAGCCGCTCGATCGCTGGTCTTGCGACGCAGTGCTTCTGAGTCCGTTCGACATCTACGAGCGCATCGTCGCGATCGCCGGCACGCCTCTGCACGCGCCTCGTCTCGAAGCGATGCGGCGCACGTTCGAGGAGCACACCGGCTCGTTCGGCGCGGAAGACCCGTGGTTCGAGGCGCGCAGCCGCGCGTTCTGGGACGACGCGCTCACGCGGCAACACTTCGCGCGCGACGTCGCGGCCGAGCTTCCGGAGGAGGGGCGCGCATGGGCTGCGGC